>NZ_JBIUVO010000003.1:135782-285357 GCF_044742995.1 Pseudomonas sp. NPDC087803
ACCGAGACATTGGCATTGGTGCAGTTCTTGAGATGGTAGTCCAAGAGTTTGCTGAGGCTGTCCCAGTCAAGACGCCCTTGTGCATCCATGGTAGTGACCAGTGCCACCATACTGCCCGCAATCATGAAACCGCTCCTGCCGGAAAAAGAGAGCGGTAATGGTACTGGCGCCAAGATGCTTGCACAAGCGAAGTACTGCGCCGCCATTCCCCTTGGCGTCGGTTTTCGCTACCCTTCAGACTTTGATCGGTACAGATCCGCTTGTACGCCGGGTTCCAGCCTCCCCTTTCGGCCTCCCAGGCCCCGTTCCAGTGTCGCTGCTGCACGCTCCGCCTTTATTGGAGCGAATTGCGAGCCACGGCCCGGGGCTTTCTGAACGGGCACGCGCAGACTCATCCCGACGGCCAACGCCCATCGACCTACCGACCGCTCATCGCTTTAGGAATGCTGCATGTCCACCCCCACAGTTCGCGAACAATTCCTTGTCATCAGTGCCCTTGGCGCCAACCCCATGGAGCTGACTAACGTCCTGTGCCGCGCCAGCCATGAAAATCGCTGCGCCGTCGTCACCTCCCGCCTGACTCGCCATGGCGAATGCAGCGCCCTGGTGCTGGAAGTCTCCGGCAGCTGGGACGCGTTGGCCCGCCTCGAAGGCAGCCTGTCGGGCCTGGCCAAGCGTCACGCCTTTACCGTCAACGTGGTGCGCAGCGCGGCGCTGGAAAACCGCCCGCAGGCCTTGCCATATGTGGCTTATGTCAGTTCGGCGTATCGCCCGGACATCATCAATGAGCTGTGCCAGTTCTTCATGGATCACAACGTCGAGCTGGAAAACCTGACCTGCGATACCTATCAGGCACCACAGACCGGCGGCACCATGCTCAACGCCACGTTCACCGTGACGCTGCCGGCCGGCACCCAGATCAGCTGGCTGCGCGACCAGTTCCTGGATTTCGCCGACGCAATGAACCTGGATGCCCTGATCGAGCCTTGGCGCCCACAAAACCCAATGTAAGGAAGCTTTCATGGCCGTTGTCATCGACCAACCGGTTGCGGATTTCGAAGCACCTGCCACCAGCGGGCAGACCGTCAGCCTGTCCGCCCTGAAGGGCAAGCAAGTGGTGATCTATTTCTACCCGAAGGACAGCACCCCGGGTTGCACCACCGAAGGTCAGGGTTTTCGTGATCAATACGCGGCGTTTCAGGCTGCCAACACGGAAATCTTCGGCATTTCACGCGATAGCCTGAAATCCCATGAGAATTTCAAGTGCAAGCAGGAGTTTCCGTTCGAGCTGATCAGCGACAAGGACGAAGCCGTCTGCCAGCTGTTCGACGTGATCAAGTTGAAGAAGCTGTACGGCAAGGAATACCTGGGCGTTGATCGCAGCACGTTCCTGATCGACAAGAACGGTGTACTGCGTCAGGAATGGCGCGGCGTGAAAGTGCCGGGGCATGTGGATGCGGTGCTGGCTGCTGCTCAGGCCCTGAATAAAGCCTGATATTTCTACGTCGTTTTCACTGACGCCTTCGCGAGCAAGCCCGCTCCCACATTTGGAATGCATTTCAAATGTGGGAGCGGGCTTGCTCGCGAAGGGGCCATAAGCCTCAGCGAATAATTCGGTTCTAAAGCAATGGAGCCACCACCGGCTCCTTGCGCGGCCACGCATCCAGCACTGCCTTGAACAGCGTCGCCAGCGGGATCGCGAAGAACACTCCCCAGAATCCCCACAGCCCGCCAAACAACAGCACCGCGCAGATGATCGCTACCGGGTGCAGGTTGACCGCCTCGGAAAACAGCAACGGCACCAGCACGTTGCCATCCAGGGTCTGAATGATCCCGTAGACCGCCATCAGATAGATGAACTGATCGCTCCAGCCCCACTGGAACAACGCAATCAGCAGCACCGGCACGGTCACCACTACCGCGCCGACATACGGCACCACCACCGACACCCCGACCAGCAACGCCAGCAGCGCCGCATAGTTGAGCCCAAGCGCGACGAAGGCGATGTAGGTCACACCGCCACAGATCACGATCTCGATGACCTTGCCGCGAATGTAGTTGGCGATCTGCCGGTTCATTTCCTGCGCCACGCGGGTGATCAGCGCACGCTCACGGGGCAGATAACCGCGCACCCATTCGCCGATCATGGCCCGATCCTTGAGGAAGAAAAACACCAGGATCGGCACCAGCACCAGATAGATCATGATGTTGACCAGCAACGGCAGACTCGACAGCGAGAAGGTCAGCGCCCATTGGCCAAACTTGCCGATTTCGCCACGCGCCGCTTCGATGGCCTGCAGCACCTGCTCATCGGAGACCAGATGCGGATAGCGCTCCGGCAGCAGCAACAGCAGCGACTGCCACTTGGCGAGCATGCCCGGCAGCTCGTTGAACAGCGTGATCAACTGATGCCACAGCAGCGGCAAGACCACCACGATGAACACCAGCAACACGCCCATGAACAGCGCAAACACCAGACCCACCGCCGCCGCACCAGGCACGCGCATACGCTCAAGGGCGAGCACCAGTCCCTGCATCAGATACGCCAGCACCATCCCGGCCAATACCGGCGCGAGCATGCCGCCGAGGGTCAGTACCGCGGTGAAGGCAAGAAACAGCAGCACTGCCAGCACCACTGCCTCTTCGTCGGAGAAGTAGCGCTGAATCCAGTCGCGTAACACTTTGAACATCAATAATCCTTAGGTCTTTTTACGCTGTCGGTTTCAGGCTTTTTTCAACCAGTAACGGTAGACGCCCGCTTCGTCTTCTTCGCGCAGCAGCGTATGACCGGCCAGACGGGCAAAGGTGCGGAAGTCGCGCTGCGAGCCCGCATCCGTGGCGATCACCTTGAGCACGGCGCCTCTGGGGAGTTTGTTGAGTTCCATTTTGGCCTTGAGCAACGGCAACGGGCAATTCAGGCCACTGGCGTCCAATTCACAGTCATGGGCTACAGCGTCAGTCATTGCGTCACTCCGGTTCAGGTGGTTGAGGCGCCTAGAATATCTGGTCGCAAGCCCGGTGTCCGGCTACAGTAAGGTCTTTGTCTTCTAAGGCTTTGTGCATGACATTTCTGCGCCCTACCCTGCTGACGCTCGCTTGCCTGCTCGCCTCACCGGGCTTTGCCGACGATCTGCCGTCACTTGGCGACGCCAGTTCTGCCATTGTCTCGCCGCAACAGGAATACCAGCTGGGCCGCGCCTGGCTGGCGATGTTGCGCAGTCAGGTTGCACAACTCAACGACCCGCAGCTCAAGGACTACGTCGAGTCCAGCGTCTACAAGCTGGTGGAAACCAGCCAGGTGACCGACCGGCGCCTGGAATTCATCCTGATCAACAGCCCGCAACTCAACGCCTTCGCGGCGCCGGGTGGTGTGGTCGGGGTCAACGGCGGGCTGTTCCTCAACGCGCAGACCGAAGGTGAATACGCCTCGGTGCTGGCCCACGAACTGGCTCACTTGTCTCAACGCCACTTCGCGCGCGGGGTAGAAGCTTCGCAGCGCATGCAGGTGCCGATGATGGCCGCGCTGCTGGCGGGGATCGTGATTGCCGCCGCCGGGGGCGGTGATGCCGGGATCGCGACCATCGCCGGTACACAGGCCGCAGCCATTCAGTCGCAACGCACCTTCTCGCGCCAGAACGAGCAAGAAGCCGACCGCATCGGCATCCTCAACCTGGAAAAGGCCGGATACGACCCGCGTTCGATGCCGACCATGTTCGAACGACTGATGCGCCAGTATCGGTTCGATGCCAAGCCCCCAGAATTTCTGCTGACTCACCCGGTGACCGAATCGCGTATCGCCGACACCCGCAACCGTGCCGAACAAGCGCCAGCGGGCGGCATTGAAGACAGCATGCGCTATCAGCTGATTCGTGCCCGCGTGCAACTGATCTATGAGGAAACCCCAGGATTGGGCGCCAAGCGTTTCCGCGCGCAACTGGACGAAAACCCGAAGAACGATGTGGCGCGCTACGGCTTGGCCATCGCCCAGATCAAGGGTGGTCAGCTCAATGAAGCGCGGGAGAACCTCAAACAACTGCTGGCCAAGTCGCCGAACGAGATCATCTACAACCTTGCGCAGATCGACCTGGACATCACCAACAGTCGCCTGCCGGATGCGCAAACCCGGGTTGACCGGATGCTCACGCAGTATCCGGCCAACTACCCGTTGAATCAGGTGCGGGTCGATCTGCTGCTGAAACAGAATCGCACCGCCGATGCGGAAAAAGCGCTCGAAGGCCTGCTCAAATCCCGCCCGAACGATCCGGATGTCTGGTATCAGGTCGCCGAAACCCGTGGCCTCTCAGGGAACATCATTGGTCTGCATCAGGCCCGCGCCGAATACTTCGCGCTGGTGGGCGACTATCGTCAGGCGATCCAGCAGCTCGACTTTGCCAAGCGCAAGGCTGGCAGCAACTTCCCGCTGTCCTCGCGGATTGACGCGCGCCAGCGTGAGCTGATGGAGCAGGAGCGCATGATCAAGGACATGATGGGCTGAGTTTTCATCAGCGACATAAAAGTTTCAGGCATAAAAAAACCGCCTCTTTCGAGGCGGTTTTTATTTCACCGCAACCGGGTTATTCAGCCAGTTTGAAGGTGATGAAGCTCGCCCGGCCTTGACGCAGAACGCGCATCGACACCGAACGATTCTTCGGCAGTGCCTTGGCGATCTCGGCGAACTCCTTGGTGGAGCCGATGGCCTGGTTGTTCAGGTGCGTGATCACGTCACCCGGCTGCAGACCGATCAGGGCCGCAGGACCGTCCTGAACTTCCTTGATCACCACCCCACCCTTGAGGTCGTAGGTTTTTTTCTGTTCGGCAGTCAGCTCGACCACCGACACACCGAGGCGGTTGCTGCTGCTTTCCGCACCGGATTTCGGCAGTGCTGCCAGCTCTTTGTCTTCGTCCGGAATCGCGCCGACGGTCAGTTCGACATTCTTGCGCTTGCCGTCACGAATCACTTCGAGGTTGGCCTTGGCGCCCGCTTTCAGCGCACCCACCAGATGTGGCAGGTCGGCGGACATGACGATCGGCTGACCGTTCATGCTCAGAATCACGTCGCCCACTTGCAGGCCGCCCTTGGCTGCCGGACCGTCATCCTGAATCTGCGCAACCAGCGCCCCGGCCGGCTTATCGAGACCGAACGACTCGGCCAGATCCTTGTTCACTTCCTGGATGACCACACCCAGCCAGCCGCGGCTGACCTTGCCACCGCTTTTCAGCTGATTGGAAACGTCCATGGCCACGTCGATCGGGATGGCGAACGAGACGCCCATGAAGCCACCGGAACGGGTGTAGATCTGCGAGTTGATCCCGACCACTTCACCGTTCAGGTTGAAAAGCGGACCACCGGAGTTACCCGGGTTGATCGGCACGTCGGTCTGGATGAACGGCACGTAGTTTTCGTTCGGCAGGCTACGGCCAACGGCGCTGACGATGCCCTGAGTCACGGTGTGGTCAAAGCCGAACGGCGAACCGATCGCCACAACCCACTGACCCGCCTTCAGGTCCTGGGACTTGCCGAGCTTGAGCACCGGCAGATCCTTGCCATCGATTTTCAGCAGGGCCACATCGGAACGTGGATCAGTGCCGATCAGCTTGGCCTTCATTTCACTGCGATCCGCCAGACGCACGAGGATTTCGTCGGCATCGGCAATCACATGGTTGTTGGTCAGGATGTAGCCATCAGAGGAAATGATGAAACCCGAACCCAGCGATTGCGCCTCGCGCTGGCGATCACCGCGTGGCGAACGCTGCTGAGGCGGCATGCCACGCTCGAAGAACTCGCGCAACATCGGCGGCAAGCCTTCCAGATCAGGCATCTGCTGGTTCACTTTGCGATCCGGCAGCTTCTGCGTGGTACTGATGTTCACCACCGCAGGCGAGGCCTGTTCAACCAGCTGGGTGAAGTCCGGCAGGTCGGCCGCCTGAGCAGCGGGAACCGCCTGACCCAGCACCAGCACGGTGGCGAAAATGGAGAGATAAGACTTCAAGCTAAGTATCGACATACAGCTCCCGTTACGACGAGCAGGGTTAAGCGATATGGAGCAAGGAACACCGGGAACCGCGGGCCGGCATTTTTGTTCCGGGAACAACAGACAAGGCCAGAGCCGTGAGGCTCTGACCTATAAAAAACTTTTGGGTGATTTGCAAATGAAAATGCTGAGCAAACATTTCATCTACGTCTCGACAAAGAAGTGGAAATGACTGAAATCAGCTCACTGCTTGCTGGTTGCAGCGCCATCGTTACGCATCGACAAAGCAATCCTTTCGGCGGTGCCGATTGGAATCTCGCCGACCACCGTCACCATCATCTCGCCTTCAGGCGTGGTCAGGCGACGGGAAACAGCGACCGTCGGCCCCAACTGCGTGCGGGTATCGGTGACTGTTGCACCGTTCAACGGCTCCAGAAACACCGAGAAACGCGCAAGCCCGTCGTCATACATCAGGCTGCTGACCTGAGTCTTGGTTTCCGGGTCTTTGTGCGAGGTGCTGCTGGTCAATTCGAAGCCTGGCGGCAGCCAGTCTGAATGCCAGACCTGAGCCGTCTTGACGGCTGAAGCCTTGTCACTGTCGAGGGTGATGGCCTTGCATTCGCTACCCGCCTGCAAGTCTTTGTCTGACGGGACATCAGCGGTATCAAGGCTGGTGAACTGGAAGCGCTCGAGCAACTGGCCCTTGTCATTGAGCAACAGCGACTTGAGTGGCAATCCGGTCTGTTTGTCCAGGTGCAACTCGAAACCATAGCGATGCTGGTCACGAGGCGTGAGCGATACGATGACCGCATCACGCCCGGCCACGCGCGACTTGCCGATAACAGCAAGGTCATACCAGTTTTTCAGCTTTTGGGGATCAAGCGAACGAGCGGTAGAGCCGGAAGAATCTCCCAGCCCCGCAACCAGGGTGCCGCTGACGCATTGAGTATGTCCATCAATGCGCACGACTTCCTGTGCCGAGCCGTCGAGCTGAATCAAGCGCTCGCGGACCTGACCATTCTGGACACGATGCCAGATATTGTGGGTAGAAAAACTACCATTACGCTCGTAAACGAAAGTACCTTGGAAGCTTTGCTGCTGCTCGGCTTGGCCCAGACGGGTCAACCAGTCCTGGGCCTCGTCGGCATGGGCTGGAACAATGAACCAGCCACTAAGCAGAAGCGAAAGTAGAGGTATGGCGCGCATGATCCTCCTTAACGGTTTTCCATGCTTGCCGCACGCGCATAAGGCAGAGCGCTTTCAGTACCTTTCAGTGCAGCCTGCTGAGCATGCTGACGCAGATAGCCTGGCAAACGCTGATCGTGCCAGCCTGGCTGACCTTGCAGTACGCCATTGGCCATCGGACCGGTCGCTTCCGAGCTTTCCTTGTAGCCTGCCAGAACAGCCGGGCCTTTGACCTGCGGCGCAACCAGCGAAGGCTGGTTCGACTGCTGGGCCAACTCGACACCAGCGATCTCGTCCTGGTTGTACAGGCGCACACCGGCCAAGACTGCAACGGTCACCGATGCCGCAACGGCCAGACGACCGAGATTGCGCCAAGGGCCACGGGATACTTTGGCTGGAGCCGTTTCGTCTTCCAGCGCAGCAGATACTGCCGCAGCAATGTCCAGACGCGGAAGCAGCAGATCCTTGTGCATGGCTGCCCGAGCGATCTGATAACGAGCCCAGGTCTCACGGGTTTCAACATCGTCAAGTGCATTGATCACTCGACGCAATTCCAGTTCGTCCGCTTCGTTATCCATCACTGCGGACAGCGATTCCTGCAGGGCTTCACGACTCATGGCGTTCCTCTCTTGGCTGTCGCCGCTGTCTCAGTTTTCCTGCAACAACGGCTGCAGGGCTTTATCGATGGCCTCCCGAGCGCGGAAAATCCGGGAGCGCACGGTACCCACCGGACACTGCATGACGCTCGCAATGTCCTCGTAACTCAGACCATCGAATTCACGTAAAGTTAAAGCCGTACGTAAATCCTCTGGCAGTTGCTGAATGGTTCGATGGACGGTGCCTTCGATCTCATCCCGCAGCAATGCGCGTTCCGGTGACTCGAGATCCTTGAGGCCGTGATCGCCGTCGTAGAACTCCGCGTCTTCAGAACTTACATCGCTATCCGGCGGCCGGCGGCCGCGTGAAACCAGATAGTTTTTTGCCGTGTTGATGGCAATGCGGTAAAGCCACGTATAGAACGCGCTGTCCCCGCGAAAGTTTCCTAGCGCTCGGTAGGCCTTGATAAAGGCTTCCTGAGCCACATCCTGGGCTTCATGGGTGTCGTGCACGAAACGCACGATCAACCCGAGAATTTTGTGCTGATATTTCAGCACCAGCAGATCGAAAGCTCGCTTGTCGCCACGCTGAACGCGCTCGACCAGCTGCTGATCCTCTTCCTGGGTTAGCATGAACACTCCTCGATAAGCATGGAGGAGGCTTGCATAACTAAACGACCAGACTTGCAAACATAGACTCGGGCTTTTCGCAAAAGTTCTCCCCCTCCAGGCAAGTTTCCTGCGAGCTCTGATTTGGCACGCACGAAAAACGCAGCGCGGTGTGAACCGGCTGCGCGAATAATCTTGTCATCGGTTCGCCGGCAAAAACCCAAACGCAGGTTCTGCATTGAAGCCGACACTGTCCCGTGCTTCTGGCAACTGACTATTGATCTTGGGCCTCTGGCAAAAGTTCCAATTATTTATAGCCGTGCTGAAGCGACATTGAGCGACCGAGTGCTGAAAAAGCCTGTTTCATCTTCGATACAGTCGCCTTTTCCCAAAACGACGGAAAAAAACCTCCGACGAAACGTCAAGCTTTTGTCGTCACAGTAGTTTCACAATGCCATACGAGCCCGGCTATTGTGCCGCTCCACCCCTCTATATACTAGTGGGCTGTGTGGCTGTCTTGACTCGCCGATCCAGCTGTCTTGCGCCAACCCCGATCCGGGTCGCTTTGAGCGGAATCCTGAAATGAGCCAACAGTTTCAACACGATGTTCTGGTCATTGGCAGCGGCGCTGCCGGTTTGAGTCTCGCGCTGACCCTGCCGGGTCATTTGCGCATTGCCGTATTGAGCAAAGGTGATCTGGCCAACGGTTCGACTTACTGGGCCCAGGGCGGTGTCGCTGCCGTGCTGGACGATACCGATACTGTCGAATCCCACGTCGACGACACCCTCAACGCCGGCGGCGGTCTGTGCCATGAAGACGCGGTGCGTTTTACCGTCGAGCACAGCCGCGAAGCCATCCAGTGGCTGATCGACCAGGGCGTGCCTTTCACCCGTGACGAACAGTCCGGGACCGAAGACGGCGGTTTCGAATTCCACCTGACCCGTGAAGGCGGCCACAGCCATCGGCGCATCATCCATGCCGCCGACGCGACCGGCGCAGCGATTTTCACCACCCTCCTCGCCCAGGCCAGAAAACGCAGCAATATCGAGCTGCTGGAACAACGGGTTGCCGTTGATCTGATCACCGAACGCCGGCTGGGCATGGACGGCGAGCGTTGCCTCGGCGCCTATGTGCTGAATCGCGCGACCGGCGAAGTCGACACCTACGGCGCGCGCTTCGTGATCCTCGCGTCCGGCGGCGCCGCCAAGGTCTACCTCTATACCAGCAACCCCGACGGTGCCTGCGGTGATGGCATCGCCATGGCCTGGCGTTCGGGCTGCCGAGTGGCGAATCTGGAATTCAACCAGTTCCACCCCACATGCCTCTATCACCCGCAAGCCAAGAGCTTCCTGATCACAGAAGCACTACGTGGCGAAGGCGCGCACCTGAAACTGCCCAACGGCGAGCGGTTCATGCTGCGCTTCGACCCACGCGCCGAACTGGCACCACGGGACATCGTCGCCCGGGCCATCGACCATGAAATGAAGCGCCTGGGCGTCGACTGCGTCTATCTCGACATCAGCCACAAGCCTGAAGCCTTCATCAAAAGCCACTTCCCGACCGTTTACGAGCGTTGCCTGGGCTTCGGCATCGACATCACCAAACAGCCGATCCCGGTCGTACCGGCGGCGCACTACACCTGTGGTGGGGTGATGGTCGACCAGCACGGTCGCACCGACGTGCCGGGTCTGTACGCCATCGGCGAAACCAGCTTCACCGGCCTGCACGGCGCCAACCGTATGGCCAGCAACTCGCTGCTTGAGTGCTTCGTCTATGCCCGCTCGGCGGCAGCGGACATTCTGGCGCAACTGGATGACGTCACCGCGCCAACCGCCCTGCCCGAGTGGGACGCCAGCCAGGTGACCGATTCCGACGAAGACGTGATCATCGCCCACAACTGGGACGAACTGCGCCGCTTCATGTGGGACTACGTCGGCATCGTACGCACCAACAAGCGCCTGCAACGGGCGCAACACCGCGTGCGTCTGTTGCTGGACGAGATCGACGAGTTCTACAGCAACTATAAAGTCAGCCGCGACCTGATCGAGCTGCGCAATCTGGCACAAGTTGCTGAACTGATGATCTGCTCAGCCATGGAGCGCAAGGAAAGTCGCGGTCTGCATTACACCCTCGACTACCCGAACCTGCTGCCCGAGGCGCTCGACACTATTCTGGTGCCGCCCACCTACGCCGGCTGAACTTGAGCCGCACTCGCAGGCGTCGGTGCACATCCGCGGCCTGCGAGTCTCGCGGTACACAGATCGAGCGCACCCGCCGCTCGCCGCGCAAACGAAAGCGCAGCACCACGATCAACGGCAACGCCAGGCTGTCGGGGCGCAGCTGTACGGCTTGCCAGCCGCGCGCCTGATTCCACAACTGCCAGCCATCGGCGTCGCGGCGCAATCCGCAAAAAGCCTGCGGGTGATTCAGCAGAATCTGCCGTGGCAACACCCACGCAGCGTGCAGCAGACAGGCGAAAACCCCGAGCAGACTGGCCCAGAGTGGAATCGACAGGAGAAACAACACACCCAGCGCGAACGCCTGGGCCAACAGATAAGCCGCCAGCAACTGCCGTGAGGCATGCCAGCGGCATTCGAACGTATTACTTGGGCTGAACACGGTCCAGGATCATCCGGACCATGCGCTGCAGCTCAGGGTCTTCGGACTCGCTGCGCTCCATGAACCAGCCGAACATGTCCTGATCCTCACAGGTCAGCAGACGCACATACAAGTCGCGATCGACCTGATTGAGGTGCGGATAGACCTCTTTCACGAACGGCACCAGCAGCACGTCAAGTTCCAGCATGCCGCGGCGGCTGTGCCAGAAGAGGCGATTGAGTTCAACTTGTTCGACCATGGAGCCCTCCTCAAATAGACGCGCAGTATACAGCCCCGGCGCGGGTCGCACAGTCGGCTTTGGTCGGGCACCACCGATCCTTTATCAACTACCCATTTCAACAACGCCCCCTTATGATGTGCCCCAGACTTTTTACCCTGCGATGACCCATGGCCGATTCTGCTTTTTTCTGCACCCTGTCTCATGAAGGCGTACTCGCGGTTCGCGGCGTGGATGCCGGCAAATTCCTGCAAGGCCAATTGACCTGCAACATCAATTACCTCAGCGACAGCCAGGCCAGCCTGGGCGCGCGCTGCACGCAAAAAGGCCGGATGCAGTCGAGCTTCCGCATTCTGCTCGAAGGTGACGGCGTGCTGCTGGCAATGGCTAGCGAACTGCTGGAGCCACAACTGGCGGACCTGAAAAAGTACGCGGTGTTCTCTAAATCCAGATTGACCGACGAAAGCGCCGCCTGGGTGCGTTTTGGCCTGGAGCACGGCGACCAGGCGCTGGCCAGCCTGGGTCTGGACCTGCCGAGCGAGACCGACAGCGTGGTGCGTAACGCAGACCTGATCGCGATTCGCGTTTCGCCGGATCGCGCCGAACTCTGGGCACCAGTTGATCAAGCCGATGGCATCAAGGCCAAACTGGCCGCCGCCCTGCCCGAAGGCGAGCTGAACCAATGGCTGCTGGGACAGATTCGCGCCGGTATCGGTCAGGTCATGCCGAGCACCCGCGAGCTGTTCATCCCGCAGATGCTCAACCTGCAGGCCGTCGGTGGCGTGAGCTTCAAGAAAGGTTGCTACACCGGCCAGGAAATCGTCGCGCGCATGCAGTACCTGGGCAAGCTCAAGCGTCGTCTCTATCGCGTGCAACTGGACGCGGCCGAACTACCGGAACCGGGCACCCCGTTGTTCGCCCCCAGCCACAACAGCGCCATCGGCGAAGTGGTGATTGCTGCCCGCGCCGCAGAAAAAATTGAACTGCTGGCGGTGTTGCAGGCCGAAGCTGCCGAAGCGGGTGATCTGCACCTGGGCGCCCTCGAAGGGCCAGCCCTGCATTTGCTCGACCTGCCCTACGAACTGGATCGCGACCGCGAAATCCAGCGCTGATCGCAGCTTTTGATGCAACACCCTAGAGAATCTACATGAGCGAGCTGGCGGATAAGGTCCAACAGGATTTGGTTGAGGCCATCGATAACGATGACCTGGTTCTGCCAACATTACCGGAAGTGGCCCTGCAAATTCGCAAGGCCGCCGAAGACCCGGAGATCAGCGTCAGCGATCTGAGCAAAGTGATTGGCCGCGACACGGCGCTGTCGGCGCGCCTGATCAAAGTGGTCAACAGCCCGCTACTGCGCGCGACCCAGGAAGTTACCGACCTACACACCGCGATCACCCGGCTGGGGGTGAATTACAGCAGCAACCTGGCGATCGGTCTGGTGATGGAACAGATTTTCCACGCCCGCTCCGAAGTGGTCGAACAGAAGATGCGCGAAGTCTGGCGCAAGAGTCTGGAAATCGCTGGTGTCAGCTATGCCTTGTGCCGCCGTCACACTCAGCTCAAACCCGATCAGGCGGCATTGGGCGGGCTGGTGCATCAGATCGGCGTGCTGCCGATCCTGACCTACGCCGAAGATCATTACGAACTGCTGGCGGATCCGGTCAGCCTCAACCATGTGATCGACCACATTCATCCGCTGCTGGGCGACAAGCTGCTGCGGGTCTGGGAATTTCCCGAGCAGCTGGTGGCGTTGCCGGGGCTGTACCTGAATTTCAAACGCGACTCGGCGCACATCGATTACGTCGATCTGGTGCAAGTGGCGAGCCTGTATTGCCACAAGGACAGCGAGCATCCGATTGCACGGATTGATCCGCTGAGTGTGCCGGCGTTCAGGAAGCTTGGCATCGACCCGGAGAACAAGGCGCTGTGCGCGGATCTGGAAGAATCGCGGACGATGTTTTACTGACCTGTGGCGAGGGAGCTTGCTCCCGCTGGGCTGCGAAGCGGCCCCAACACCAGGTGACCTACCTTCAACAGGCAAACCGTGCACTCAGGGATCACGACTGCTGCGCAGCCGAGCGGGAGCAAGCTCCCTCGCCACAAAAGCCATCTCGGCTGCTATCCGGCAATAAAACTCACCCGAACCTTCAAACCGGCCTGTTCGCCATCATGCAAGGTAATCTGCGCCAGATGCGCCCGGCAGATCTCACCGACAATCGCCAGCCCCAACCCTGAACCCGCGACCTGCTGATTGCGCCGGTAGAAACGCTCAAACACCCGATCACGCTCCTCCAGCGGAATCCCCGGCCCGTCATCTTCAACCTCAAGCACCGCCGGCGCCGCGACCCGCAGAATCACGTTGCCGCCCGGTGGCGTATGCGCCAAAGCGTTGTCCACCAGATTGCTCAGCAGCTCATTGAGCAACGTCGGCTCACCGCGCAGCCACACCGGCTCATCCGCCTCCAGCGCCAGCGCCACCCCGCGAGCATGTGCCAACGGCGCCATGGCCATGCCCAGCTCGCGGGCCAGCTGACTCAGATCGAGTAACTGCGCGCCGCCCTCGGCAATCGCCCGGGCACCGTTTTCCACCCGCGCCAGCGACAGCAATTGATTGGCCAGATGAGTCAGACGATCGGTGCTCTGCGCCGAAGACTCCAGGGTCTCGCGCCAGGTTTGTGGCTCAGCCGAACGCAGCCCCAGCTCCAGCCGCGCCTTCAGCGCCGCCAGCGGCGTACGCAGTTCGTGTGCGGCATCAGCGATGAACTGCGCCTGTCGCTCGAACTGCCCGCGCAAGCGTTCGGTGAAGTGATTGAGCGCGCGTACCAGCGGCCACAATTCGTGCTGCACTTCCACCAGCGGCAGCGGCCGCAAATCATCCGGCTGACGCTCCTCCACCGCCGTGCGCAAACGCTCCAGCGGGCGCAGCGCGGCACTCACCGCAAACCACACCAGCAACAACGCACCGATGGCGAGCATGCCCAGACGCAGCAGCGTATCGGCGGCCAGACTGCGCGCCATGCTGACCCGCGCCTCGTCGGTTTCGGCGACACGGATTTCCGCCATGCCGTTCATGTTCGGCTCGGTCACCGCTTTGAGCAGGCTGACCACACGCACGTTCTGCCCGCGATAGGTCGCGTTATAGAACCGCGCCAACGCCGGATAGCTGTCGGTTCGAGGGGTGCCGGGTGGCGGCCCGGGAAGGTTTTCGTAACCGGAAATCAGCTTTTGATGGATGTCGTTGACCTGGTAATAGATCCGCCCGGCGCTGTCGTAGGCGAAGGTGTCGAGGGCCACGTAAGGCACATCGGCACTGAGGGTGCCGTCGCGTTGCGAGAGGCCGGCGGCGATGGTCCGCGCCGAGGCCAACAGGGTTCGGTCGTAGGCCGTGTCGGCGGCTTCGCGCCCGTTCCAGTAAGCGCTCAAACCACTGGCGAGCATCAACACCACCAGCAACAACGCGAGGTTCCACAGCAACCGCCAGCGCAGGCTGCTGGGCTTATGCATCGCGGCTTTCCAGCAGGTAACCGAGGCCACGGAAGGTCACGATCGCCACCGGTTGGCCGTCAAGTTTCTTGCGCAGGCGATGCACGTAGATTTCGATCGCGTCGGGGCTGGCTTCTTCGTCGAGCCCGAACACTTGCGCAGCCAGTTGCTCCTTGCTCATCACCCGTCCCGGGCGGGCGATCAACGCCTCGAGCACCGCCTGTTCGCGAGAGGTCAACGTGAGCAGTTCTTCGCCGAGGCTGAAGCGCCGGGTGTCGAGATCGTAGGCCAGCACGCCGCAGCGCTGCTGACGCTCGCCACCGAGCACACTGCGCCGCAGCAGGGCTTTGACCCGCGCTTCGAGTTCGGTCAGTTCGAACGGTTTGGCCAGGTAATCGTCGGCGCCGAGATTCAAGCCGTGGACCCGGTCCTTCACATCGCTGCGCGCCGTCAGCATCAACACCGGCAGATTCTTGCCACGTGCGCGCAGGCGCGCCAGCACCTCGAAACCGTCCATGCGCGGCAGGCCGACATCGAGAATCGCCATTGCGTATTCCTCGCTGCCCAGCGCCAGATCGGCGGCCACGCCATCGTGCAACACGTCCACGGTCAGACCGGTGCTCTTGAGCGCCTGGGCGACGCTTTCGGCCAGTTGCAAATGGTCTTCGACGAGCAGAACACGCATGGATCTCTACCTCATTCAGGGATGGCCGACGCCACTCTTTGCCGCGGAGTTTACAGCCGCAACCGGCGCTGTGAAGCCCGAAAACCGCGAAATCCGGCTGAAAGGTTAGCGAAAGGTTGGGTGGTTAGAGTCCGGTCACGGACAGTTTCGACTGCCGTCGCTGCTGCCACACAGCGTTACGCAAAACGCCTCGAAGCGTTTTCGACCAATAAGAACAATAAACGGAGTACACCCGCATGCCGTCCTTGCAGACCAAGGCTCTTACGCCTGTTCGTCCATCTCGTTTGCGCCACGCCACCCTCGCCAGCACTGCTGCCCTCGCCGGTTTTTCGCCGCTGAGCTACGCCGATTTCATCGAAGACAGTTCCGCCACCTTCGAAACCCGCAACATGTACTTCAACCGTGACTTTCGCGACGGCACCAGCGCCCAGCAAAGCAAGCGTGATGAATGGGCGCAGGGTTTCATGCTCAACCTGCAATCGGGTTACACCGACGGCACCGTGGGGTTCGGTGTCGATGCGCTGGGCATGCTCGGGGTCAAACTTGATTCGAGCCCGGATCGCACCGGCACCGGCCTGTTGCCGACCCACGATGACGGGCGTGCGGCTGACGAATACTCGAAAGTCGGCCTGACCGGCAAAGTGAAAATCTCCGCCACCGAACTGAAAATCGGCAGCCTGATTCCGGAACTGCCGATTCTCAAACCGAACGACGGACGCATCCTGCCGCAGACCTTTGAAGGCGGTCTGCTGACCTCCAAAGAGATCAAGAATCTGACCTTCACCGGTGGGCGTCTGGAGAAAGCCAAGGATCGCGACAGCACCGATTTCGAAGACATCGCCCTCAACAACAAGAACAGCCGTTTCGCCGGCACCGTGGCCGGCAAGCATTTCGATTTTGCCGGCGTGGACTACAAGTTCACCGACAAGATCACCGGCAGCTACCACTTCGCCCAACTCGATGAAGTCTACAACCAGCACTTCTTCGGTATGGTCGCCTCGCGGCCGATGGGTCCGGGCACGTTCGCCACCGACCTGCGCTTTGCGGTCAGTGACGATCAGGGCGCGGCCCGTGGTGGCGAGATCGACAACCGCTCGCTCAACGGTCTGATCAGCTATGCGCTGAGCGGCCACAAGTTCACTGCCGGTTATCAGCACATGTCCGGCGACAGCGCATTCCCGTATGTCGATGGCAGCGACCCGTATCTGGTCAACTTCGTGCAGATCAACGACTTCGCCGGGGCTGAAGAACGCTCATGGCAAGCGCGTTACGACTTCGACTTCGCGCGCCTCGGCATCCCCGGCCTGTCGTTCATGAGCCGTTACCTCAGCGGTGACAACATCAGACTCAAGAACGGCGACGAAGGCAAAGAGTGGGAGCGCAACACCGAGATCAAATATGTAGTACAAAGCGGCGCGCTGAAGGATGTCGCCGTGCGTCTGCGCAATGCCACTTACCGTTCCAACTACTCCGCCCGCGATGCCGATGAAGTGCGGCTGCTGGTGAGCTATAGCGTTGCCCTTTGGTAATTGATTGAAATGCCGGAGTTGAAGATCAAAAGATCGCAGCCTTCGGCAGCTCCTACAGAAACTCATACAACAAGAAACCGTGGAGAAACCAATGAATTTGTCACTGCGTAAAGTTGCTCTGGCCGCTGGCGTCATGCTGTTCGCCGGCCAACTGATGGCCGAACCGAAACGCCCGGAATGCATCGCCCCTGCCTCCCCCGGCGGTGGTTTTGACCTGACCTGCAAACTGGCGCAGAGCGCGCTGGTCAACGAAAAGCTGCTGACCAAACCGATGCGCGTGACCTACATGCCCGGCGGTGTCGGCGCGGTGGCCTATAACGCGGTCGTGGCTCAGCGTCCGGCCGACGCCGGCACGCTGGTAGCGTGGTCCAGCGGTTCGTTGCTGAACTTGGCGCAAGGCAAGTTCGGTCGTTTCGACGAGACCAACGTGCGCTGGCTGGCCGCCGTCGGCACCAGCTACGGCGCCATCGCGGTGAAAAGCGATTCGCCCTACAAGACCCTCGACGATCTCGTCAAAGCCCTGAAGAAAGATCCGAGTTCCGTGGTCATCGGTTCCGGCGGCACCGTCGGCAGCCAGGACTGGATGCAAACCGCGCTGATCGCCAAGGCTGCCGGGATCAACCCGCGTGACCTGCGTTACGTCGCCCTCGAAGGCGGCGGCGAAATCGCCACTGCACTGCTCGGCGGTCACATCCAGGTCGGCAGCACGGACATTTCCGACTCCATGCCGCACATCCAGAGTGGCGACATGCGTCTGCTCGCGGTGTTCGCTGAAAAACGCCTCGACGAGCCGGAAATGAAAGACATCCCGACCGCTCGCGAGCAAGGCTACGACATCGTCTGGCCGGTGGTGCGCGGCTTCTACCTCGGGCCCAAAGTCAGCGACGAGGACTACGCGTGGTGGAAAGACGCCTTCGATAAACTGCTGGCCTCCGATGAGTTCGCCAAGCTGCGCGATCAGCGTGAACTGTTTCCGTTCGCCATGACCGGCCCGGAGCTGGACACCTACGTGAAGAAACAGGTGGCGGACTACAAAGTGCTGGCCAAAGAGTTCGGCCTGATCCAGTGATCGTCTCTGTCTAGCGGCTGCGGCCTCGCGCATCGAGGCCACGGCACAGGAGTTTCCCATGCTCTTACAACGCATTTTCGCCTCGGTGCTATTGCTGGCCTGCGTCGGCCTGGCCCTGATGGCGTGGCCGTATCAAGCAGCTTTTTCTTATGAACCAGTCGGCCCGCGTGCCTTTCCCCTGCTGATGCTCGGCCTGATGGGCGTGGCGCTGCTGTACATGGTTTTCCGCCCGGCGCCGATCAAACACAGCGAAGACGAGCCACCGCTGGATCGCCAAACCCTGACCAAAATCGGCATTTGCGTGGTCCTGCTGCTGGTGTTCGCCGGCCTGTTCGAACCGCTGGGCTTCATCCTCAGCAGCATCCTGATTGGCATCCCGATGGCACGCCTGTACGGCGGTCGCTGGCTGCCCAGCATCGTGGTGACAACGCTGATGGCCATCGGTCTGTACCTGCTGTTCGACCGTCTGATGGACGTGCCGCTGCCTTTGGGCCTGCTCGACGTTCTGGAGAACTGATATGGATACTCTCGGTTATTTGGGTCAGGGCTTCGGCGTTGCGCTGAGTCCGTACAACCTGGTCACGGCCCTGACCGGCACGCTGATCGGCACCGTGGTCGGGCTGTTGCCGGGCCTGGGTCCGATCAATGGCGTAGCCCTGCTGATCCCGATCGCGTTCGCCCTCGGCCTGCCGCCAGAGTCGGCGCTGATTCTGCTGGCGGCGGTGTATCTGGGCTGTGAATACGGCGGGCGGATCAGTTCGATCCTGCTGAACATTCCGGGCGAAGCCTCGACCGTGATGACCACTCTTGATGGTTATCCGATGGCGCGTCAGGGCCTGGCCGGTGTGGCGCTGTCGCTGTCGGCATGGAGTTCGTTCATCGGTGCGTTCATCGCCACTTGCGGCATGGTGCTGTTCGCCCCGTTGCTGGCGAAATGGGCGATTGCGTTCGGCCCGGCGGAATACTTCGTGTTGATGGTGTTCGCGATTGTCTGCCTCGGCGGCATGGCCGGCGATCGACCGCTGAAGACCTTTATTGCGGCGCTGATCGGGCTGTTCCTGTCGACCGTCGGCATCGACGCCAACAGCGGCGTGTACCGCTTCACCGGCGACAACATTCACCTGACCGACGGCATCCAGTTCGTGGTGTTGGTGCTGGGGCTGTTCTCGGTCAGTGAAATCCTCCTGCTGCTGGAAAAAACCCATCGCGGTCAGGAAGCGGTGAAGGCCACCGGGCGCATGATGTTCAACTTCAAGGAAGCGGCGTCGGTGTTCGTGGTGAACATCCGTTGCGGCTTGCTGGGTTTCATCATGGGCGTGTTGCCGGGTGCCGGCGCGACGCTGGCCAGTGCCGTGGCCTACATGACCGAAAAACGTATCGCCGGTACTGGCGGTAAATTCGGTCAGGGTGACGCCCGTGGCCTCGCCGCTCCGGAAACCGCGATCGGCGCTTCAGCCTGTGGCGCGCTGGTGCCGATGCTCACCCTCGGCGTACCCGGTTCCGGCACTACCGCAGTGATGATCGGCGCACTGTCGCTGTACAACATCACCCCGGGGCCGCTGTTGTTCCAACAACAACCGGACATCGTCTGGGGCCTGATCGCTTCGCTGTTCATCGCCAACATCATGCTGGTGATCCTCAACATCCCGATGATCCGCATCTTCACCCGCATCCTTGCCGTGCCGAACTGGGCACTGGTGCCGGTGATCGCGATCATCACCGGGATCGGCGTGTACGCGGTGCATGCGACCACCTTCGACCTGTTCCTGATGGTCGGCATCGGTATCTTCGGTTACATCCTGCGCAAGCTGGATTTCCCGCTGTCGCCGGTGCTGCTCGGGTTCATTCTCGGTGGGTTGATGGAGCAGAACCTGCGTCGCGCGTTGTCGATCTCCAACGGTGCGCTGGAAATCCTCTGGTCGAGCCCGATCACCTTCGGCGTCTGGGTCCTGACCGCGATCATGTTGCTGATGCCGCTGCTGCGCATCTGGCGCAAACGCTCGGCAGCGCAACGCGCCATCGCTGATGTCTGATCGCTCCTCCCTCAGAAGCTGGTGGGCCACCCCGCTGGTCGGTCTGCTTGGCGGTTTCATCGCCAGCCAGATCGGCTGGCCACTGCCGTGGATGGTCGGCTCGTTACTGGCGATCATCCTGGTGCGCTGCCTGACCCCGTGGCAACTCACGGAAATCCCCGGCGGGCGCAAATGCGGCCAATGGATCGTCGGCATCGGCATCGGCCTGCACTTCACCCCGGTGGTGATGGAGCAGGTGCTGAGTCATTTCGGTTTGATCTTCTTCGGTGCACTGGTCACCAGCTTGTCGGCGGTGGTTGGCGTGTGGTTGATGCGCCGCACCGGCGAAGACCGCGCCACGGCATTCTTCTCGAGCATGCCCGGCGGCTCCGGGGAGATGGTCAACCTCGGCGCGCGCAATGGCGCGCTGCTCAGCCATGTCGCGGCGGGACAGAGTCTGCGGGTGCTGGTGGTGGTGCTGTGCGTGCCGGCCGCGTTCAAATATCTGCTGGGCGACGGCACGCCGATTTCTCACGCCGGCAACGTCGATTGGCGCTGGCTGGCGATTCTGTTTCCTGCGGGTGCCCTGCTCGCCTGGCTCTGGCAGCGTTTGCGTCAACCCAATCCCTGGCTGTTCGGACCGTTGTTGGTCAGTGCCACGGTGAGCATTGCCTGGGATTTGCACATCGGCCTGCCGGATGGTGGTAGCCAGATCGGTCAGTGGCTGATCGGCAGCGGCCTGGGCTGTCACTTCAATCGACAGTTCTTCCGCCGCGCGCCGTCATTCATGGGCCGCACATTGATCGGCACGGCACTGACCATGTTGATCGCGACGTTGGCGGCTTTGGGTTTGAGTGCACTGACCCATCTGGATCTGCGTTCGCTGACGCTGGGCATGATGCCCGGAGGGATCGCCGAAATGAGCCTGACGGCGGAGACCCTGCAGCTGTCGGTGCCGCTGGTGACGGCGATGCAGGTGATGCGGCTGTTGTTTGTACTGTTTCTGGCGGAGCCGTTGTTCAAATATTGGAACCGTAATCCCGAGTAACACCGAGTCACTGTGGCGAGGGAGCTTGCTCCCGCTGGGCTGCGCAGCAGACCCGACATCCTTGAACCGGGTGCTTCTGGCACACCGAAATCGCAGGTTTTGCGGCTGCTGCGCAACCGAGCGGGAGCAAGCTCCCTCGCCACAGATTTACTCAGCCGATCAGACCGGCGGCAGACGCCACTCGATCGGCGCCTCAGCATTCTGCTCGAGAAACTTGTTGGTCCGGCTAAAGTGCCCGCAACCGAGGAACCCTCGATAAGCCGACAGCGGCGACGGATGCACCGAGGTCAGCACCAAATGCTTGGTCGCATCAATCAGCTTCTGCTTGCTCTGCGCATGCGCGCCCCACAGCATGAACACCAGATGTGGCTGGCGTTCACTGACCAGTTCAATGATCCGGTCGGTGAAAAATTGCCAGCCCTTATCCTTGTGCGCGTTGGCATTGGCGCGCTCGACGGTCATGGTGGTGTTGAGCATCAGCACGCCCTGATCGGCCCAGCTTTGCAGGTAGCCGTGGTTGGGGATGTCGATATTCAGGTCGCGCTTCAACTCTTTGTAGATGTTGACCAACGACGGCGGAGCCGGCACGCCCGGTTGCACCGAGAAGCACAAACCATGGGCCTGGCCCGGGCCGTGGTACGGGTCCTGACCGAGGATAACCACTTTGACTTTATCCAGCGGCGTCGAATTCAGCGCGTTGAAAATCAGCGGTCCCGGCGGATAGATCTCCTTGCCGGCCGCCCGCTCCTGCTGCAGAAAAGTGCGCAACTCTGCCATGTAAGGCTGGTCGAATTCAGCACGCAGTGCCTCCTTCCAGCTCGGTTCGAGTTTGATACGGTCGTCAGCAGTCATGGTCATACCCGGCAAAAACAATGGGGCGAACCCTAGGAAAGCCGACCACGCTTGTCAATTGATCTGACGCAGATCCGGCACTTTCCCACACAGCGATCATACTGAACGCTCAATTTCCCGATCGAGGTCACGATGAATCTGCACTTCGAAGAACTCACCGGCACCGACGGCGCCCGCATAGGGATCGCCAGCCTGGATGCTGAAAAGTCGCTCAACGCGCTGTCCTTGCCGATGATCAACGCCCTGAGCGACAAACTGAATGCCTGGGCCAAGGATCCACAAATCGTCTGCGTGCTGCTGCGCGGCAACGGTGCCAAAGCGTTCTGTGCCGGCGGCGAAGTGCGCAGTCTGGTGGAAGCCTGCCGCGCCCACCCCGGTGAAGTCCCGCCACTGGCCGCGCAGTTTTTCGCCGCCGAATATCGCCTGGACTACAGCCTGCACACCTACCCCAAACCGCTGATCTGCTGGGGCCACGGTTACGTGCTCGGCGGCGGCATGGGCCTGTTGCAAGGCGCGAGCACGCGGATCGTCACACCGAGCAGTCGCCTGGCGATGCCGGAGATCACCATTGGGCTGTATCCGGACGTCGGCGCCAGTTGGTTTCTCTCGCGGTTACCGGGCAAGCTCGGCTTGTTCCTCGGTCTGACCGGTGCGCACATCAATGGTCGCGATGCGATTGATCTGGATCTGGCCGACCGCTTCCTGCTCGACGAACAGCAACCGCAGCTGATCGAAGGCCTGCTGCAGCTCAACTGGCAGGAGCAGACCGACATGCAGCTCAACAGTCTGCTCAAGGCCCTGCAACAGGAAGCCGTGGAGCAGATGCCCGAGGCGCAGTGGTTGCCGCGCCGCCAGCAGATCGACGAACTGCTCGACGTCAGCGACGTCACCTGCGCCTGGAAAGCCATCAGCCTGCAACGTGACAGCAGTGATCCGCTGATCGCCCGCGCTGCGAAAACCATGAGCGAAGGCTCACCGCTGACTGCGTATCTGGTCTGGGAACAGATCCTTCGCGCCCGCTACCTGTCGCTGGCTGAAGTGTTTCAGATGGAATACACCTTGAGCCTCAATTGCTGCCGGCACCCGGAATTCAGCGAAGGGGTTCGGGCGCGGCTGATCGACAAGGATCAGAAACCGCACTGGCATTGGCCGGATATCAACAAGGTCCCGGATGCAGTGGTCGAGGCGCATTTTCACAAGGTCTGGGAAGGTCGGCATCCGTTGGCGGATCTCACGGTTTACTGATTGCCCGGCAAATCGCAGGCACAAAAAAGCGGCGCTCAATGCGCCGCTTTTTTGTTCGCGGATGGTTACCAGCGACCGCCTCGCCCGCCGTGGTCACCGCGGTTACCGTGATGATCTCGGCCGCCACGGTCACGGTCCCAACCACCGCCGCGGTGGCCGTCCCAGCGCCCGCGATCATTGTCGTGCCAGCGACGGCTCTCGTAGTAGCGCGGCGCTGGCTGGTAGTAGCGCGGCGCCGAGTAATAACGCGGAGCCGGTTGGTAGTAACGCGGGGCCGCCTGGTAATAGCGCGGGGCCGAATAATAGGTGCTGCCACCGCTGTAATACGTGCCGCCAGTGTTGTAGTACGCGGGAGCGGGTGAAGTGTAGACCTCCGAGCTGTAATAACTGTCTGCGTAGGAGTAGGGAGCGCAACCGGCAACGGAAAACATCATCGCAGCAAGTAGAAGAATTCGTCGATACATGGCGGCCTCCTGGACCGCGGGTAGCCGCACCAGCGACGCTGGCAGGCATCAGTCGTTTATTCGGTGACTGACGAAATATCTGACAGCGTTTTCGGAATCTGGTGCGCTTCCGTAACAAGTTGAAACATGTGATTGATGAAATCCTGTTCATTTGCAAAACACTGTCATTCAGCCGCCGCTCAGTGGTGTCCACCGTGATAGCCGCCGCCGTGGTAACCGCGTCCATAACCACCGCGATAGCCGTAACCACCGTAATAGTAACGGGCGCCGCCGTAGTAGCGCGGACCGTAATATCCGCCGTAGTAATAAGGTGAGTAGTAGCCTGGATAGTAGTAGGGAGCGGCGTAGTAAACATCGGCGGGCGGCCCGTAGTAATAACATCCGGACAGCCCAAGCCCGAGCACTGCACCGAGCAACACTCGACGAAACAGTTTCTGAACACGCATGACGGCCTCCTGAAAGACCCACGACCGCAGCAGGACAGCGCAGCCGACACAGTTTTGACTGTCAGGCCCGGGGCAAGTGCCGGACTCGGCCAAGCTTCAGATCAGCGGTGTCACTCCCCCTGAGAATCCCCTGTGGAAGCGCGCTTGCTGGCGAACGCGGTGGGCCAATCAAACTTCATGCGTCTGGGAAACCGCCTTCGCGAGCAAGCCCGCTCCCTCCGTTGAACGGTGCAAATGCCCGGAAATACAGGAACGACCATTCGCGCCGCGCATGGAGCAGTTATTTCCCGGCAGTGCCATTAGAATGCTGCCATCGGCTCATCTGCCAACGGAACCGCCCATGCCGCACAGATCTGCGCTGTACTCACAACGCTCGCTGGTCCTGATACTGGTCGCTCTGCTCGGCACCGGCTTCCTCGCCACCTCGTTACTCAGCTATTACGCCTCGCGGGCGTCGATCCGCGACAGCATCATCAACACCGAACTGCCGCTGACGTCCGACACGGTCTATTCGGAAATCCAGAAAGACCTCGTCAGACCGATCCTGATTTCCTCGATGATGTCGCGCGACACCTTCATGCGCGACTGGGTGGTGAACGGCGAAAAAGATCCGGTGCAGATGACCCGTTACCTCGACGAGGTCATGACGCATTACGGTGCATACACCGCGTTCTTCGTCTCCAACAGCAGCCACACCTACTACCACGCCAAAGGGGTGCTCAAGCAGGTCCGAGTCGATGAACCGCGCGACGCCTGGTACTTTCGTGTACGTGACATGAAAGATCCCTACGAGATTAACGTCGACCCGGATCTGGCCAACAAGGACAACCTGACCTTCTTCATCAACTACAAGGTCTACGACTACGACAACCGCTTCATCGGCGCGGCCGGCGTGGGCCTGACAGTGGACGCGGTGATCAAACTGATCGACAAATACCAGCAGCGTTATCAACGCAGTGTGTACTTCGTCGATGGCTTCGGGCGACTGGTGCTCACCGGCGCCAGCGGTGGACCGGAAGGTGCGCATATCGGCCAGAGCCTCGGCGAACTCACCAACATGAAAAGCCTGGTCAGCCAATTGCCCAAACCACACAGCGGCAGCTACGAATATTCCGCGCAGGGCCAGGGGCATTTCCTCAACGTGCGTTACATCCCGGAGCTGCACTGGTATCTGTTTGTCGACAAACGCGAGGACGGCGCGCTCAGTGATATCCGCCAGTCGCTGTACCTCAACCTGCTGATCTGCCTGCTGGTGACGCTGGGCGTGCTGGCCCTGCTCAATCGGGTGATCCGGCGTTATCAGCGCAAGATTCAGACGCAGGCCACGCTCGACAGCCTCACTGAATTGCCGAATCGCCGTGGCTTCGACCTGCTCGCCGTACAGGCCCTGCACGAAGCGCAGCGCGAGTCGAAACCCCTGACAGCGCTGTTGCTCGACCTTGATCACTTCAAAACATTGAACGACACCTACGGGCACATGGCCGGCGATCAGGTGCTGATCGGGTTTGCCCGGGATCTGCAAAGTTGCCTGCGCCATTCCGACATTGTCTGCCGTTGGGGCGGTGAGGAATTTATCGTATTGCTGAAGGACACCGACGGCGACACCGCTCAGAAGATTGCCGAGAAGATCCGCCGACACGTCGAACAACAGGTGTATTCCTACGATGGCCACAGCCTGAGTCTGACCGTGAGCATCGGCGCCACCACCCTGCAAGCGGATGACACCTTGCACACGCTGCTGTCCCGGGCCGATCATGCAATGTACCGGGCCAAACGAACCGGCCGTAACCGCACCTGCGTGGAAATGCCTTACTCGACTTATGCCTGAATCCGACATTAAACCCGACCTCTGCCCGGCCTGCGGCGCGCGCAACGACTGCACCCTGGCCGACCCGCGCACTGCCGACCAGGCCTGCTGGTGCTATGGCGTGAGCATCGACCCGGCAGTGCTCGAAGCGCTGCCGGCCGAACTGCGCAATCAATCCTGCCTGTGCCCGCGCTGCGCTCAGGTCGAAGCGCAACTGCAAGCAGCGGCGCGGCCAATCCCGTAAGATGCGCGGCCCTTTGTCCGCCGATTCCTGACCATGCGCGTCGACCGCTTTCTCAGCAACCTGCCCCGCTACAACCGTCAACAGGTTCGCCTGTTGCTGGTGGAAAAGCGCGTGCGGATCGACGGAAAAGTCGTCAGCGACCCGCTCAGCGAGGTGCTGGAATTCAGCCGCGTCGAAGTCGACGAAGAAGTCCTGCAACTCGGCAAACCGGCACGCTACTTCATGCTGCACAAGCCGCCGGGTTGCGTCAGCGCCACCCGCGATCCGCAGCACCCGACCGTGCTGGATCTGATCCATGAACCGGACAGGGACGATTTGCACATCGCCGGTCGTCTGGACTTCAACACCACCGGGCTGATGCTGATCACCAACGATGGCAGCTGGTCGCGGCGCCTGACCCAGCCGCAAACCAAATTGCCGAAAGTCTATTACGTCGAGACCGAACAGGAGATCGGGCCGGAGTATGCAGTCACGTTTGCCGAGGGCATTTACTTCGCCTTCGAAAACCTGACCACGCAACCGGCGCAGCTCGAAGTGCTCGGCCCGAGAGTGGCGCGCCTGAGCATCGTCGAGGGTCGTTACCATCAGGTGAAGCGCATGTTTGGTCACTTCAACAACAAAGTCTTGCGCCTGCACCGCGAATCCATGGGTCCGCTGTTGCTCGATAACGCGCTAAAACCGGGCGAGTACCGCGCTTTGCGCACCGAAGAGATCCATTTGTTCTAAGCCGCCGACCGCTCAGCAGAAGTTGTCGAACAATTTACCAACGGCACTTGCGCGATTCCTCTCCCACTGCTTGAATCAGGACGTCGGCCAAATTGTGACCGATGAGTCACGCCATACATCAAAGCAACCTTTTTGCCGGTAGAGAGCCTCAAAGGCTCCACCTCCCCCGGCAGACTGCCCGCCAATAATAATACCCGTCGACCTGCCGTTCCGGATCGACATGGGCCCCAAACTCCAGGCGTATGCCTACCTGTCACAAAGCTCGTGCAATCTCTATTTGCGCGCATACCCGCTTGCTTGCCAGGAGTCTTATGACATGAGGCCAGAAATCGCTGTGCTGGATATACAGGGTCAGTATCGGGTTTACACGGAGTTCTATCGCGCAGACGCCGCAGAAAAGACCATCATTCTGGTCAACGGCTCGATGGCCACGACTGCGTCGTTTGCTCAAACCGTGAAAAATCTGCACCCGCAATTCAACGTGGTTTGCTACGACCAGCCCTACGCGGGCAGGTCAAAAATCCACAACCGCCACGAGAAACATCTGACGAAGGAAGTCGAAGGGCAGATCCTGCTGGAGCTGATCGACCACTTCGGCGCCGAACACGTGCTGTCGTTTTCCTGGGGTGGTGCGGCCACCCTGGTTGCCTTGGCCCACCAGCCGCGGCGCATCGAAAAAGCCGTGATCAGTTCGTTCTCGCCGGTGATCAACGCGCACATGCTGGATTACCTGGAGCGCGGTGTCGATTACCTCGGCCAGCGCGATGGCGACCGCGTCGGGCATCTGGTCAACAACACCATCGGCAAACACCTGCCGTCACTGTTCAAACGCTTCAACTATCGCCACGTCAGCAGCCTGGCCGAGCACGAATACGGGCAGATGCACTTCCACATCAACGACGTGTTGCACAGCGATCGTCAGTGCTATCTGAATGCGGCGAAAAAGATCAACGTGCCGGTGCTGTTCCTCAACGGCGAATGGGATGAGTACACCGCCGCCGAAGACGCACGGATATTTGGCAACCACGTGGCACAAAGCACCTTCACCACGCTGCAGGCCACCGGGCATTTTCTCGACATGGAGCACAAGGCTGCATGCCGCGATAGCCAGAACGCCCTGCTCGGTTTCCTGAAACCGTCACAACAGTCGAGTCGAACGCGTTACTCGTTCGTCCAGGATCACCATGCACTGGCCATTTGAAGAAGGGTCGTCGCGAGCGAGTCTGCGGGGCTGAAAAATCAGCGCTGATTACCTGCAGATTCGCCCGTGAATGACCGTTTTCAATGCTGTAACGCGCTGCGAACAAAAGAAAAACTTCAAATCCGCGCCCGACTCTGGTACAAAGTCAGCCGCTCTGAGCGGGTATAGTTTAGTGGCAAAACGAAAGCTTCCCAAGCTTTAGTTGAGGGTTCGATTCCCTCTACCCGCTCCACTCAATCAGGTCTCACGTCGTGTTATGACGGGGGATGCAGGAACAGAAAAACCGGCCTAAAGGGCCGGTTTTTTTGTGTCCGGGATTTGCCACATTGGTTCGTAAAGGCCTGCAACATACCCGTCGCCTCCACTTCACGCCCCAGCCTAGACTGGTTCTTGCCACTGACTCGGACAAAGGAAAATGACCGCTCGGTGGTTATGGTGTTGATCAAAAAAAATCCGTAGTTATAGTACCCACCAAGCACACCACAAGGAGGTGTTGTGAATAGCCGCTTTCTAATCGGTCAACTCGTCGCAGACGGCTGGTATCTGGTGCGGGTCAGAGGCAGTCACCATCACTTTAAACATCCCATAAAGTCTGGACTGGTGACCGTGCCGCATCCGAAGAAGGACCTGCTGAAAAAAACGGCCATCAGCATTTTGAAACAAGCACTGCTTTGATTCACTCCGCCGAGAGCGTCCAGGAGGACCACGAACATGCTTTACCCAATCGCAATTTCAATAGGTGATGAAGAACACGCCTGGGGGGTGGAAGTACCAGACATTCCCGGCTGTTTTTCTGCCGGCGATGATATGGATGATGCCGTCGCAATGGCTCGCGAAGCCATTGAGGGGCATTTCGAAATTCTGGCCGAGGACTGTGCGCCGATCCCGCCAGCCAGCAAGCTTGGCGTGCACGTCGCAAACCCGCAGTACGCCGGCTGTGCCTGGGCAGTAGTTGATATTGACGTCACCAAATACCTCGGCAAAGCGCAGAAACTCAATATCACACTGCCCGGCTATCTGCTCAACCGCATTGATGAATACGTGCTTCATCACCCGGAAGAGAAAAGCCGTTCGGGGTTTCTCGCTTCGGCAGCGTTGAAGGTCTTGCAGCAAGGTTGAATGCAAATCCGGCCCTCCGCTAGCATTTCCCCATCACCCACCACCCTCCCCCTGCGCGGCCATCGACGAATACGCGTTTTGACTTTCGAGGGACTCCATGGCGCGGCCACTGTGCCGCTGATGACCGAACTCAAAAGAGCACTTCCCCCATGACGCAAAACATTTACGACGACCCGGAATTTTTCCACGGTTACAGCCAGATGAACCGCTCCATCGGCGGCCTCGATGCCGCGCCGGAGTGGCCGGCGCTCAAGGCGTTGCTGCCATCGCTGCACGACTTGAATGTGGTCGACCTCGGCTGCGGCTATGGCTGGTTCAGCCGCTGGGCCAGTGAGCACGGCGCCGCCCATGTGCTGGGGCTGGATGTCTCGGAAAAGATGCTGGAACGTGCGCGCGAAACCACCACGGCGGCGAACATCCGCTACGAACGCGCCGACCTTGAACAACTCGACCTGCCGGCCTGCAGCTTCGATCTGGCCTACAGCTCGCTGGCGCTGCATTACATCAAGGACCTGCCAGGGCTGTTCGCTCATCTGTACGCAGCGCTGAAACCGGGTTCGCATTTTGTGTTTTCCATCGAACACCCGATCTTCATGGCCCCGCGCAATCCAGGCTGGCTGGTCGACAGCAACGGACGCAAGCGCTGGCCGCTGGACAGTTATCAACTGGAAGGCGAACGGGTGACCAACTGGCTGGCCGACGGTGTGATCAAGCAGCACCGCACGATGGGCACACTGTTGAATTCGTTGATCGCGGCGGGTTTTGCCATTCGCCATGTCAACGAATGGGGGCCAAGCGATGCAGAAGTGGCCGCGCAACCGGCGCTGGCTGAAGAGCGGGAGCGGCCGATGATGATGTTGGTGGCGGTGCAGCGCTAACACGCGGCATATACGTTGTGGCGAGGGAACTTGCTCCCGCTGGGGCGCGAAGCGCACCGAAGATCCTGGGCCTGCTTCGCAGTCCAGCGGGAGCAAGCTCCCTCGCCACAGAATTGGTGTTTGCCTTTAGCGAGTCGCGACGATAAACAGCCGCGGAAACGGCAACAGCACCGAACCATCCGGTAACGCCGGATAAGCCTCGGCAACCGCCGCCAGATACTGCTGCAGATATTGCGCCCGCTCCTCTGCAGTCAGCGGATTCAAGAACGGAATCAAACCACTGCCCTTGAACCACTCCACCACCCCCGCCGCCCCGCCCGGCAGTTGATGGTGATAAGTCGTGCGCCACACATCGACCCGCGAACAGTGCGGACGTAACATCGAGAAATACTCGCTGGCACTCGCCATCTCGGTGCGCTGCCCGGCGGCGCCAGCCAGCTTCGCGGCCCAAGGGCCCTTGGCGGCGACTTCGCGCATCAGTCGATGGGAAGGCTCGTTGAGGTTGTCCGGCATCTGGATCGCCAGACTGCCACCGTCCGAAAGCTTACCCACCAGCGCCGGCAACAACGTCGCGTGATCCGGCAACCACTGCAGCACTGCGTTGGCGAAGATCACATCGAACGGCCCTTGATCCGCCCAACTATTGATTTCCGCGACCTCGAACTGCAACTGCGGCAGGCGCTTGCGCGCGGCGGCGATCATGTCTGCCGAGCTGTCCAGACCCAGAACCTGCGCCGACTCAAATCGCTGCACCAACAGCTCGGTGGAGTTACCCGGGCCGCAACCGATATCTACCACTGATCGCGCCTGAACCGTGGGAATCGCCGCCAGCAGATCACGGGCCGGGCGGGTGCGTTCATCTTCGAAAGCGACGTATTGTTTGGCGGACCAACTCATTGCGTTCTCCTGTCGGGACATTCCTGCGGTTCGTCACAATACAGGCAGCGCTGCGGGCAGTTCCAGAGAGGCGTATTGCAAAGGGTGTCTGTTTGCTCGCAATGATTGGCAGGTTTCATTTGTAAGTAGAATTTTCATCGCGCCCCGGATGTCTGAACTTCAAGCTCTCCCAATAAGGAACACCGCAATGAAATTCGCAAAAATCTCCCAGACCCTGGCCCTCTGGGCCGGCAGCCCGAAAACCTTCATGGGCGCATTGATCCTGATTTTTCTGTGGGGGTTGAGTGGGCCGATTTTTCATTTCAACGACACTTGGCAACTGATCATCAACACCTCGACCACGATCATCACCTTTCTGATGGTGTTTCTGATCCAGAACACGCAGAACCGCGATACCGACATCCTGCATCTGAAGCTTGATGAGTTGTTGCGGGTGAACAAGGAAGCGCAGAACGCGATGCTCGGGCTGGAATCGCTGGACCTCAAGCAACTGGAGGCGCTGCGCAAGCACTACCGTAGCCTGGGGGAAAGCGAGGTGTTCAATCTCGATGGGCTGGGGGAGAAGAGCAAGCCGAAGCAGGATTTGAATGACTGCTAAGTAAAGTTAAAAAATCAAAAGATCGCAGCCTGCGGCAGCTCCTACATTTATTGGTGTAGGAGCTGCCGCAGGCTGCGATCTTTTGATTTGCAGGCGGGATCAGCGGCTGGCTTGCAGCGCCCGGGCCATCTCCAGATGGCTTTGCAGCTTGGGCAGTGTCTCGTCGGCAAAGGCCTTGATTTCCGGCACGTCGGTAGACTGCGCTTCCTGCTGGATCTGCTGGATGGCCTCTTCGGTCGCTTTCACCTGGCTCGCTGCGTAGGCCTGATCGAAGGTTTCGCCGTCTTTGACCTGCGGGATCATGGTCTTGGCCTTGTCGGCGATTTCTTCACGTGGCGCGACCGGCAGGTCGAGTTTCTTCGCGATCTTCGCCAGATGCTGGTTGGCCGTGGTGCGGTCATTGATCACGACGATCGTGTAATCCTTGACCTCTTTGGATTCGGATTTCTGGTGCGCCAGACGACTGGCTTCGATGTCGGCCATGCCTTTGGCGGACGCATCGTTGATGAAATCGGCAGGCGACTGGGCGAAGGCACTGCCAGCGAACAATCCCAACAATGTGGCAAAACTGAAACGACGTATCTGGGTGGCCATCCGGCTCATGGTCGCGCCCTCCTTCTGTGCAAATTTAAGCGGGAGCTTGCGCCCCCGCCTCTCAATCAAAACTACCTCACCGACTACTTCGACTTCTGCGCAGGCTTGCGGCCCATTTCGGTTTTCGCAGGCTCTTTGTCGACTGTCGTGGTGGTGGTTTTCCCACCTTTGCGACCGGCTTCAGAGGCCTTGGTTCGATCGTTGGCGAAGTTTCCCGAGTTCGAGTTTCTTGAATTAGGCATGATTCTCTTCCTCTTGGTGTTGATCGTTGGCGAGCAGGTGCCCGCCTAGATTGAGAATTGCCGGACCGATAAAGGTTTAGAAAAGTTGCCCGCGCCGCGACGAACGGCACGCAGTTTTTCAGATATCCACCGCCCGATGATTGAGGCGTTTGGCGGCGTACATTGCCTGATCGGCATGTCGGAACAATTGCTGTTCCTCGCGGCCATGCTCGGGGTAACGGGCCACGCCGATACTCGGCTCGATGTGCAGGTTGTGGCCGTCCAGGCGCATCGGCTGCACCAGCACCTGGCGGATTTTTCCGGCCACGATGTCGGCATCTTCAGCGGCGTGAACGCTGTGCAGCAGCACCACAAACTCGTCGCCACCGATGCGCGCCACGGTGTCGGTATCGCGTACGCAGCCCTTGAGCCGACTGGCCACCGTTTGCAACAGCATGTCGCCGACCGCATGGCCAAAGGTGTCGTTGACCTGCTTGAAGCGATCCAGGTCGACGTACAGCAGCGCCAGGTTTCCCGATGCTTGGCGGGCACCGGCCAGCGCAGCCTTGAGGCGGTCTTTGAGCAACCCGCGATTGGGCAACTGGGTCAGTTGGTCGTACTGCGCCATGCGCTTGAGCCGTGCGTGCAGTTGTTGGCGCTCGATGGCCGTCGCGACCTGGGCGCAGACGTATTGCAGCAGTTCCTTGTCCTGTTCGGTATAACGCGCGTCGCCCGGCAGGCTTTTGACGATCAGCGCGCCGATGGTGCCGTTTTTTGAATTCAACGGCACACCGAGCCAGCACGGTGAATCCTGCCCCGCCACCAGTGCCGCAAAGTGGGGTGAGGCGTCGGGGCTGTCCGGCGTCAGCAGAATCGGCTGACCGCTGCGGATGACCTCCGCACACAGGCGCCCGGTGACGGTGCCCGGTTGCTCGGGCTGCAATTCGTGGTCGTCGACGTGATAGGGAAAATTCAGCTGCGCACAATGCTCGTCGTACAGCGCCACGGAGAAATTCAGCGCCGGCAGCCATTCGCCGATGATCAGGTGAATGCGTTTGAACAGCGCCAGCAAGTCTTCAGCGACATGCGCCGCTTCGGAAATCGCATACAGCGCAGCCTGACGCGATTCCGCCTGCTTGCGCTCGGTGATGTCGCGGGCCACGGCGATGCGCAATTGATCGACCTCCGACCAGCGCGCCGACCAGAGGATATTCACGATGCGCCCATCCTTGCGCACGTAACGGTTTTCGAAATTGTGCTTGGGTTCGCCGCCCATGATGTCGTTGGCCGCCGCCAAGGTGCGCTGACGGTCTGCCGGGTGGACCAGCTCGATCATTTGCCGACCGATCAACTCATCCGGCGTGTAGCCGAAAATACGCTCGCAGGCGGCGCTGACAAAAACGAAACGACCCTGCTTGTCGACAGCGCACACTGCGTCCAGCAACAGGTCGATGAAACTCGCCAACGGCGCGGAATTTCGGCTTTCCATGGTTCTGCGTGGGTGTCCGGACAATGCAGCACTGTTCAACCATCCCTGACCCTTTGCTCACGCATCCCTGCACATTTTTTCAAGCCTTGTTCGGCAGCAGTCCCGGCAGCGCATGCACCAGCGCGTTGACGGCAAATCCGATGAACATCACGCCACACAACCGGGTGATCAGCAGCTCGTGGCGCTGATACAGCGTGCGCACTCGTCGGGCGCCAACCACGCCGATCAGGATAGCGTAGGCCAGCAAACCGCCGAGGAAGCTCAAGGCGATCAGCGCCGGCAGCATCGACCAGTTGAGCAGTTCGGCGCGGCTCGACAGCAGCGCGGTAAAGGTCGCGACCGCCACCGGATACGCCTTGGGATTGGTCAGGCCGAACAGGATGCCGTGCCAGAACGGCTGACGCGCCGCACCCTGGGGTTGATCTTCGCTGCGCCGTTTGGCCCGCACTGCGCGCCAGCCCAGCCAAAACAGGTACAAGCCACTGAGCACGCCCAGCACATCGAACGCAGTGCTGCCGATCTCCCGGGCACCGACGATGGCGATCAGCGCGGTGCTGCACCAGACCACATCACCGAGCAGGTGCCCGCAAAGAAACCCCGCCCCGGCCCGGCGCCCATGCGCCGCGCCAATGCCGAACACCGCCAGCACGCCCGGCCCTGGCGTGATGCCGTAGATGAAACCCGAGGCCAGAACGGCCATTAACAGCGATGGAGTCATGGAAAACCTGCCGGCGCCAGTACAAATGATGGCCAGTCTATATCAGCCGATAGCGTCTGATCATGACGCGTCGTAAAAACGCATGCCCGAGTACGGTTTCAACCGACAGGCTGCCAGTCGCGACGCGAGATCACCGACGTGTGCTTCCAGCTTGTGGCCATCGGGATCAAGAAAGTAGAACGACGCACCTTCGCTGCGGTTGTCCCGCCATTCCCGCACATTCGCTGCTTTCAGCTGGTGCACGAACGGCAGGAAATCCGCCTCAGCGAGGCTGAACGCATAATGGGTGTAGTCGACAGACGGCTCAGCGCTGCGCTGCGCATCCAGCGACAGACATAACCACAACCCCGGCAGCGACAGATAGGCACCGGTGTCCCATGTGGCATCGACGCGCAGACCCAACACTTCGCGATAGAACGCCAGGCTGCGGGGCAAATCGCGGACGGCGAGCGTCAGGTGGTTGAGGCCGGTGAGCATGGGTCAGTAACCTCTGAGGTCTTCAGGGACGTTGTACTGCTGGCCATCGTAAGTCAGGGTGAGCTGTTTTTTCTTCAAATCGGTGTTTGTCGAAACGCACTGATTGCCGGACTTGGTGTTTTTCAGTTTGCTGCCGGTGGTGGTGACGATCAGATCGGCGAAACCATTGTGGCTTGTTGGAGCGATCTCGAGGGTCCTGCGGATTTTTTTGCTGTAGCCCTCGCAGTCATTCACGAACTCACCGTTGTCCTTGAAGACCACCAGGCCTTCAAGCACCGGACGTAACTCGTCCCCCTCGCGAACATACAGCGCCAGATCGGTTTTTTCGTAGGGAATGGCATGGGAACTGTGAACGAACTTCGCGCGCAGACCAAAAGCGCGGATATCCGGCGTCAAACGGTAGCGCGCCGTGTCGATGCGCACATCATCCAGGCGCACGGCATCAGAGTTGTAGGCGCCCGGTTTATGGTAGGTGGCGATCGGTTTGGCGTTGCTCGCATTGAGCAGCGCCAGCTCCAGATCGAACGCCCCGGCATCGTCGCCAGCGGCGTCGGCAAGATAGGTGGACTTGACCGAAATCGCCTGACTCGGGAAGGCCAGCCAGACGTTGCAGCGCGACATGGATTTGCCGTCGAAACTCTTTGTGGTGCAGGCCGCGTGGGCGTGGGGGGTGATGGCCAGGAATGCAAAAGCCAGGATGAAGGTGTTTCTGCAGGTCATGGTTCTTCCTTGATAAAAGTCTTGTGCGAAGCCTTTAGACGAATGGCAGGCTGGGTCAAGTATGACGCTGTAGTATGTTGCACTACAAACCACTACACCGAGATCATCATGTCCGTCATGTCTTTGCGGCTTCCCGACGAAATTGCAGATACGCTGGCCAACCTCGCTAAAGCGACCGGGCGCAGCAAGTCCTATCTGGCAGTCGATGCATTGCGCGAATACCTGGCGCGTGAAGCCTGGCAAATCGAAGAAATCAACAAAGCGCTGAACGAAGCCGATGCCGGTGATTTCGCTTCTGCCGATGACGTCAGGGCGATCGCCGACAAATGGAATGCCAATGCGCGTTGAGTGGCTGCGTACCGCACTAAGGAATCTCGATGACGAAGCGGCCTACATCGCGATTGAAAATCCGCAGGCAGCCTCAGAGTTTGTTCAAGCCATTCTCGACTGCGTCGATCACCTTGCCCGCTTTCCTGCCTCCGGGCGCGAGGGACGTTTGCCCGGAACCAGAGAATGGTCGCTCCCTGATCGCCCCTATCTGATTCCGTACCGGGTTCGTCAGGGCCGGCTTCAGGTTCTGCGCGTTTTTCATACTCGCAGGCTTGCTCCGCGCACTTGGTAGCGCACTCTCAATCACGGATCCCGGATCGTTCTATCCCCTCCTCAATCCTGCGATTCAACCAGTTCAACGCCTGATCCCCGCCTCGCCGTTTGTGCCACGCCAGCACAAAGGTGAACGGCGCAATCTCGAACGGTGGCGGCAGCACAATCAGTTCCTGCTGATCAATCTCGCGCACGCTGCGTGACGACACGGTGAGAATCAAATCCGTACCGCTGATCAACTGCGGCGCGACGTTCCAGTGCGGCAGGCTGATGGCGACGCGGCGGCGTTCGCGCAATGAGGTCAGCGCCCGTTCGATTTCCGGGGTGCCGCTGCCGCGCATTTCCAGCAACACGTGCGGGCGGGACAGGTAGGTCGGCAAATCCAGTACGCCGTCGGCCGGCAAGCTGCGGCGATCCAGCAGGCAGACGTAGCGTTCTTCGAACAGCACGCTACTGCGCAATTCGTTGGGCATTTCCGGGAACACCCCGGCGGCTACGTCGATGTCGCCGTTGAGCACACCTTCGAGCATGCCCTCGCGGCTGGCGTGGCTGATTTGCAGGTCGATGCCCGGCGCTTCGCGGCGCAGGGTGCGGATCAGCCTGGGCAGGATGATGGCCGCGCCGTAGTCGGACATCGCCACGCGAAAAGTCCGTCGCGCAGTGGCCGGATCGAAAGTGTTCGGCGCCAGCAGCGACTGCACTTGGGCCAACACTTCTGCGAGCGGCGCGGCCATTTCCAGCGCCCGTGCCGTGGGCACCAGCGTCGAACCGGCGCGCACCAGCAGCGGATCACCAAGCAAGTCGCGCAGACGCGCCAGCGCATGGCTGACCGCCGGTTGACTCAGGTGCAGGCGCTCGGCGGCGCGGGTGACATGTTGCTCGCTGAGCAAGGCGTCGAGGACCACCAGCAGGTTGAGATCGATACGGCGCAGATCATTCATCTTGTGCATGTTCTGGATGACAAAACGGAATTTAAATCTGCGCGACGAATACCCTAGAGTCCAGTAAAACCTGTAGGAGTTTGATCATGAGTACGTTGCATTGGGCCGGTTTGTTGCTGCTGGCCGCGTTCGCCGGCGCGGTGGTGCCGTTTCAGAGTGCCATCAACAGCAATCTGGCGCGCGGACTCGGCCATCCGCTTTGGGCGACGCTGGCCTCGTTGCTGGTGAGTGTGCTGGTGCTGTTGCCGGTGATTCTGGCGTTACGCCTGCCGCTGCCATCGTTAGGGTTTATCAGCAAGGCGCCGTTGTGGATGTGGGCTGGCGGTGCGTTTGGCGTGTGTTTTGTGGCGCTGGCGGTGATGTTGCTGCCCAGGCTCGGCGCGTCCGGGTTTGTTGCGCTGGCGTTGGCCGGGCAGGTGATTGCTTCGATGCTGCTCGATCACTTCGGGCTGTTTGGATTGGTGGAGAAGCAACTGACGATGTCGCGGGTGTTGGGCGCGTTGCTGCTGATTGGCGGGGTGGTGTTGATTCAGTTTAATGGGGTGTTTGAGAGGAATGTCGCAGCGGTTGGCTGATGTGAGAACGCATGTTTTTGTGGCGTTGACGAGTCCCTCTTCGCGAGCAAGCCCGCTCCCACAGTTGATCGCATTTCAACTGTGGGAGCGGGCTTGCTCGCGAAGGGGCCAGTGAGCTCGGCTAAAAATATCAGGACGGCGCCTCTCAAAACGCGTTACGGAATATCTCCTCGATCTGCCGCTGATCCGCCGCTCGTGGGTTGGTCAGGCCGCACGCATCTTTCAGCGCGTTGCTGGCAAGCACCGGGATGTCGCTGAGCCTGGCGCCGAGTTCGCGCAGGCCGCCGGGAATCTCGACGTCTTTGGCCAGGCTACGGATCGCGTTGATCGCCGCCTGGGCGCCCTCCTCCGGGCTGAAGCCACGAATGTCCGCGCCCATGGCGTGGGCGACGTCAGTCAGGCGTTCGGCACAGACCAACGCGTTGAAGGTCTGCACGTGCGGCAGCAACACGGCGTTGCACACGCCATGGGGCAAGTCGTAGAAACCGCCCAACTGGTGGGCCATGGCGTGCACGTAGCCGAGCGATGCGTTGTTGAACGCCATGCCGGCGAGGAACTGCGCGTAGGCCATGTTCTCTCGCGCCGCGAGGTCGCTGCCGTCGCGCACGACCAGACGCAGGTTGTTGCTGATCAGGGTCATGGCCTTCAGCGCACAGGCGTCGGTGATCGGGTTGGCGGCAGTCGAGACGTAGGCTTCGATGGCGTGGGTCAGCGCGTCCATACCGGTGGCGGCGGTCAGGCTTTTCGGCATGGCGACCATCAGCGCCGGGTCGTTGACCGACAGCAGCGGCGTGACGTTGCGGTCGACGATGGCCATTTTCACGTGACGGGATTCGTCGGTGATGATGCAGAAACGAGTCATCTCGCTGGCGGTGCCGGCGGTGGTATTGATGGCGATCAGCGGCAACTGCGGCTGGCTCGATTGATCGACACCTTCGTAATCGCGGATTTGCCCGCCGTTGGTCGCGCACAGGGCGATGCCCTTGGCGCAGTCATGGGGCGAACCGCCGCCCAGCGACACCACGAAATCGCAGCGACTGTCTTTGAGCAGCGCCAGTCCGGCCTCGACGTTGGCGATGCTCGGGTTCGGTTTGGCACCGTAGAAGATCACCGAGTCGATGTCCTGCATCGCCAGTTTCTCGGCGATCATGGCCGCCACGCCGGCCTTGGCCAGCCCCGCGTCGGTGACGATCAGCGCCTTGCGAAAACCGTAGTTGCGGATCGCAAGCATGGCCTCGTCGAGGCATCCGTTGCCCATGATGTTTACCGCCGGAATGAAAAAGGTGCTGCTCATGCGCGTCTCCTGACTGGGGCCGAATCGACTGCACCGATCCGGCGGATGTGCACAGGATCGACCGATCGGTCACGGTCGATGTTGATCTGGCTCAATGCCCGCTCGTGATAAAGTCGCCGTCCATCAGCCCCTATGTTTTGAGATGTGCCAAGCAATGAGCGATTTTCTGGATGTCAATGCCACCCTCGAAGACTGGAACGCCCTGCGCGCCAGCGCTGACTTCAACGGTCTGCTGGTAGGCAATGGCGCCAGCCGCGCGGTGTGGGACGATTTCGGCTACGACTCGCTGTTCGAAAACGCGCGCACTGTGGAAGAGAAACCGCTGAGCCCGTCGGAACTGAGTGTGTTCGATGCGATGCAGACGCGCAGCTTCGAACAGGTACTCGGTGCGCTGAAAACCACCAGCCGGGTCAACAAGGCGCTGGCGGTCAGCTCGGCCGCACCGCGCAATCGCTACTACGCGATCAAGGAAGCGCTGATCAACACCGTGCACGCGGTGCACATTCCCTGGCGACTGGTGCAGGCCTCGACCCTGGCCATGCTCAACGAAGAACTGGCGCGTTATCGCACGGTGTTCACCACCAATTACGACCTGCTGAGCTATTGGGCGATCCAGCACCGCAGCGAGACCATCGACGACCTGTTCAACGGCCCCGACGCCAGTTTTGATCTGAGCGCAAGCGCCAGCGCCAAACCGCGTCTGCTGTACTTGCACGGTGGTCTGCACCTGGTGCGCAATCAGGACGGCACCGCGCGCAAACTGACCTCGACCGAGGGCACCCTGCTCGGCAGTTTCGCGATCAACAACACGATCAAGACGCTGGACGACGTGCCGCTGTTCGTCAACGAAGGACCGAGCGCGGACAAGCTCAAGACCATCCGCAGTTCGGATTATCTGTCGTTCTGCTATGAGCAGCTATTGGGGCACGCGCAGAACCTGTGCATCTTCGGGCATGCGCTGGGCGAACAGGATGCTCACATCGTGAGGGCCTTGCGCCTGGCGAAACCGGCGAGTGTGGCGATCTCGATTTATCCGCGCAGTGCGGCGTTCATTCAGCATCAGAAACGCCATTACGCGAAGGTGTTTGAGGGTACCGGGGTTGTGTTGCGGTTCTTTGATGCGAAGACGCATGCGTTGGGCAATCCGAAGCTTTCGGTGCCGGTCGAGATTTAAAGCAAGATCAAAAGATCGCAGCCTGCGGCAGCTCCTACAGATATCGGTGTAGGAGCTGCCGCAGGCTGCGATCTTTTGATTTTAAGGTTCATTCTTCCGAGCTGTGCACCACCACCAGCAACTGCGCCTGCACCTCGCCCACCGATCTGATCCGGTGTGGTTTCTGCGCATTGAAATGCAGCGCATCGCCGCGTTCGAGCAACACCCGCTCGTTCATGAAATCCACTTCCACCTGCCCTTCGTGGACGAACAGAAACTCCTCGCCCAAGTGCTCCTTGAAGGTCTTGTCGGTGAATTCGCGCGGCGGGTAGATGATGAATGGCAACAGGTTGCGTTCGCTGACCTGATGCGCCAGCACCGCATACCCCGGGCTCTGATCGTTGGCCGCCAGTGACTGGCGCTCATGGCTGCGCACCAGGCTGTAACTGTCGAGGCTGACGTTGTCTTCGGAGAACAATTCCTCGACCTTCACGTTCAGCGCCTTCGCCAGTTTCAGCGCGGCCGCAATCGACGGGGTGTTCAACCCGCGCTCTACTTTCGACAGATAACTCTTGGTCATGCCGGATTTTTCCGCCAGTGCTTCAAGCGTTACGCCAAGTTTTTTTCTCAATAATTTCAAACGGATAGACATGCGCAGCAGTTATTCCATCAAGGAAACGACAATTCATGCTTGCCTATGACACTTTGTGTCATATAGGCTCTTTCGTGTCATTTGCAATCACCCAAAGGACACAGACATGGCCAAGACATTAGCACTACCCAAAGCGCAACTGGTCAAGCAAGCACTGACCCAGATGCAAAACACCCTGGCGGATAATACGTGGACTGACCGGCAAAAGCTGGCGCTGACCTGCCGGATCCTGTTCGAGAGCGGGCATGACTCCGGTCTGGCCGGACAAATCACCGCCCGTGGCCCGCAACCGGGGACCTATTACACTCAGCAACTGGGCCTGGGTTTCGATGAAATCACCGCGAGCAATCTGCTGCTGGTCAATGAAGACCTGGAAGTGCTCGAAGGTCACGGCATGGCCAACCCGGCCAACCGTTTCCACAGCTGGGTCTACCGTGCCCGGCCGGACGTGAACTGCATCATCCACACCCACCCGACGCACATTGCCGCGCTGTCGATGCTGGAAGTGCCGCTGCAGATTTCCCACATGGACCTGTGCCCGCTGTACGAGGACTGTGCGTTTCTCGAAGGCTGGCCGGGGGTGCCGGTGGGCAACGAAGAAGGCGAACTGATCGCCGGTGCCCTGGGCGAAAAACGCGCGATCCTGTTGTCGCACCACGGCCAGCTGTCGACTGGCAGCACGATCGAAGAGGCCTGTGTCATCGCCCAACTGATCGAGCGCGCCGCCAGACTTCAGTTGCTGGCAATGGCCGCCGGGACGATCAAGCCGATCATCCCGCAACTGGGTCGCGAGGCCCATGACTGGGTGTCGAAACCCAAGCGCCACGCCGCCGCTTTCAACTACTACGCCCGGCAGAACCTGCGCCAGCACGCCGATTGCCTGAACTGATTTCAGCTTTTTCCGGAGACTCATCATGTCCAACATTCACGGCATCATCGGCTACACCATCACCCCGTTCGACGCCCATGGCGAAGGCCTTGATCTAGCCGCGCTGGGCCAATCCATTGATCGTCTGATCGACAGCGGCGTCCACGCCATCGCCCCGCTGGGCAGCACTGGCGAAGGCGCTTACCTAAGCGACGCCGAGTGGGATCAGGTTGCCGAGTTCAGCATCAAACACGTGGCCAAACGGGTGCCGACCATCGTCAGCGTCTCCGACCTGACCACCGCCAACGCCGTGCGCCGCGCGCGCTTCGCCGAAGCCCATGGTGCCGACGTGGTGATGGTGTTGCCGGCCTCGTACTGGAAGCTCAGCGAAGCGGAAATCCTCACGCATTACCGCGCCATCGGCGACAGCATCGGCGTGCCGATCATGCTCTACAACAACCCGGCCACCAGCGGCACCGACATGTCGGTCGAGCTGATTCTGCGCATCGTCAATGGCGTGGAAAACGTGACCATGGTCAAGGAAAGCACCGGCGATATTCAGCGTATGCACAAGCTGCAATTGCTCGGCGAGGGTCAGGTGCCGTTCTACAACGGCTGCAACCCGCTGGCACTGGAAGCGTTTGCCGCCGGGGCCAAGGGCTGGTGCACCGCCGCGCCGAACCTGATCCCGCAACTGAATCTGGATCTGTACGCGGCAACGCTTGCCGGCGATCTGCAGCGGGCGCGGGAGTTGTTCTACCGCCAGTTGCCGCTGCTGGATTTCATCCTCAAGGGCGGTTTGCCGGCGACGATCAAGGCCGGATTGCGTGAAACCGGGCTGGAGGTGGGTAATCCGCGATTGCCGGTGTTTCCGTTGAGTGAGACCGGGCGAGGTCAGCTACAAGCGATCCTCAAGACCCTGCGCTAATCCATCCGGCAATACGCAAAACTCAATGTGGGAGCGGGCTTGCTCGCGAAGGCGGTGGATCAGTCACCGGATATGCCGTCTGACACGACGCCTTCGCGAGCAAGCCCGCTCCCACATTTTTGGTCTTCAGTGTTTTTCAGAGCACCGGCAAGGTCTTGTCCTTGATCACCTTGCTCGGGCCGTTGGCCTTGACGCTGGCGATGCCTTTGGCACACGCGGCGTCGGAAGAGTACGACTCGCTGCTGCCGATGATCTGGTGGTTGGCGGCCTTGAGGTTGAAGTATGGGTGGCCATCCTTCGTCGATTTCTTCTCGTAGCGCTCATCCAGCGGGCTATTGGTCTGCACCGAAGCAATGCCGTTGTCGGCAGCCGCGCGGGTGGTGTAGAGCTCGCTGGTGAGAATGGTTTCGGCGTTGGCGGCCTTCAGTACAAACCTGAATTGGCCGTTGCTGCTTTTGCTCACTTCGTACCATCCGGACATGCTCGATTCTCCTTGGCGGTTGAGAGGTTTTGCGCTTCAGAGTAAAGACCAGCTCCACAACTCTGTCGCCTGTCCCGGCCTCTTCGCGAGCAAGCCCGCTCCCACATTGGAGACTGTGCTCTGTGGAGATCTACTGTGGGAGCGGGCTTGCTCGCGAAAGGGTCAACCCGCAATCGGCTACTTCACCCCCGCCCGCACCACCGACAACTCCGGCGCACTCACCCGCCGCTGACTCAGATACCGCGTACAACTCACCCGCAAAAACGAAGCAAAATTCACCACTTCCCCGCGATAGTCCATCACCTCCTCATACAGCTTGGCGATCAACTGGTTGGTGGTCATGCCATCGACGTCGGCGATTTCGCTGAGGATGTCCCAGAACTGGTTTTCCAGGCGCAGCGTCGTCACCACGCCGCAGATGCGCAGCGAGCGCGAGCGGGATTCGTAGAGAATAGGGTCGGCCTTGACGTAGAGCTCGCACATCGGCGAATCCTCGTTACAGGGTGATCTTGGTGCCGAGCAGGCCGAGAAACCCGGCCAGCCAGTTCGGGTGCGCCGGCCATGCTGGCGCAGTCGCCAGATTGCCTTGAACGTGGCCGTCGGTCACCGGGATGTCGATGAACGTGCCGCCCGCCAGTCGCACTTCCGGGGCGCAGGCCGGGTAGGCGCTGCATTCGCGACCTTCGAGCACGCCGGCCGCCGCCAGCAATTGCGCACCGTGGCAGACCGCGGCAATCGGCTTGCCGGCCTTGTCGAAGGCGCGCACCAGTTGCAGGACTTTCTCGTTCAGGCGCAGGTACTCCGGCGCACGTCCGCCGGGGATCAGCAGTGCGTCGTAATCGGCCTCGGCGACCTTGGCGAAGTCGAAGTTGAGCGCGAACAGGTGACCGGGTTTCTCGCTGTAGGTCTGATCGCCTTCGAAGTCATGGATCGCGGTGCGCACGGTCTTGCCCGCAGCTTTGTCCGGGCACACCGCATGCACGGTGTGACCGACCATTTGCAGGGCCTGGAACGGCACCATCACTTCGTAGTCTTCGACGTAGTCGCCAACCAGCATCAGGATTTTTTTCGCGGCCATGGGGTGGACTCCTCTGGGGAAAGGGCTTGCAGGAGTATTCAAGGTAGACCTTATCCGTTCGGGCGGGTAACAACCGGCTACTACACCTCCCCGCCTTTGTGGCGAGGGAGCTTGCTCCCGCTCGACTGCGCAGCAGGCGCAAAACCTGTTTGCACAGTTTTCCTGAAAAAAGCGGGGGCCGCTTCGCAGCCCAGCGGGAGCAAGCTCCCTCGCCACAGGGATCCAACTGTATGGATAACTCTTTGCTTGGCTGTACCAGCCCGAATGCCCCGGCTTATGGCTTGATTAAGGCAATCCCCTGCCACCTTCTATTCTGGTTCTCATCATGTCCTCGCGCGAAAACACCGGCATGGCCCTCGGCCTGCTCGGGGTTGTGATTTTCAGCCTGACCCTGCCCTTCACCCGCATCGTGGTGCAGGAACTGCATCCGCTGCTCAACGGCCTCGGCCGCGCGCTGTTTGCGGCGGTTCCGGCGGCGGCGCTGTTGTTGTGGCGACGCGAGAAGTGGCCGAGCTGGCAGCAAGTCAAAGGCCTGAGCCTGGTGATCGCCGGGGTGATCCTCGGCTTTCCGGTGCTGTCGGCGTGGGCCATGCAGACCTTGCCGGCGTCCCACGGCGCGTTGGTCAACGGGTTGCAGCCGCTGTGCGTGGCGCTGTATGCCACGTGGCTGTCCCACGAGCGTCCGTCAAAAGCCTTCTGGGCCTGCGCCGCACTGGGCAGTGCGCTGGTGCTCGGTTATGCGCTTTACACCGGTGCCGGGAGCATTCAGGCCGGTGACTTGCTGATGCTCGGCGCGATTGCCGTGGGCGGTCTGGGGTATGCCGAGGGTGGCCGGTTGGCCAAGGAAATGGGCGGCTGGCAGGTGATCTGCTGGGCGCTGGTGCTGTCGACGCCGCTGCTGATCGGCCCGGTGTGGTACCTGGCGCTGCAGCATCACGGCGCGGTGTCGACCAAGACCTGGTGGGCGTTCGGCTACGTGGCGCTGTTCTCGCAGTTTCTCGGCTTCTTCGCCTGGTACGCCGGGCTGGCGATGGGCGGGATTGCGCGGGTCAGTCAGATCCAGTTGCTGCAGATCTTTTTCACCATCGCGTTTTCGGCGCTGTTCTTTGGTGAACATGTCGAGCCGATCACCTGGGTGTTTGCCTGTGGTGTGATTGCGACCGTGATGCTCGGGCGCAAGACCGCCGTGCGCCCCGCTCAACCGGCCACGGCATGACCACCGCCCCTCGGATGGCGAGTACATAACCCTGTAGGAGCTGCGGCACGCTGCGATCTTTTGATGTTGCTTTTAAAGATCAAAAGATCGCAGCGTGCCGCAGCTCCTACAGGGTTTCGTGTCGGATCGGTATCAGGGTGTCAGACGAGAAAGCCATCGGCGCGCAGCAGGGTTTCCAGACAGTGCTCGCTGATGTTGTAGAAGTCCTTGAGCTGCTGAATCTTCACCAGCAGTTGCGCCGGATCCACCGGCTCGGCGCGTTTCACCGCGAGGATCATCTTGTTCTTGTTGGTGTGTTCCAGCGAGATGAACTCGAACACTTTGGTCTCGTAACCACAGGCTTCGAGGAACAGCGCACGCAGGCTGTCGGTGACCATTTCCGCCTGTTGCCCCAGGTGCAAACCGTATTGCAGCATCGGCTTGAGCAGCGCCGGGCTCTGGATTTGCAGGCGAATCTGTTTGTGGCAGCACGGCGAGCACATGATGATCGACGCACCGGAGCGGATGCCGGTGTGAATCGCGTAGTCGGTGGCGATGTCGCAGGCATGCAGGGCGATCATCACGTCCAGTTCGCTCGGCGCCACGCTGCGTACGTCACCGCACTTGAACACCAGCCCCGGGTGCTCCAGTTTCGCTGCTGCTGCATTGCACAGGTTGACCATTTCTTCGCGCAACTCGACGCCGGTGACTTCGCCTTCGGCCTTGAGCGTGTTGCGCAGGTAATCGTGAATCGCGAACGTCAGGTAGCCCTTGCCCGAACCGAAATCCGCCACCCGCACCGGTTTGTCCAGCGCCAGCGGTGACGAGGTCAGGGCGTGGCTGAAGACTTCGATGAACTTGTTGATCTGCTTCCACTTGCGCGACATCGCCGGGATCAGCTCGTGCTGCGCGTTGGTCACGCCCAGGTCCTTGAGGAACGGCCGGCTCAGGTCGAGAAAGCGGTTTTTCTCGCGGTTGTGCTCGGCAGACGGCGCTTCACGCAATTGCTGAGGTTTGCTCTTGAACAGCGAAGACTTGCCCTTTTTGCTGTATTCGAGCTGAGCTTCGTCGGTCACGGTCAGCAAATGCGCATTCTTGAACGCCGCCGGCAACAGCTCGGCAATCACCGCCACGCCTTCGCTCAGCGGCAGGTTTTTGGTGATATCACGGGTCTTGTAGCGATAGACGAACGACAGGTTGGGCTGCGTCTTGACTGTCACCGCTTTGATGATGACCCGCTGCAGATCCGCCTCTTCCCCCACGTACTTGGCCAGCACCAGCTTGATGAAGCCGTTCTGTTCGAGGCTGGTTTGCAGCAGCTCGATGAACTGGGCGTGATGATCGGGCGCCGATTTGGCGGACGGCGCGGATGGGGCGGTAACGGACATGAACAAACGGCCTCGGGCGGGGCGAAACGGGAATGGCGGGTATTTTAGGGGGGATGGGGGTTGGGGACACGTTCTTATTTACCCAACGGCACAACAACCCAGTACACCTGGGCTTCTGTGGCGAGGGAGCTTGCTCCCGCTCGGCTGCGCAGCAGTCGTTAAAACAGGCGACTACTTACTCCAGACAAACCGCGTTTACCGGGTTCAGGGCCGCTTCGCGCCCCAGCGGGAGCAAGCTCCCTCGCCACAGGGGGATGACTGCGCCCAGAGACTCAACCCAACACAACCAACCGATTGGGCAATTCATTGCGTACCTGCGTCACTGGCACATGCACTTTGAGCAGTTCACCACAGGCCTCGATGCAGGTCACGAACCCCTCAAGCGTGCGGCCCTGGCGTACCTGCTCGGTGAACGCGGCGACAATCGCATCCCAGCTGCTGTTGTCCAGCCGCCGGGAAATCCCCTCGTCCACCAGAATCTCCACGTAGCGCTCGGCCTCGCAGACAAAGATCAGCATCCCGGTGCTGCCGACGGTGTGGTGCAGGTTCTGTTCGAGAAACTGCCGCCGCGCCAGGTTCGATGCCCGCCAGTGCCGCACCCGCCGCGGAATCAGATGAGTGGTGATTTTCGGCAGACGAAACAGCAGGCACAGGACGATGAACAGCCCCCACTGCACCAGCAACAGGCTGTGCATGGTCAGCCAGCCGCTCAGGTAATGGACGATGCCCGGCACCAGCAGCGCCAGCAGGCTGGCCCACAGCAGCGGAATGTACGCGTAGTCATCGGCACGGGCCGCCAGCACGGTCACCAGTTCGGCGTCGGTGTCGCGCTCGACCCGGGCGATCGCCTCGGCGACTTTGCGTTGTTCGTGTTCGCTCAGTAATGCCATGTCGAAAAATGCCTGATCATTATTGTTGTGTGTTCACCAGCCGCCGGACGAACCGCCGCCGCCGAAACTGCCCCCGCCGCCGCTGAAGCCTCCGCCTCCGCCTCCGCCACCGCCGCCAAATCCACCACCGCCGAAACCGCCCCCGCCTCCGGAGCCGCCACGGCCGGCGGGAAGGATACCGAGCATCTGGCAGACAAACACGGTCAGGATGAACAACACCACCAGAAAAACGAACAACAGCGGATGCCGCGAGACAAAATCGCTCTGCGGATCGCCGCTCGACTCATACACCGTCGACGGCTCGTCCAGCGGATTGCCGCCGAGCACCACCAGCATCGCCGCCACACCGTCGCTGATGCCCTTGCTGAAATTGCCGGCCTTGAACGCCGGGGTGATCACCTGATGGATGATCACCGAAGACTGCGCATCGGTCAGCCGATCCTCCAGTCCGTAACCGACCTCGATGCGCAGTTTGCGCTCGTCACGGGCAACGATCAGCAGCGCGCCGTTGTTCTTGTCTTTCTGGCCGATGCCCCAGTGCCGGCCCAGTTGCACGCCATAATCCTCGATGGTGGTGCCCTGCAGATCAGGCACCGTGACCACCACCAGTTGCTCACCGGTCGCCTGCTCGTGAGCCTGCAATTGTTGGCTCAACTGCGCGCGCACTGCGGGCTCGAGCATCTGCGCCTCGTCCACCACCCGCCCGCTCAGCGCCGGGAACGTCAACTCGGCCCGGGCGCTGAGGGCGAACAGCCACAGCATCAGCACCAGGCCTATCTTCAACACACGCATGGCAACCTCGAATCAGAACTTCACTTCCGGGGCCTTTTCCGCACCGGGGGTGGTGGCTTCGAAGGTTTCGCGAATCGGCAGGTCGCTGTACATCACGCTGTGCCAGAGCCGACCGGGGAAGGTGCGGATCTCGGTGTTGTACTTCTGCACCGCCAGAATGAAATCGCGCCGCGCCACGGCAATCCGGTTTTCCGTGCCTTCAAGCTGCGATTGCAGGGCGAGGAAGTTCTGGTTGGCCTTGAGGTCCGGATAGCGCTCGGAGACCACCATCAGACGGCTGAGCGCACCGCTCAACTGATCCTGGGCCTGCTGGAACTGCTTGAGTTTTTCCGGGTTGTCGAGGGTGCTGGCATCGACCTGGATCGACGTCGCCTTGGCCCGCGCCTCGACCACGGCGGTCAGGGTCGCTTCTTCATGCTTGGCGTAGCCTCTGACGGTCTCCACCAGATTGGGGATCAGGTCAGCACGGCGCTGATACTGGTTCTGGACCTGGCCCCAGGCCGCCTTGGCCTGTTCGTCGAGGGTCGGAATGTTGTTGATGCCGCACGCGGTCAACAGCGTTGCCATCACCAGCAGCGTGGCGACCTGCAAACGCGAGCGGTAGGTTGGACTGACATTCATCACAATGATGCTCCCTGGCGTATTCCATAAAAAACCGACCGTGAAACCTTCTGCATCGACGGTTGGGGCATAATCGGCCACGCCACTGGATTGCATCGGGCCGATGGGCTAAAAAGAGGCCCTGCGCTAACGCTGCCGACGGTCGGTGGGCGTTTTCGGCTCGGTCATTTTGAGCCTGCACCCGAACAACAATAGTCGCTCCCTAACTTTTGGCTGGCCGGCATTGCATTGCCGTTTGGGCCCTTGAGAAAAAAATTCATGAAGAAGCTGTGTTTGCTGGGTCTGTTCGTCAGCCTGGCCAGTCATCAAGTATTGGCCGCCACGACCCCGGTACCCCTGGAAAACAAGGACGCGTTCATCAGCAATCTGATGAAGCAAATGACCCTCGATGAAAAGATCGGCCAGTTGCGCCTGATCAGCATCGGCCCGGAAATGCCCCGCGAACTGATCCGCAAAGAGATCGCCGCCGGCAACATCGGCGGTACCTTCAACTCGATCACCCGTCCGGAAAACCGTCCGATGCAGGACGCGGCGATGCGCAGTCGCCTGAAGATTCCGATGTTTTTTGCGTACGACGTGATCCACGGTCACCGTACGATTTTCCCGATTCCGTTGGCCCTGGCATCGAGCTGGGACATGGACGCCATCGGTCAGTCCGGGCGTATTGCCGCCAAAGAGGCCGCCGCCGACAGCCTCGACATCACCTTCGCGCCGATGGTCGACATCTCCCGCGACCCGCGTTGGGGCCGCAGCTCCGAGGGTTTCGGGGAAGACACCTACCTGACCTCGCGCATCGCCAAAGTGATGGTCAAGGCCTATCAGGGCGACACGCCGAGCGCCGCCGACAGCATCATGGCCAGCGTCAAGCACTTCGCCTTGTACGGCGCGGTCGAGGGTGGTCGCGACTACAACGTCGTCGACATGAGCCCGGTGAAGATGTACCAGGATTACCTGCCACCGTACCGCGCAGCGATCGACGCCGGTGCTGGCGGGGTGATGGTGGCGTTGAACTCGGTCAATGGCATTCCGGCCACCGCCAACACCTGGCTGATGAACGACCTGCTGCGCAAGGACTGGGGCTTCAAAGGCCTGGCTGTCAGCGACCACGGGGCGATCTTCGAACTGATCAAGCACGGCGTGGCGGCCGATGGTCGTGAAGCGGCGAAGCTGGCGATCAAGGCCGGCATCGACATGAGCATGAACGACACCCTGTACGGCAAAGAGCTGCCGGGGCTGCTGAAGTCCGGCGAGATCGAACAGAAAGACATCGACAACGCGGTGCGCGAAGTGCTCGCTGCCAAGTACGACATGGGCCTGTTCAAGGACCCGTACCTGCGCATCGGCAAGGCCGAGGATGATCCGGCCGACACCTACGCCGAAAGCCGTCTGCACCGCGCCGAGGCCCGTGAAGTGGCACGTCGCAGCATGGTGTTGCTGAAGAACCAGAACGACACCCTGCCGCTGAAGAAAGACGCGAAAGTCATGCTGGTCGGCCCATTGGCCAAGGCCCCCATCGACATGATGGGCAGTTGGGCCGCTGCGGGTAAACCTGCGCAGTCGGTCACGCTGTTCGACGGCATGAGCTCGGTGATCGGCGACAAGGCGAATCTGATCTACGCCCGTGGCGCGAACATCACCAGCGACAAGAAAATCCTCGACTACCTCAACTTCCTCAACTTCGATGCGCCGGAAGTGGTCGATGACCCGCGCCCGGCTAACGTGCTGATCGACGAAGCGGTGAAGGCGGCCAGGGACGCTGACGTGATCGTTGCTGCGGTGGGCGAATCCCGTGGCATGTCCCACGAATCCTCGAGCCGTACCGACCTGAATATCCCGGAAAACCAGCGCGAGCTGATCCGCGCCCTGAAAGCCACCGGCAAACCGCTGGTACTGGTGTTGATGAACGGCCGCCCGCTGACCATTCTCGAAGAGAACCAGTCGGCTGATGCGATTCTGGAAACCTGGTTCAGCGGCACCGAAGGCGGCAACGCCATTGCCGACGTGCTGTTCGGCGACTACAACCCATCGGGCAAACTGCCGGTGACCTTCCCGCGTTCCGTGGGCCAGATCCCGACCTATTACAACCACCTGAGCATTGGTCGGCCGTTCACGCCGGGCAAACCGGGCAACTACACCTCGCAGTATTTCGATGACACCACCGGTCCCCTGTTCCCGTTCGGTTACGGCTTGAGCTACACCCAGTTCACCCTGAGTGACATGGCGTTGTCGTCGACCACGCTCAATACCACCGGCAAGCTCGACGCCAGTGTCACCCTGAAAAACACCGGCAAACGTGACGGCGAAACCGTGGTGCAGCTGTACATTCAGGACGTCACCGGCTCGATGATCCGCCCGGTGAAGGAACTGAAGAACTTCCAGAAAATCATGCTCAAGGCCGGCGAACAGAAAGTCGTGCACTTCACCATCACCGAGGATGACCTGAAGTTCTACAACGCCCAGCTCAAGTACGCGGCGGAGCCTGGCAAGTTCAACGTGCAGATCGGCCTGGATTCGCAGGATGTGACGCAGCAGAGTTTTGAGTTGCTGTAACCGTTAAAAGCAAAAGATCGCAGCCTGCGGCAGCTCCTGCATTGGGATGGTGTACACCCTGTAGGAGCTGCCGCAGGCTGCGATCTTTTGATCTTGGGTTTCTAAACCAGAAGCAAGATCAAAAGATCGCAGCCTTCGGCAGCTCCTACAGGGGAATGGTGTCCGGCGGTTATCCACGCCGATCGAGAATGTTGACCACCACCCGATCCACCCAGCCCCAGATCCGCTGCTTCACTCGCCGCCACAACGGCCGGCGCTGCCACTCCTCCAGACTGACCTGCTGGCTCAGGCCGAAATCCTTCTCGAAACTCTGCACCACCGCTGCCGTCAACGACGGGTCCAGTGCCTCCAGATTCGCCTCCAGATTGAAGCGCAGGTTCCAGTGGTCGAAGTTGCACGAACCGATGCTTACCCACTCGTCCACCAAGACCATTTTCAAGTGCAGAAAGCACGGCTGGTATTCGAAGATCTGTACCCCGGCCTTGAGCAGACGCGGGTAGTAGCGATGGCCGGCATAGCGTACCGACGGGTGATCGGTGCGCGGCCCGGTGAGCAATAGCCGAACGTCGACACCGCGGGCCGCAGCCTTGCGCAGCGAGCGGCGGATTTTCCAGGTCGGCAGGAAATACGGGGTGGCCATCCAGATGCGCTTTTGCCCGCTGTTCAGTGCGCGAAACAGCGATTGCAGAATGTCGCGATGCTGGCGCGCGTCGGCATAGGCCACGCGGCCCATGCCCTCGCCCATGTCCGGCATCTTGGGCAGGCGTGGCAGGCCGACATGCGCCGACGGTTTCCAGGCCCGGCGATGGCGGTTGGCGATCCATTGGCGGTCGAACAGTATCTGCCAGTCGAGCACCAGCGGGCCGCTGATCTCCACCATCACTTCATGCCACTCGCTGCTGTCCTGCTCCGGCGTCCAGAATTCATCGGTCGCACCGGTGCCGCCGACGAATGCCAGACGCTGGTCGACCAGCAGCAGTTTGCGGTGATCACGATAGAAGTTACCGACCCAGCGCCGCCAGCTCAGGCGATTGTAGAATCGCAGTTCGACCCCGGCCTGAATCAGGCGCTGACGCAGGTGCAGGGTAAACGCGAGACTGCCGTAATCATCGAACAGGCAGCGCACCCGCACACCGCGCTCGGCGGCCTGCACCAGCGCCTGCACCACGGCCTCGGCGCAAGCGCCCGCCTCCACCAGATACAATTCCAGCTCGACCTGCTCCTCGGCGCGGGCAATTTCCACCAGCATGCGCGGGAAGAATTGCGGGCCGTCGATCAACAGCTCGAAACGGTTGCCGTCACGCCATGGGAACACCGCGCCGCGCATGTCAGCGCGCCGTGAAAATCAGCACCGCACCCACCGGTACCGACAGACTGATGGCCGACAACCCGGCCAGGTTGCGCAGGGTTTCCAGGCCCGGCACCAGATCGAAATCCTCGGCGTTGATCACCAGCGGCTCCAGCGTCACCACTTGAAAACGCCGGTCATCGAGCCGCGTTGCCAGCAACTCCGCCGGGTATTCGTGTTGCTTGCCGTGCAGGTTGACGGTCAGCGGCAAGCGTAATTCCAGCTGCGCGCCGGGGGCCAGATCGTTGATCGGACGCAGGTCGATCTGGGTGCTGATGGTCGCTTCGGGGAATTGCTCGATCTGGAACAGCTCCTTGCGCATGCGCTCGTCGCGCAGCGGGATGCCGCTGTTGATCGAATCCAGCTCGACTTCGACCTCGGCCCGACCACTGGGATCGACCTTGCCGTGCAACACCAGAAAGCGCTGCACTTCAGAAACGTGGGCGTTTTTCGTGCTGACAAACGACAGCCGCGACGACTCGCCATCCAGATACCAGTTGGCCTGCGCCGGCAGCGCGGCGGCGGCCAGCAGCAGGCTGGCGAAGGCTTTATAGAGGGAGCGGTTGAACATTGAACACTCGTTGGGCGATAAACCTGCACGAACCTTAACCGCCCACGCCGTTATTGCAAATGTTCAATCTGCGCAAATCTGCCGACAATAAAAATCTCTGTGGCGAGGGAGCTTGCTCCCGCTCGGCTGCGTAGCAGTCGCATGACCTGCCTCCACAGTTTTACAGACCGCGCGCCAAGGGCCGCTGCGCGCCCCAACGGGAGCAAGCTCCCTCGCCACAATGGGGAAGTGGCGCTCCACAGATCAGGGATTGAGGCGGCAGCCCTGGCGTTCGCTCAACCACTGAGCACGATTGCTGCGGCCCATGCCGCTGACGGTGATGGTCTTGCTCGCGCTGTCACCGCTGAATTCGCTGGTCGGCAGCCACTGTTTCACATAGCCCCGGCAATATTCGGCGTCGTTGTTCATCACATAACGACACGAACAATATTCCTTGGCCGTGTAGGCACTGATGATGTCGGGGAAGGCCCAGAGGTTTTCCCGTTCGAGCCAGATCCAGCCCAGCAGGACGATCAGCGCCAGCAGCGACACCCGCTTCAACCACGTCATGGCTGCAGCGCCTTGCGCAAGCGCTTGAGCAGTTCGTTGTGGCGATAGCTGCCGTCGCGATCATCGGCGTAACGCACGATCACCAGTTTCTCGCTGGGGATCACATACAGCGCCTGGCCCCAGTGGCCGAGGGCGGCGAAGGTGTCGGGCGGCGCGTCCGGCCACGGCGCGGCGGCGCCATCCACCGGGCGGTTTAGCCACCACTGGCCACCGGGCACCGCTTCGTCCTGATGCGCCTTGTAGCCGGCAAAGGCAGTGCGGTTGAAGGCGACCCAATCCTTGGGCAGCAATTGCCGGTCGTGCCAACGTCCATCGCGCTGCATCAACAGACCCACTCGCGCCAGATCACGGGCGGTGAGATACGCGTAAGAGGAAGCGACAAACGTGCCACCGGCATCGGTTTCCCACACGGCGTGGCGGATGCCCAATGGCTCGAACAACGCGGTCCACGGATAGTCGGGATAACGCTGCGGGCCGACCATGTTCTTCAGCGCTGCCGCCAGCAGATTGCTGTCGCCACTGGAATAACGGAACGCCTGCCCCGGCGGCGCATAAGCGTCGTGATCGGCAGTGAACGCGGGCATGTCGCGGTGCCCACGGGTGTAGAGCATCGCCACCACCGAGGATTTCAACGGGGCGTATTCGTAGTCTTCCTGCCAGTCCAGCCCGGAAGCCCAATGCAGCAGATCCGCGACGGTGATCGCCGGGTGTTTTTCCAGCGCCGGGTAGAATTTCGAAACCGGATCATCAAGCTTGAACAAGCCCTCGCCATACGCCACGCCAAGCACGGTAGCGATCAGGCTTTTGCTGATCGACCAGGTCAGGTGCGGGGTCTCGGCACGGGTCGGGCCGGCGTAGCGTTCGTAGATCAACTGGCCGTCGCGGATGATCAGCAGCGCGTCAGTGCGGATGCCTTGGCGGGTGGTGTCGTCGCGGGGTGGGAAGGCGTAGGCCTCTAATGCCTCGACCGCTGCGCCGCTGATTTTTGCGCCCGCCGGCCATTGTTCATCGGGCCATTGCTCGGCCTGGACCGTGAAGCTGATCAGCAGCAAAAACAAGGACAGGCCTTTGCACATGGAAAAGTCTCAACCGACGGGTGCGAAGATCATGGCCCAGAAAAATGACAATCTCCCGATCACTGTAGGAGCTGCCGCCGGGGGGGGGGATTTTTTTTTTTTTTTTTTTTTTTAAAAAAAAAAAAAACACCCCCCCCCCCGGCAGCTCCTACAGGGGAATGTGCAGGGCTTTGGCCAAGCGCTTGGCCCGCGCGCCCGCCGCCAACTGCATCACCGATTGATCGCGCTGCCACATCTGCGCCCACTCCGGATTACCCCCAGCCAACGCCTGATCGATCTCGGGTTTGAACGCATCGAACTGCGCAAACAACCCAGCCAACAGCACATGCCCGGCCGGGTTGTTCGGCGGTTGGCGACTCGTTTCCGCGCACCCGGCCAACAGCGCCAGCAAGCGCAACAGCAGCGGCTGCGACCAGCCACTGTCCTGACCGACGCCATACAGCCACGCGGTCATCGCGCTCAATACGTAAACATCCTCCAGAGTGCGGAACGGCTTCACGTAGGCATCCCAGCCATCGCCCGCGAGCAACTCGCACAACGCGCCGTCCAGATGCAGCCGACCGTGACTGATGTCCGGCATCAGCGGCAGTGCCGGGAGTTTTTCCACGCGCACGCCGGGTTCGCCGGGATAGACCACCGCCAGACTCAGGCGCGGTGCTGCGCCGGGCTCTTCACTGCGCGCAGCGATCAACAGCCAGTCCGCCGCATCCCCTGCGGTGACGAAATCCTTTTGCCCGCTCAGGCGCAAATCGCTGAGGCGGGTCTGCATGTCGGCCGGGCGCAAGCTGCGCTGCTCGGTCGCACACAACGCACCAAGACTCGGCGGCGCGCTCGGCCAGAGCATGCGCAATGCCGCCTGATATCCCACCAAAAAGGCCAGCCCCGGCGTCGCCATGCGCCGGCCTCCGGCCACCGCCAGTTCGAACGGCGTCACGTTGCCCAACTGATGCAGCAAGGTGGCGAAACCTTCCGCCAGATCAGCCACGGCGGGCAAGCGTTCACGGCTTTCGAGCAAGTCTGGCCAGGGCATAAGAGGCTCCTTGTGGGCTGTCATACAAGCATCACCAAACGTTCACGGTGATGACACCGGGGCTACATAGCCTGACTTTGCACAACATGGCTGCATAAAGAAAGTCGATCGGCTGCAACCCACGACGGGTTCAAGGCCCGTACGGAGATTCCTATGACTCAGATCGCCCGCATCAGCGACACCGGCAATGAACGCCGCCTGCAAGCCGAACGCCTGATCGGCGCCGAGGCCTTGCAGCAAGCCCAGGCCTTGCGCTTCAGCGTATTCAGCGGCGAGTTCAACGCCAAGCTGAAAGGCGCGGAACTGGGTCTGGACATGGATGACTATGATGTTCACTGCAGCCACATCGGCGTGCGTGACCTGAACACCGGGCGTCTGGTCGCCACCACCCGCTTGCTCGATCACACGGCTGCCAGCAGCCTGGGCAAATTCTACAGCGAAGAAGAATTCAGCCTGCATGGCCTCGCCCATCTGCAAGGGCCGATCCTCGAAATCGGCCGCACCTGCGTCGACCCGGCCTACCGCAACGGCGGCACCATCGCCGTACTCTGGGGTGAACTGGCCGAAGTGTTGAATCAGGGCGGCTACAGCTACCTGATGGGTTGCGCGAGCATTCCGATGCAGGACGGCGGCGTGCAGGCCCACGCGATCATGCAGCGTCTGCGCGAACGCTATCTGTGCACCGAACACTTGCGCGCCGAACCGAAGAATCCGCTGCCGTCGCTGGATATCCCGTCGAACGTGATCGCCGAAATGCCGCCACTGCTCAAGGCCTACATGCGCCTGGGCGCGAAGATCTGCGGCGAGCCGTGCTGGGACGAGGACTTCCAGGTCGCCGACGTGTTCATCCTGCTCAAGCGCGACGAACTCTGCCCGCGCTACGCCAAGCACTTCAAGGCGGCCGTGTGATGAGCCGGTTGCGCGTGTACGCGCGGATCGCGCGGGTGCTGCTGGTGGTGGCGCTGGGCTTGACCATGGCCAGCGTCTTCGGCGTGTTCGAACGTCTGGGCCTGGCGCACTCGATGCAACGTCGGCAGCGCTGGTCGCGGTTTTTCATGGCGCGCCTGAGCAATGCCCTGCCCTTTCGCGTGACCGTGCACGGCGAGTTGCCAAAGCAGCCGATGCTGTGGGTCAGCAATCATGTGTCATGGACTGACATTCCGCTGCTGGGCATGCTCACGCCGCTGTCGTTTCTGTCCAAGGCCGAAGTGCGCACCTGGCCGGTGGCCGGTTGGCTGGCGGCGAAGGCCGGCAGTCTGTTCATCCGTCGCGGCTCGGGCGACAGCCAGTTGATCCGCAAACAGATGACCCGTCACCTGCAAACGCAACATCCGCTGCTGATGTTCCCGGAAGGCACCACCACCGATGGCCGTTCGCTGCGCACCTTTCATGGCCGCCTGCTGTCGGCGGCGATTGATTCGGAGGTGATGCTGCAACCGGTGGCGATCCGTTATCTGCGCGATGGCAAAATCGACACGCTGGCACCGTTCATTGGCGACGATGATTTGCTCTCGCACCTGATGCGTCTGTTCAGCCACGACTGCGGCGATGTCGAAGTGCATCTGCTCAAGCCGATCGCCTGTCAGGGCCGCGAGCGTGCGGCGCTGGCGTTCGAAGCGCAGCAGGCGGTGCAGAAGGCGTTGTTCGGGACGATCCCGGAGAAACAGACAGCACCGATGCGCCCCGCTATCGCTGCCTGAACTCACATCCCCTGTGGGAGCGGGCTTGCTCGCGAAGGCGGTGTGTCATTCAACATTTTTGAAGGATGATCCACCGCATTCGCGAGCAAGCCCGCTCCCACAGGGGGTTAGTGTGTTGCCGACGTTTGTGCAAATGCTTGAAGCTGCGGATAGAACAAGCGGAAATCCTCACTCAGCGGCTCATACAACCGCCGCAACTCCTGCATCGCCGCCGCCAGTTCCTCTGGCCGGCTCAGGCGGCGAGAGATCCCGCGCAGCACCTGGTCCAGCACTTCGAATTCCTGATACGAACCCAGCCAGTCATTGGCAACCATGTGCGGGGCGATCTTTGCCAGGCGTTCGGGCAATTGCGGCTCGCTCGACAGCACCCGATAAACGTCGGCAGTGAACTGCGCCAGCGGCTGATCGGCGTACAGCCTCCAGTCCCGCGCCAGGCAATGGTCGAAAAACACATCAAGGACAATCCCGGCATAACGCCGACGGGTCTCGGTGAAACGCCTGAGGGCGATGTCCACCAACGGGTGGCGATCGGTGAACACATCAATCCGCCGATGCAGCTGAATCGCCGCTTCAATCTTCGGCGCAAATTGCCCTTGCAGGCGTCCTTTGACGAAATCGCCATACAGACTGCCGAGTAATTGCTCGGGGTGCTGGCCTCCGAGGTGTAAATGTGCGAGATAGTTCATGGGCGCAGCTTAGCACTGCGCGCTTTCATCGTTACAGCACACGTATCGTTATAACCCGATATACCGATTTATGCGGTCGTCAGATCAAATTCATATTGGTATATCGCGAAATACCGATTTAAAGTTCGCTTCATCGCGATATAGCGCTACACATCACGAGCATAAAGCCATGAACCTCGACCTCGACGAAATAATAAAAGCCCTGGCACACCCAGTACGGCGAGACATTCTCATCTGGCTGAAAGACCCCAAAGCCCAGTTTCCTGAGCAGATTCACAACCACGAGTACGGCATCTGCGCCGGGCAGATCGATCAACGCTGCGGCCTGTCGCAGTCGACCGTCTCCGCCCACCTGGCGACCCTGCAACGCGCAGGTCTGATCAGCAGCCAGAAAGCCGGCCAGTGGCACTTCTTCAAACGCAACGAGGACGTGATCCAGGCGTTCCTCGACGCCATCGTCAAAGAGCTCAGCGCTCCCACAAGGAATTGATTCAAATGCCCCTCTCGCTACTCATTCTGGCCTTGAGCGCCTTCGCCATCGGCACTACCGAGTTCGTCATCATGGGCCTGCTGCCCGATGTGGCGGCCGACCTCGGTGTGTCGATTCCCGGCGCCGGCTGGCTGGTGACCGGTTACGCCCTGGGCGTGGCCATCGGTGCGCCGTTCATGGCACTGGCCACCGCCAGACTGCCGCGCAAGGCCGCACTGGTAGCGCTGATGGGCATTTTCATCGTCGGTAACCTGCTGTGCGCCATCGCCAGTGACTACAACGTGCTGATGTTTGCCCGTGTCGTCACTGCGCTGTGCCACGGTGCATTCTTCGGTATCGGTTCTGTGGTAGCCGCCGGGCTGGTGGCGCCGAACAAGCGCGCATCCGCCGTGGCGCTGATGTTCACCGGCCTGACCCTGGCCAACGTCCTCGGTGTACCGCTGGGCACGGCGCTGGGTCAGGAAGCCGGCTGGCGTTCGACCTTCTGGGCGGTGACCGTGATTGGTGTGGTAGCGCTGATCGGTCTGATCCGCTTCCTGCCGGCCAAGCGTGACGAAGAAAAACTCGACATGCGCGCCGAACTCGCCGCCCTCAAAGGCGCTGGCATCTGGCTGTCGCTGAGCATGACCGCGCTGTTCGCCGCCTCGATGTTCACCCTCTTCACCTACGTCGCGCCGCTGCTTGGTGACGTCACCGGCGTCTCGCCAAAAGGCGTGACCTGGACCCTGCTGCTGATCGGCCTCGGTCTGACGGTGGGCAACATCATCGGCGGCAAGCTGGCGGACAAGCGTCTCGGCGCGACCCTGATCGGGGTGTTCGTGGCGATGGCGGTGGTCTCCACCGTGCTGAGCTGGACCAGCGTTGCGCTGATCCCGACGGAAATCACCCTGTTCCTCTGGGCCACCGCCTCCTTTGCCGCCGTTCCGGCGCTGCAAGTCAACGTGGTGACCTTCGGCAAAGCTGCACCGAATCTGGTGTCGACCCTGAACATCGGCGCTTTCAACATCGGCAACGCCCTCGGCGCCTGGGTCGGCGGCAGCGTCATTGCCCACGGTTTCGGCCTGACCAGCGTGCCCCTGGCCGCCGCCGCGCTGGCCGTGCTCGCGCTGCTGGTGACCCTGATCACTTTCCGTCATAACGGCGATGCCGGTCTGGCCCCTGCTACCCACTGATTAACCACTTCACTGACGAGGGTTGTACATGGCAACTATTTTCGATCCGATCAAACTGGGCGACCTCGAGCTGTCCAACCGCATCATCATGGCCCCGCTGACCCGCTGCCGTGCCGACGAAGGCCGCGTGCCGAACGCGCTGATGGCCGAGTACTACGTGCAACGTGCCTCTGCCGGCCTGATCCTCTCCGAAGCCACTTCGGTCACCCCGATGGGCGTCGGCTACCCGGACACTCCGGGCATCTGGTCCAACGACCAGGTGCGCGGCTGGACCAACGTGACCAAAGCCGTGCACGCGGCCGGCGGCAAGATCGTCCTGCAACTGTGGCACGTCGGCCGCATCTCGCACCCGTCGTACCTCAACGGCGAAACCCCGGTCGCGCCGAGCGCCATCCAGCCTAAGGGTCACGTCAGCCTGGTTCGCCCACTGGCCGACTACCCGACGCCACGTGCTCTGGAAACCGCGGAAATCGCCGAAATCGTCGACGCCTACCGCACCGGCGCCGAGAACGCCAAAGCCGCCGGTTTCGACGGCGTGGAAATCCACGGCGCCAACGGCTACCTGCTCGACCAGTTCCTGCAAAGCAGCACCAACCAGCGGACCGACAACTACGGCGGCTCCCTGGAGAACCGTGCACGTCTGCTGCTGGAAGTGACTGACGCGGCGATCGACGTCTGGGGCGCCGGCCGTGTCGGCGTGCACCTGGCACCCCGCGCCGACTCCCACGACATGGGCGACGACAATCTGGCCGAGACCTTCACTTATGTGGCTCGCGAGCTGGGCAAGCGCGGCATCGCCTTTATCTGCTCCCGCGAAAAAGAAGGCGCTGACAGCCTCGGTCCAAAATTGAAAGAAGCTTTCGGTGGTGCGTACATCGCCAACGAACGCTTCACCAAGGACAGCGCCAATGCCTGGCTGGCTGAAGGCAAGGCTGACGCGGTGGCGTTCGGCGTACCGTTCATTGCCAACCCGGATCTGCCGGCACGCCTGAAGGCCGATGCACCGTTGAACGATGCACGTCCGGAGCTGTTCTACGGCAAGGGCCCGGTCGGCTACATCGACTACCCGACGCTGTAAGCGTTATTCAGTACGCGACAGCAGAAACACAAAAGCCCCCGACTTGTGAAAGTCGGGGGCTTTTTCTTGGGTTTTGCCGCGCAATCGCTGAAGCTCCATTGGGGGAGCAGGCGGCTCGCGAAAGCGGTGTGACAGTCGGCAAATGAATTGAATGTTAAGACGCCTTCGCGAGCAAGCCCGCTCCCACAAGGTGACGCTGTCATTATTGGCGGCAGCTAACATTCGTTCACAGGGACGACACAAAATCCCTACAAAATCCGTAGCTCGCTACGTTTAAACTCGCGGTCCGGTGTATATAAAAGCAGGCCAGTTGACATAACCTGTGCCAATTACGCATTTTGTTTCATTTGCGCAGGCTGGGGCTCAGGCGCAGCATATCCAACCCTGTATCGACCCAGCGCTCGGCTTCGGCATGCAGTTCGAAGCTGTCAGGCGCCAACAGCCATCCATATAGGAGGCCATCGATATACGCATGAATGCTGATGGCCGCCCGGGCAGTGTCGAGATCTTCCGGCAACTGGCCGCGATTGACCGCATTACGCAGGGTCAGACCGATGCGCAGGTTGCAATCGAGACTGGCCGTGCGGCGCTGCTGGCGCAGATCGCACATTTCATCGGTGAATTCGCACTTGTGAAACAGAATCTCGTTGATGCGACGGGTCTTCGGATCGAGGGCAACCTGATGGAACAGATGGATCAACAGCTGGCGCATGCACCCCAACGGGTCGAGTTCGTCCTCGCTCTCGCTGGCCTTGGCCAATTCATCCAGCGGTTCATGCAGGCTGTCGAGCATCGCCTGCACCAGATCGGCCTTGTTGCTGAAATGCCAATAGATGGCGCCACGCGTAACGCCGGCCATCGTCGCGATATCCGCCAGGGTCGTGCGGGCCACGCCCCTTTCATAAAACGCTTTCTCGGCCGCTTCGAGAATCTGGCTGCGCGTTTCCTGAGCTTCCTCTTTGGTACGACGGACCATGGCAGTAAAACCTCAAACAGGATGTTTCAGGGATGGCTGAATATCCGCTGAATAATGAGGGGGCTGATCTCTCACGAATCGGCTCCCCGGCCTACAATTTCAAACCTTGCGACGCATTTTGTAACAGGGTGGGTAAGACGCCAAGCTATTTACAAACAACCATGAACGTAAGTATATTCCTTAGCAAGCTACTTATCCACTCGAGCCGATTTTTTCACCCTTTCACACTTCTTGTGCGCAATGTGCGCGCCTGACCCGAGGATCTTCATGCAATTCAAGCCAGCTGTTACCGCTCTGGTCACTGCCGTCGCCCTGGCATCGCTGCTCAGCGGATGTAAAAAGGAAGAAGCGGCCCCAGCCGCTCCGCCTCCTCAGGTCGGCGTCGTCACCCTGCAACCACAAGCGTTCACCCTCACGTCGGAACTGCCGGGCCGCACCAGTGCGTACCGCATTGCTGAAGTTCGACCGCAGGTCAACGGCATCATTCTCAAGCGTCTGTTCAAGGAAGGCGGCGATGTCAAAGCCGGCCAGCAGCTGTATCAGATCGACCCGTCGGTCTATGAAGCGACCCTGAAAAGCGCCGAGGCCAACCTGCGTTCGACCAAGTCGATCTCCGACCGCTACAAGCAATTGGTCGACGAGCAGGCCGTCAGCCGCCAGGAATACGACACCGCCGTGTCCAACCGCATGGAATCGGAAGCCTCGTTGCAGAGCGCGCAAATCAATGTGCGCTACACCAAGGTCTACGCGCCAATATCTGGCCGCATCGGCCGTTCTTCGGTGACCGAAGGCGCCCTGGTCAACAATGGCCAGACCGACGCAATGGCGACGATCCAGCAACTGGACCCGATCTACGTCGACGTCACCCAGTCCTCGGTTGAACTGCTGGAACTGCGCCGCGAGCTGGAAAGCGGTCGCCTGCAGAAGGTCGGCGACAACTCGGCAGCGGTCAAACTGACCCTCGAAGACGGCAGCCAGTACAAGCTCGACGGTAAGCTGGAATTCTCCGAAGTCTCGGTTGATCCGACTACCGGTTCCGTGACCTTGCGTGCCGTGTTCCCGAACCCGGATCACACCCTGCTGCCAGGCATGTTCGTCCGCGCCCAGTTGCAGGCCGGGGTCAACGCCGCCGCCATTCTGGCGCCGCAACAAGGCGTGACCCGCGACCTCAAGGGCACCCCGACCGCACTGGTTGTCGGCCCGGACAACAAGGTTGAACTGCGTCAGCTCAAGGCCAGCCGCACCGTCGGCAGCCAGTGGCTGATCGAAGACGGCCTGAAGGCGGGCGATCGTCTGATCACCGAAGGCCTGCAATATGTTCGCCCAGGTGCTCAGGTCAACCCGACCGAAGCGACCAACGTAGCCAAGAACCCGGCCCCCGCTCAGGCAGCTGACAAAGCCGCTGGCGGCAAAGGGGAGTAACTCATGTCGAAATTTTTTATCGACCGTCCGATTTTCGCCTGGGTAATTGCCCTGGTGATCATGTTGGTCGGGGCACTATCGATCCTCAAATTGCCAATCAACCAGTACCCAAGCATTGCGCCTCCGGCCATCGCGATCTCCGTGACCTACCCGGGTGCTTCGGCGCAAACCGTGCAGGACACCGTGGTCCAGGTGATCGAGCAGCAGCTCAACGGTATCGACAACCTGCGTTATGTGTCCTCGGAAAGTAACTCCGACGGCAGCATGACCATCACCGCGACCTTCGAGCAGGGCACCAACTCCGACACCGCGCAGGTTCAGGTTCAGAACAAGCTGAACCTGGCCACCCCGCTGCTGCCGCAGGAAGTGCAGCAACAGTGTATCCGCGTGACCAAGGCAGTGAAGAACTTCCTGCTGGTGATCGGCGTAGTGTCGCGTGACGGCAGCATGTCCAAGGACGACCTGTCCAACTACATCGTGTCGAACATGCAGGACCCGATCTCGCGGACTGCCGGCGTCGGTGACTTCCAGGTCTTCGGTGCCCAGTACGCGATGCGCATCTGGCTCGACCCGGCCAAGCTGAACAAGTACAACCTGACCCCGGCGGATGTCAGCACCGCGATTTCGGCGCAGAACGTCCAGGTATCGTCCGGTCAGCTCGGTGGTTTGCCGGCACTGCCTGGTCAGCAACTGAACGCCACCATCATCGGCAAGACCCGTCTGCAGACTGCCGAGCAGTTCAAGGCGATCCTGCTGAAGGTCAACCAGGACGGTTCGCAAGTGCACATCGGCGATGTTGCCGACGTCGGTCTGGGTGGCGAAAACTCGACCATCTCGGCACAGTTCAACGGCAAGCCGTCCTCCGGTCTGGCGGTCAAACTGGCCAACGGCGCCAATGCACTGGACACCGCCAAGGCCCTGCGTAAAACGATCGACGAGCTGAGCCCGTTCTTCCCGCAAGGCATGGAAGTGGTGTTCCCGTACGACACCACTCCGGTGGTGACCGAGTCGATCAAGGGTGTGGTTGAAACCCTGGTCGAAGCGATCGTGCTGGTGTTCCTGGTGATGTTCCTGTTCCTGCAGAACTTCCGCGCCACCGTCATCACCACAATGACCGTGCCGGTGGTATTGCTCGGTACGTTCGGCATCCTCGCGGCGTTCGGTTTCAGCATCAACACCCTGACCATGTTCGGTATGGTGCTGGCCATCGGCTTGCTGGTGGACGACGCCATCGTCGTGGTGGAAAACGTCGAGCGGGTGATGAGCGAAGAAGGCTTGTCACCGAAGGAAGCGACCAAGAAGTCCATGGGCCAGATCCAGGGCGCTCTGGTCGGTATCGCCCTGGTTCTGTCGGCGGTACTGTTGCCGATGGCGTTCTTCAGCGGCTCCACCGGTGTGATCTACAAGCAGTTCTCGATCACCATCGTTTCGGCCATGGCCCTGTCGGTGATGGTTGCGCTGATCTTCACCCCGGCGCTGTGCGCGACCATGCTCAAGGCGATTCCGAAAGGCGAGCACGGCACACCGAAAAAAGGCTTCTTCGGCTGGTTCAACCGCAGCTTCGACCGTGGCGTGAAAAGCTACGAGCGCGGCGTCGGCAACATGCTGTCGCGCAAAGCGCCGTACCTGCTGGCCTACGTCCTGATCGTGGTCGGCATGATCTGGCTGTTCACCCGCATTCCGACCGCGTTCCTCCCGGAAGAAGACCAGGGCGTACTGTTCGCCCAGGTGCAGACCCCGGCCGGTTCCAGTGCCGAACGTACGCAAGTCGTGATCGACGAAATGCGTTCCTACCTGCTGGATAAAGAAGCGGGCGCGGTGTCCTCGGTGTTCACCGTGAACGGCTTCAACTTCGCCGGTCGTGGTCAGAGCTCGGGTCTGGCGTTCATCATGCTCAAGCCGTGGCACGAGCGTGATGCGAGCAACAGCGTGTTCGCCCTGGCCCAGCGCGCCCAGCAGCACTTCTTCAGCTTCCGCGACGCGATGGTGTTTGCCTTCGCTCCGCCGGCAGTACTGGAACTGGGTAACGCCACCGGTTTCGACGTGTTCCTGCAGGACCGCGCCGGTATCGGTCACGAAAAACTGATGGAAGCGCGTAACCAGTTCCTCGGCATGGCCGCGCAGAGCAAGGTGCTCTACCAGGTGCGTCCGAACGGTCTGAACGACGAGCCGCAATACCACCTGGAAATCGACGATGCGAAGGCTCGCGCCCTGGGCGTGAGCATTTCCGACATCAACAGCACCCTGTCGATTTCCTTTGGTAGTAGCTACGTCAACGACTTCATCGACCGTGGTCGGGTGAAGAAGGTCTACGTGCAAGGCCAGGCCGGTTCGCGCATGAGCCCGGAAGACCTGAAGAAGTGGTACGTGCGCAACAGCGCCGGGACCATGGTGCCGTTCTCCGCGTTCGCCAAGGGCGAGTGGATCTACGGTTCGCCGAAACTGGCGCGTTACAACGGTGTGGAAGCGATGGAGATCCTCGGTTCTCCGGCGCCGGGTTACTCCACCGGTGAGGCGATGGCCGAAGTCGAAGCGATTGCCAAGAAGCTGCCGGCCGGTGTCGGTATCTCCTGGACCGGTCTGTCCTACGAGGAACGTCTGTCCGGCTCGCAGGCGCCAGCGCTGTACGCCCTGTCGCTGCTGATGGTGTTCCTGTGTCTGGCGGCGCTGTATGAAAGCTGGTCGATTCCGATCGCGGTCATGCTCGTGGTACCGCTGGGGATCATCGGTGCATTGATGGCCACCAGCCTGCGCGGTCTGTCCAACGACGTGTACTTCCAGGTGGGCCTGTTGACGACCATCGGTCTTGCGGCTAAAAACGCCATTCTGATCGTGGAATTTGCCAAGGAGCTGCACGAGCAAGGGCGCAGTCTGCGCGATGCGGCGATCGAAGCGTGCCGCATGCGTCTGCGACCGATCATCATGACCTCGCTGGCGTTCGTCCTCGGTGTAGTACCGTTGGCAATCTCCACGGGCGCAGGTTCAGGCAGCCAGCATGCGATCGGTACGGGCGTGATTGGCGGTATGCTCACGGCTACGATTCTGGCGATCTTCTGGGTCCCACTGTTCTTCGTCACGGTTTCGTCCATGGGCCAGCGTAAAATCGCGGACCAGGATGAGACGACTGAAACTCCTAAAGAGGCTGGCCAATGAGCAAGTCGCTACTCTCCATCGCAGTCGCCGCCTTCGTGCTGAGCGGTTGTTCGCTGATTCCTGACTATCAGCGGCCAGAAGCACCGGTTGCGAACCAGTTCCCGCAGGGCCCGGCGTACTCGCCGGCCCAGGCACCGGCGCAAGCCGCTGCCGAGCAGGGCTGGAAGCAGTTTTTCCATGACCCGGCCCTGCAGCAGCTGATCCAGGTTTCCCTGGAAAACAACCGCGACCTGCGTGTCGCGGCGCTGAACATCGACGCGTATGCGGCTCAATACCGCATCCAGCGTGCCGACCTGTTCCCGGCGGTATCGGCGAACGCCAGCGGCAGCCGTCAGCGGGTTCCGGCCCGTGCATCGCAGACCGGTGAAGCGGGCATCACCAGCTCCTACTCCGCCACGGTCGGCATCAGCGCCTACGAACTCGACCTGTTCGGTCGGGTGCGCAGCCTGAGCGAACAAGCGCTGCAACAATACTTCGCCACTGAAGAAGCGCGGCGCAGCACCCAGATCAGCCTGGTGGCCAGCGTGGCCAACGCCTACCTGACCTGGCAGGCCGACAAGGAACTGCTCAAGCTGACGCAGGACACCCTCGGTGCCTTCGAAGAAAGCTATAAGCTGACCAGTCGCAGCAACGAAGTCGGGGTCGCCTCGGCGCTGGACCTGGCGCAGTCGCGTACCTCGGTGGAAAACGCCCGGGCGCAACTGGCCAAGTACACCCGTCAAGTGGCTCAGGACGAAAACAGCCTGACCCTGCTGCTCGGCACCGGTATCCCGGCCAACCTGCAAGCGGCCAAACCGCTGTCGGATGATCTGCTCAGCGACGTACCGGCCGGTCTGCCTTCGGACCTGCTGCAACGTCGTCCGGACATCCTTCAGGCCGAGTACAACCTGAAAGCGGCCAACGCCAACATCGGCGCGGCCCGTGCTGCGTTCTTCCCGAGCATCAGCCTGACCGCCAATGCGGGCAGCCTGAGCCCGGACCTGTCCGGCCTGTTCAAGGGTGGTTCGGGGACCTGGCTGTTCTCGCCGCAGATCAACCTGCCGATCTTCAACGCCGGCAGCCTGCGCGCCAGCCTCGACGCGGCAAAGATCCAGAAAGACATCGACGTAGCGAACTACGAGAAGTCGATTCAGACCGCCTTCCAGGAAGTCGCCGACGGCCTGGCCGCCCGCCAGACCTACACCGAGCAGTTGCAGGCGCAGCGTGACTTCGTCGCGGCCAACCAGGATTACTACCGCCTGGCCGAGCGTCGTTACCGCATCGGTGTCGACAGCAACCTGACCTTCCTCGACGCCCAGCGTCAGTTGTTCAGCGCGCAACAGGCACTGATCACCGACCGCCTCGCGCAGCTGACCAGTGCGGTCAACCTGTACAAGGCCCTGGGTGGTGGCTGGAATGCGCAGACCGCGCAGAACGAACCGCTGAAAGAAGAAGCACCGAAGATGAAGCTGTTCTGATCATCATCAGGTGAAAACAGAAAGCCCACCGATTGGTGGGCTTTTTGTTGCCTGAAACAAATGTGTTGGCTGGAATGGCGCTATCGCGAGCAGGCTCACTCCTACAGGGGAACGCATTCCAATTGTAGGAGTGAGCCTGCTCGCGATAGCGCCTTATCGACCACCACAAAACCCGGCTCAATCTTGCGTTCGATAATCGCCCAAAACCCGCTTTCCCCGATTGAATCCCGCCCATCGCGCCGCGCACCATTCGCTCCACAAAACCAATAACAACAGGTTCGACACCATGCCCCCGCGCCCTCTCCCGTCCGGCTGATCGCCGCCGCTGCATCCCAGATTCTGCAAGCTCGTGCCTGCCCCGAAAGTGGCGGCAACGGACCCGTTCGACCCCAAAAAAAATAACAAGAGACCCTGCGATGACTCATCCAACTGCGCCGTACGCCCTCCCCGGCCTGATCGCCCTCGCACTGACCGGCGTCGCCCTGCCCGCCGCAGCCGAAGAAGCCGGTTTTGTCGAAGGCGCCAGCGCCAACCTGAACCTGCGCAACTTCTACATCAACCGCAACTTCACCAACCCGACCAAGGCGCAGGGCAAGGCTGAAGAGTGGACGCAGAACTTCATCCTCGACGCCAAGTCCGGTTTCACCCAAGGCACCGTCGGTTTCGGCATGGACGTGCTCGGCCTGTACTCGGTGAAGCTCGATGGCGGCAAGGGCACCGGCGGCACGCAATTGCTGCCGCTGGATCACGACGGGCGTCCGGCGGACAACTTCGGTCGCACCAACGTCGCGTTCAAGGCCAAGCTGTCGCAGACCGAAATCAAGGTCGGCGAATGGATGCCCGTGCTGCCGATCCTGCGCTCGGATGACGGCCGTTCGCTGCCGCAAACCTTCCGTGGCGGGCAGATCACCTCGAAGGAAATCAACGGTCTGACCCTCTACGGCGGGCAGTTCCGCGCCAACAGCCCGCGCGACGACAGCAGCATGAGCGACATGTCGATGTTCGGCAAAGCGGCGTTCACCTCCGATCGCTTCAACTTTCAGGGCGGTGAATACGTTTTCAACGAAAAGCGCACGCAGATCGGCCTGTGGAACGCCGAACTCAAGGACATCTACAGTCAGCAATACGTCAACCTGACCCACAGCCAGCCGCTCGGCGCCTGGACGCTGGGCGCCAACCTCGGTTTCTTCTACGGCAAGGACGACGGCAGCGCCCGCGCCGGCGAACTCGACAACAAGACCTGGTCGGGATTGTTCTCGGCCCGATACGGCGGCAACACTTTCTACGTCGGCCTGCAGAAACTCACCGGCGACAGCGCCTGGATGCGCGTCAACGGCACCAGCGGCGGCACCCTCGCCAACGACAGTTACAACGCCAGCTATGACAACGCGCAAGAACGCTCGTGGCAGGTGCGCCACGACTACAACTTCGCCGCCATGGGCATCCCCGGCCTGACCCTGATGAACCGCTACATCAGCGGCGACAACGTGCACACCGGGACCATCACCGACGGCAAGGAATGGGGCCGCGAATCGGAACTGGGCTACACCGTGCAAAGCGGCACCTTGCGCAACCTCAACGTACGCTGGCGCAACTCGACCATGCGCCGCGACTTCAGCAACAACGAGTTCGACGAAAACCGCCTGATCATCAGCTACCCGATCAGCCTGCTCTGATTCAAAATCCCCCCGGCCACCTGTAGGAGCTGCCGAAGGCTGCGATCTTTTGATCTTGAAAAGCAGAATCAAAAGATCGCAGCCTTCGGCAGCTCCTACAGGGAAAGGGGATATCAGAGAGCCATCCGTCAGGATCTGTGGCACTTCGCCGGGCCTCGGGTAGAGTAGGAAACACCTGAAGGACTCAGGCGCCACACCCTCCCCGCTTCCGCCATCCAAAGTTGTTGGTCCTCAAGTTTTGGCCAGATTGTCATCGGAAGACACTGCTGATCATCGGAGGACCACCTCATGATCACTCAACTCAACGCAGCACCCGACTGGGACGCCAAGGCGTACCAGCAGTTTTCCCGTCAACGCCAGCGCCCGGTCAACGAATTGCTCGATCGTGTCGAACTGGCTAACCCCAAACATATCTACGACCTGGGCTGCGGCACCGGCATTGCCACGCAGTTGCTGGCCGAGCGCTGGCCGCGCGCGCAGTTGCTGGGCGTCGACAGCTCGCGGCAGATGCTCAATCAAGCCCGGTGCCTGCCGATCAACGCCCACTGGCAAGAGTGCGACCTGCTCGACTGGCAACCCGCACAACCCGCCGACCTGCTGCTCGCGGCGGCGGTGCTGCATTTCATAGGCGAGCATCAACAACTGCTGCCGCGCCTGCTCGGGCATCTCAACCCCGGCGGCTGTCTGGCGGCGCACATGCCGGACTGGCGCGATGCCTTGTGGTATCGACTGATGCTCGACACCCTCGACGACGCCGGTCTCGGTCACACCCCTATCGGCACACCGCAACTGCGCCAGCACATGGCGGCGCGACCACTATTGTCGCTGGAGGATTACTACCGCTTGCTGGCGCCGCTGACCACTTCGCTGGACATCTGGGAAACCGAGCAACTGCAAGTGGTCGACGGCAAGTCGCCGGTGTACGACTGGGTGAAGGTCTCGGCGCTGCGGCCGGTGATGCAGGCGCTGAGTTCAGAAGAACAGGCGCGCTTCATCTATCACTATCTGATGCGGGTGCATAAGCATTATCCGCCGGAGAAAAACGGGCAGACGCTGTTTCCGTTCAAGCGGATTTTCATTGTCGCCAGGGTCTGAGTGCCGGTGCGGATTAATGCATCTCGGCGTCTGCCGCTTTCGCGAGCAAGCCCGCTCCCACAGGGGAAATGCATTCCAAATGTGGGAGCGGGCTTGCTCGCGAAGGCGTCAGTTCAGGCACCATCACTCCCGGGATTCGACCCCGAGCTCATCCCACACCGACTCCGCCAGATGGAACGTCGCATTCGCCGCCGGAATCCCGCAATAAATCGCGCTCTGCATGATCACTTCCTTGATCTCGCCCCGGCTCACACCGTTGTTGGCCGCCGCACGCAAATGCAGTTTCAGCTCGGCCTCGCGGTTCATGCCGATCAGCATGGCGATGGTGATCAGGCTGCGGGTATGCCGAGGCAGGCCCGGACGGGTCCAGATATCGCCCCAGGCGTGACGGGTGATCATCTCCTGGAATTCCGAGTTGAACTCGGTCAGCGCGTTCAGGCTGCGATCGACGTGGGCATCGCCCAATACCGCGCGGCGTACTTGCAGACCTTCGTCGTAGCGTTGTTTCTCGTCCACAAATCTTCCCTCACTAAGCGTTCAGAAACGCCAGAACACGATCACTGAAAGCGGCACCGGCCTGCACGTTGGACAGGTGCGCGGCATAGAACTCGGCGTACTCGGCGCCGCGCACATGCTCCTGAATGAAATGCCCACCGGACGGCGGCGTCACCGCATCTTCAGTGCCGGCGATGACCAGCAGCGGCAGGTTGATCGAGGCCAGTTGCTCGCGGAAATCGGCATCGCGCACCGCCGCGCAATTCGCCGCGTAACCTTCAGGCGAGGTCGCCGCGAGCATGTCGGTGATCTTCTTCGCCGCGGCCGGATTGGCCACTGAAAAATCCGGGGTAAACCAACGGGCAATCGACGCATCACGCAGTGCGACCATCGCTGCCGGGCCATCACGCAACACGGTTTCAATGCGCGGATTCCACACCGACGGATCGCCGATCTTCGCCGCAGTGTTGCACACGATCAGTCTGTGCAGACGATGACCGGCATTGATCCCCAGCCACTGGCCGATCAAGCCGCCCATCGACAATCCGCAAAAATGCGCACGTTCAATGTGCAGCGCATCCAGCAGACCCAGCACGTCGCGACCCAGTTGCTCGATGCTGTACGGCCCCGGCGTCACCAGCGACTGGCCGTGCCCGCGCGTGTCGAAACGCAGCACCCGCAAGTGCTCGGTGAACGCCGGTATCTGCGCGTCCCACATGTGCAGGTCGGTGCCCAGCGAGTTGGACAGCACCAGCACCGGCGCGTCGACTGGTCCATCCAATTGATAGTGCAGTTCGCCATCGGCGAGTTGAACGAAAGCCACAGCCCTCTCCTTCAGACAGTCAAAGCGTTGTGTTCGGCCACTGCGCGCTCGACCCAGACTTGCGCCTGGCCGAGGTAATGCGCGGGGTCGAGCAGATGATCCAGTTCGGTGCCGCTCAGTTCGGCGGTCACTTGCGGCTCGTCGCCGAGTACCGCACGCAGATGGCGCTGTTCGGCCACCGCGCGTTTGCAACATTGTTCGAGCAGGTGATGCGCGGTGTCGCGACCGACCCGTTGGGCGAGGACGATGCTCACCGCTTCGGCCAGCACCAGCCCTTGAGTCAATTGGAGATTGCGCGCCATGCGCTCGGCGTCGACTTCCAGACCGTCGGCCAGCAAGCGCGCCTGTTGCAGCGCACCGGAGACCAGGCAGCAGATGTCCGGCAAGGTTTCCCATTCGGCATGCCACAGTCCGAGACTGCGTTCGTGCTCCTGTGGCATTGCGCTGAACAGCGTCGACACCAGCCCTGGGACCCGCGTCGCTGCACCGATCAACACCGCCGCGCCGACCGGATTGCGCTTGTGCGGCATGGTCGACGAACCGCCCTTGCCCGGCGCCGACGGCTCGAACACTTCCGCCGCTTCGGTCTGCATCAACAGACTCACATCGCGCCCGAGTTTGCCGAGGCTGCCGGCGATCAAACCGAGTACCGCACCGAACTCGACGATGCGATCACGCTGGGTGTGCCACGGTTGCTCGGGCAGTGTCAGTCGCAGTTCTTCCGCCAAGGCCTGAGCGATCGGTAATGCTTGCCCGCCGAGCGCCGCGAGGGTGCCGGAAGCGCCGCCGAATTGCAGCACCAGCAGCCGTGGCTTGAGTTCACGCAGACGCTGACGACTGCGGGTCAGCGCGCCGAGCCAACCGGCAATCTTCATCCCGAGCGTGACGGGCGTGGCGTGTTGCAGCCAGGTGCGCCCGGCCAGTGGCGTCGCCGCATGCCGTTGGGCCTGGGTGGCAAGCGAATCGGCGAGCGCTGCCAGATCGCTTTCGATCAGCTCCAGCGCCTGCCGCAATTGCAGGATCAGCCCGGAATCCATCACGTCCTGACTGGTCGCCCCCAGATGCACATAACGCTCGGCCTCGGCGCTGCTCGCGGCAATCTGCTTGCCCAACGCCTTGACCAGTGGAATCGCCGAGTTACCGGCCGTGGCAATCGCCTCGCCCAGCGCCGCGAAGTCATACAGACCGGCGTTGCAGGCGGCGGCAATTGGCGCGACGGCAGACGCCGGAATCACCCCGACCCGCGCTTCGGCCCGGGCCAGTGCCGCTTCGAAATCGAGCATCGCCTGCACCCGGCCTTGATCGCAGAACACGTCGCGCATGTCGCGGGCAGTGAAGTAGGCATCGAACAATTGATTGCCCGGTCGCTGAGTCATAAACAGTCCTTGCCGGCGCGGGCCAATGCGGCCCGCGCACATCGGTTTACAGATCGTGGTGCAAGTACGCCGCCTGTTTCGGCAGGCGCAGGCTGAACAGGAACGCCACCGCCATCATCACCGTGACGTACCAATAGAAAGCGTTTTCCATGCCACCGGCCTTGAGGCTCAGGGCCACATATTCAGCCGAGCCGCCGAAGATCGCGTTGGCCACCGCGTAGGCCAGACCGACGCCAAGAGCGCGGACTTCCGGCGGGAACATTTCGGCTTTCACCAGGCCACTGATCGAGGTGTAGAAACTGACGATTGCCAGCGCCACGGTAATCAGCACAAAGGCCAGCACCGGGCTGCTGATGCTTTTCAGGCTCAACAGGATCGGCACGGTGAACAGCGTGCCGAGCGCGCCGAACCAGAGCATCGAATTACGCCGGCCGATCTTGTCGGCAAGCATGCCGAACAGCGGCTGCATGCACATATACAGGAACAGCGCGCCGGTCATGATATAGCTGGCGGTCTTGGCGTGCATGCCGGCGGTGTTCACCAGATACTTCTGCATATACGTGGTGAAGGTGTAGAAAATCAGCGAGCCACCGGCGGTGTAACCGAGCACGGTGATGAACGCGGCTTTGTGATCACGGAACAGCGCGCGGATGCTGCCGGCGTCCTTGTTCTCGCGCATTTCCTTGCTGGTGGTTTCTTTCAGCGAACGGCGCAGGAACAGCGAAATCACCGCCGCCACCGCACCGACCACAAACGGAATCCGCCAGCCGTAGGCTCGCAATTCGTCTTCACTGAGGAACTGCTGCAGGATCACCACCAGCAACACCGCCAGCAGTTGGCCTCCGATCAGGGTCACGTACTGGAACGAAGCGAAAAAGCCGCGTTGCCCTTTGAGCGCGACCTCACTCATGTAGGTCGCGGTGGTGCCGTACTCGCCACCCACCGACAGGCCTTGCAGCAGCCGCGCGAACAGCAACAGCAGCGGTGCCCAGACGCCGATGCTGGCGTAGGTCGGCAGGCAGGCGATGAGCAGCGAGCCGAAGCACATCATCAGCACCGAAATCATCATTGAGGTCTTGCGGCCCTTCTTGTCCGCCAGCCGCCCGAAGATCCAGCCGCCGATCGGGCGCATCAGGAACCCGGCAGCGAACACCCCGGCGGTGTTGACCAGTTGCACCGTGGGGTTGTCGGAGGGGAAAAACGCCGGGGCGAAATAGATCGCGCAGAAGGCATAGACATAGAAGTCGAACCATTCGACAAGGTTGCCGGACGAGGCACCGACAATGGCGAAGATCCGCTTGCTGCGCTCCTCGCCGGTGTAATGAGCGGTGGTAGTTGTCATTGTTTTTTACTCTGAAGGGACAGGTGAGAGTCTAGACACACTTCGCAACAGTCCCGTTCCACAGATACATCCAACACAGTTCCCTTGTAGGAGTGAGCCTGCTCGCGATTGCGGTTTGTCATTCAGCCCTTATTCGTCTGATCCACCGCTATCGCGAGCAGGCTCACTCCTACAAGGTTTTGGGGTGTACTTCAGTAATCGAAGAACACCGTCTCCGCCTCAGTGCCCTGCAAAATCACATTCCACTGATAAACCCCCGCCGCATCCGGCTTCGCCAGCAACGTCCCGCGGCGCTCGGCCGGCACACATTCCAGCAGCGGATCATTGACGTTCGCCGGGTCGCCTTCGAAGTAAATGCGTGTCAGCAAGTGCTTCACCAGCCCACGAGCAAACACCAGCACCACCAGGTGCGGCGCCTGGGTCGAGCCCTTCAGGCCTTCGACCGTGCCCGGTTTGATCGTGGTGAAACGGAAGCGCCCTTCGGCGTCCACCGGCACCCGGCCGAAACCTTCGAAATGCGGGTCCAGCGGTTTGTCCTGCTCGTCTTCCGGGTGCGCGTACTTGCCGGCGGCGTTGGCCTGCCAGACTTCGAGCATCGCGTCGTTGACCACATCGCCGTTGCCGTCAACGACTTGGCCGGTGATCGCCACGCGTTCGCCGAGGGTTTGTTCGACCGCGAGGTTTTCGCGATTCAGCCAGGTCAGGCCGATGTGGTAGTACGGCCCGACGGTGTGGGACGTGGTGGCAGTCAGCGTCATCTTATTTCTCCATCGGCGTGGCGTCGCGGCCGCGCAAGACGATGTCCCAGCGATAGCCGAGGGCGTAGGACGGAATGGTTTTTTCCAGATCGAAAGCGGCGATCAGACGTTCCTTGGCGGAGATGTCCGGCACGCAGTTGTAGATCGGGTCGTAGGCCAGCAGCGGGTCGCCGGGGAAGTACATCTGCGTCACCAGACGGGTGAGGATGCTCGGCCCGAACAGTGAGAAATGGATGTGCGCCGGGCGCCACGCGTTGTGGTGGTTGCCCCACGGATAGGCGCCGGGCTTGATGGTCTGAAACTGATACCAGCCGTCGGCGTCGGTCACGGTGCGGCCGGTGCCGGTGAAGTTCGGGTCCAGCGGCGCGTCGTGCAGGTCGCGTTTGTGGTTGTAGCGGCCGGCGGCGTTGGCCTGCCAGATCTCCACCAGAATCCCCGGCACCGGCAAACCGTTTTCGTCGAGCACACGGCCGTGAATGATGATGCGCTCACCCAACGGCTCGCCGTCGTGCTGGGCGGTCAGGTCGTTGTCCTGGTCGGCGACGCGTTCGGCACCGATGGTCGGGCCGGTGATCTCCGACAACGAATGCGGCAGGAACACCAACGGCTTGGACGGCGAGCGCAGGTTGGTGGATTGATACGTCGGGTGCAGGTACTCAGGCTGGGTGCCTTCCTGCGGACGACGGTAGCCAGGCTTGTCAGTCATTTCGCTTTCCTCAGTTCTTATTCGTGCAGCTGTGCGTCAGACGCGTTCGATGGCCAGGGCCAGACCCTGGCCGACGCCGACGCACATGGTCGCCAGACCTTGCTTGCCGCCGGTCTTTTCCAACTGATGCAACGCGGTCAGCACCAGTCGCGCGCCGCTCATGCCCAACGGGTGACCCAAGGCAATCGCGCCACCGTTCGGGTTGACCTGCGGCGCATCGTCGGCCAGACCCAGTTCACGCAGCACCGCCAGGCCTTGGCTGGCGAAGGCTTCGTTGAGTTCGATCACGTCGAAATCGCTGACCGCCACCCCAAGGCGCTCGATCAGTTTGCGCACCGCCGGTACCGGGCCGATGCCCATCACCCGTGGCGCAACCCCGGCACTGGCCATACCCAGCACTTTGGCGCGGGCAGTCAGGCCGTGTTTTTTCACCGCTTCCGCCGAAGCGAGAATCAGCGCAGCGGCACCGTCGTTGACGCCGGATGCGTTGCCGGCGGTGACAGTCTTGTCCGGGCCGTTGACCGGTTTGAGTTTGCTCAGGGCTTCAAGCGTGGTGTCGGCGCGTGGATGTTCGTCCTGGCTGACCACGGTTTCGCCCTTCTTGTGGGCGATCCGCACTTCGACGATTTCCTCGGCGAAGTAGCCCGCAGCCTGCGCGGCGGCGGTGCGTTGCTGGCTGCGCAGGGCGAACGCGTCCTGGTCGGCGCGCGACACGTTATAGTCATCGGCGACGTTATCGGCGGTCTGCGGCATCGCATCGACGCCGTACTGGGCTTTCATCAACGGGTTGATGAAACGCCAGCCGATGGTGGTGTCTTCCAGTTTCATGTTGCGCGAGAACGCTGCGTCGGCCTTGCCCATCACGAACGGCGCGCGGGACATCGACTCGACGCCGCCGGCAATCGCCAGCTCCATCTCGCCACTGGCAATGGCGCGGAACGCGGTGCCGATCGCGTCCATGCCCGAAGCACAGAGACGGTTGAGGGTCACACCCGGCACGCTGTCCGGCAGCCCCGCCAGCAGCAGCGCCATGCGCGCCACGTTACGGTTGTCTTCGCCGGCCTGGTTGGCGCAGCCGAGGAACACTTCGTCGATCGCGTTCCAGTCCACCGAGGGGTTGCGTTCCATCAGCGCCTTGATCGGCACGGCGGCCAGATCGTCGGCGCGCACCGCGGACAAGCCACCGCCGAAACGGCCGATGGGGGTGCGAATCGCATCGCAGATATACACGTCACGCATCATGCTTCTCCCGGTGCCTGGCCGTGGGCGGCGGCGGTGCGCGCTTCGAGATCGCGCAGCGCGGTCAGTTCGACCTCGGTCGGCGCAGCCGTGGTTTCAACATTGTCGGCAAAGCGGATCGCCCAACCGGTGGCGGCGACCACTTGCTCGCGGGTCACGCCCGGATGCAGAGCGGTGACCACGAATTCATGGGTGTCCGCTTCCGGCTCCATGATGCACAGGTCGGTGATGATCCCGACCGGACCGGCGCCCGGCAGGCCCAGACGCTTGCGCGAATCGCCGCCCTCGCCGTGACCGACCGAGGTAATGAAGTCGAGCTTGTCGACGAACGAACGCGCCGACTGCTTGAGAATGATCAGCACACTCTTCGCCGAACCGGCGATTTCCGGCGCGCCACCGGCACCCGGCAAGCGAACTTTCGGCGCGTGATAGTCACCGACCACGGTGGTGTTGATGTTGCCGAAACGGTCGACCTGCGCTGCGCCGAGAAAACCGACGTCGATGCGCCCGCCCTGCAGCCAGTAGCGAAAAATCTCACCGGTCGGGACGACGGTGTCGGCCGTCTCCGCCAGCTCACCATCACCGATCGACAGCGGCAGCACGCTTGGCTTGGCGCCAATCGGGCCGGATTCGTAGATCAGCACCACATCCGGCGACGAAGTCAGGCGCGCGAGGTTGGCGGCTTTCGACGGCAGGCCGATGCCGACGAAGCACACCGAGCCGTTCTTCAGGCGACGGGCCGCAGCGACGGTCATCATTTCATTGGTGGTGTAAGTCATTACTTGGCCTCCGAAGCAGCGGCCAACTTGTCCTGGAACTCGCTGAAGTCAGCGCAGCCATGGATGTATTCGTTGATCCACGCGGTAAACGTCTCACGGTCACGGGCGATCGGATCCCACGCCTGATAGAAACGATTGTCACGCTCGGTGTAACCGTGAGCGTAGGACGGATGCGCGCCGCCGGGTACGTGGCAGACCGCGCTCAAGGCCCAGGTCGGCAGCACGCAGGCGTTCATCGGGGCGTTGAGGTTGTCGACGATTTCCTCGACGGTGACGATGCAGCGCCTGGCCGCCAGTGCCGCTTCTTTCTGCACCCCGAGAATGCCCCACAGCAGCACGTTGCCTTGACGGTCGGCTTTCTGTGCGTGGATCACGGTCACGTCCGGACGCACCGATGGCACCGCCGCCAGCACTTCACCGGTGAACGGGCAGGTGACCGTTTTGATCAGCGGGTTGACCTTCGGCAGGTCGGAACCGGCGTAGGCTCGCAGCACCGCGAACGGCAGGCCGGAAGCGCCGGCGACGTAGGCGTTGGCCAGGTCGGCGTGGCTGTGTTCTTCGATTTCCAGCGCATGCGGCCATTGCTTCTCGACCGCGTCGCGCAGACGGTGCAGCGAACCCACACCCGGGTTGCCGCCCCAGGAAAAGATCAGCTTGCGTGCACAACCGGCACCGATCAGTTGGTCGTAGATCAGGTCAGGCGTCATCCGCACCAGGGTCAGATCTTTCTTGCCCTGACGAATGATTTCATGACCTGCCGCCGTAGGGATCAGGTGAGTGAAGCCTTCGAGCGCGACGGTGTCGCCGTCGTTGACGAATTGCTTCACCGCGTCGTGCAGCGAAAGGATCTCAGCCATGGAGCAGGCTCCCGTTTATGTAGTGAATCGCCAGTGAGAAAAAGGCGCGAGGTTCAGCGCCGGAGTCACTGCAGATTAAGCCGCTGAAAATTACCAAACAATCCGATAATCGACTGAGTGTTCGTTTATCGAACAGATTGTTACCACCCTATCAATAAGAACCAAAAGCTTCGCGAGCAAGCCCGCTCCCACATTTGAAATGTGTTTTCCCTGTGGGAGCGGGCTTGCTCGCGAAGGCGCCGGAACATGCAGCGAGGATCAAAATGACTCCACTCAGGTCGCATCCGCATGACTGACCATGCCTTTAATCACCACCGCCGTCGTCGCCAACGCCGCCGGAATCACCAGCGCCGTCAGCACCTGCTCGAAGTTCCAACCCAACCCCAGCAATGTCGCGCCCATCCACGCCCCGAGAATCGCGCCGAACCGGCCAATCCCGAGCATCCACGACACCCCGGTCGCCCGGCCCTGAGTCGGATAAAACCGCGCCGCCAATGAAGGCATCGCCGATTGCGCGCCGTTGACGCACATCCCCGCCACCAGCACCAGGGTCGCGAGCAAGGTGATGTTGCCCAGGCTCTGCCCCACCGCGTAGGCAAATATCCCGGCCAGCAGGTAGAACGTGCCGATGACCTTGTGCGGATTGAAGCGGTCCATCGCCCAGCCCACAGCGACCGCACTCAACACCCCGCCAAACTGGAACAACGCGCCAATGAACGCCGCCTGCTCCATGCTCGCGCCGCTGTCACGCATCAGGGTCGGCAGCCAACTGGTCAGCAGGTAAACGATGACCAGGCCCATGAAGTAGGTCAGCCACAGCAACAAGGTGCCGGCGCTGTAGGTGCCGGAGAAAATCACCGCGAACACGTTGCGCGCCTTGACGGTTTTCTGTTCCGGCACGCTGAAACTCGAGGCCTGCGCGACGGTGACCGGGTCGATCGGCGACAAGGTCTTGCGCACTTTGTCGGTGCCGCGATTACGCACCACCAGATAACGCGCCGATTCCGGCAGCCAGAACAACAGCACCACCGCGAGGATCAGCGGCAGAATCCCGCCGATCAGCAGCAGGCTGTGCCAGCCGAACGCCGGGATCAGCTTCGCCGAAATGAAGCCGCCACCGGCCATGCCGAGGTTGAAGCCGCAGAACATGCTGGTCACCAGCAAGGATTTCTTGCGCTCCGGGGTGTATTCCGAGAGCAGCGTGGTGGCGTTGGGCATGCCGGCGCCCAGACCGAGGCCGGTGAGAAAGCGCAGCACCAGCAGTTGCTCGACGTTAGTGCTGTAGGCCGAAGCCAGACTGAACGCGCCGAACAGCAACACCGCGCCGACCAGTACCACTTTGCGCCCGAAACGGTCAGCCAGCGGGCCGGAACCCAGTGCGCCGAACACCATGCCGATCAGCGCAGCACTCATCACCGGGCCGAGGCTGGCGCGGTCGATGCCCCAGTCCTGGGACAGCGCCGGCGCAATAAAACCCATCGCTGCGGTGTCGAGGCCATCGAGGAAGACAATCAGGAAACACAGGATCACCACGCGCCACTGATAGCGCGAGATCGGTTGGGCATTGATGAAGGTCTGCACGTCGAGGCAGTTACCTACAGCGGACTGAGGCTGGTTCATTATTTTTATCCACGCAAAAAACGCAGTCGAACGGCGGCCGGCCAAAGAGCGGCACGGACACAAGAATAGAAGGCTGGAATCAGCTGTTGCGGTGAACCCGGCAACACGGGCTGAAGCGGCGACAGTCGGGGAACGTGCGCATGGGGGTTGCCTCTTGTCATTATTATGGGAGTCGGCAGTCCGGGCTGAGACGTGTGCTCAGCGCCGGATGACGCTGCCGCGACATTAATGATCCGAGGCTTTTAGCGTCAATTCGATAAACGCAACACTGTGCGTTTATCGAACAGCTTCATCAGGCGAACAACTGGGCGCTGAGGTCGCGGCTGGCACTGAGCAGGCCTGGGAGGAAGCGCTGTTCCAGCTCGGTGCGACTGACGCGACCGGCGTGAGTACTGACGTTGAGCGCCGCCACCACCTGACCCGACGCGTCGTAGACCGGCACGGCAATCGAGCGCAGGCCTTGTTCGAGTTCCTGATCGACGATGCACCACCCCTGCTGTCGCACTTCCTGCAGGCATTCGAGCAGACTTTCCGCGGTGTGCAGCGTGCGGCTGGTCTTGGCCACCAGTTCGGCATGGTCGAGGTATTCGCCCAGCGAAGTGTCGTCCAGTGCTGCCAGGAGGATACGGCCCATCGACGTGCAATAGGCCGGCAGCCGCCCGCCCACCGACAGGTCCACCGAAATCAGCCGCTGTGTGGTCGCCGAACGGGCGATGTACAGAATGTCGTCGCCTTCGAGCGTGGCCATATTGCAGGCTTCGTGCAGTTGCTCGCTCATGCGGTCCAGATAAGGCTGGGCTGAAACCGCCAGCGGCGTCGAAGACAGATACGCGTGGCCGAGGGTCAGCACTTTGGGCAGCAACGAGTAAGTACGGCCATCGGTGGTGGCGTAACCCAGTTTGATCAAGGTGTGCAGGCAACGGCGCACGGCGGCGCGGGGAATTTCCGTGCGGTGGCTGATCTGGGCGATGGTCAGGTGCCGCTTGCGCTCCTGAAATGCCTGCACCACCGCCAGGCCACGGGCCAGCGAAGTCATGAAATCCGGATCGCCGGTCAGCGCCTGGATGCGCTTGGCGGGCGAAGCGACGATCGGCGGCGCCACGGAAGTGAAGGAGTTGCGCATTTGATCGTTCATTTGTTGTCCTTATGCGGCACGGATCAATGGCTATACAAGCGGCTCGCCGCGAGATGCACAAGGGTCGGCACGCCAAGATTGGGCGATTATCGAACCGCCGACCGATTATCGCAATCGCCAGCACGGGCCCCGCTCGACCTGCCGCAATGTTTTCTCAACTTTGTCGCGCCGCTGCAGCGATGCCCTTAGTTGTTCGACTTAATGACGCCAGAAACACAACACCATCGCGCTAAAGGTTGGCCACGACTGCAACTACCGATAAAAATTGTCAGTCACAAAACAATCACACATCCAGAACCGTTTTTAACTTGGCAAAGATAGTCATTCCCGAATCGACCGCTATAATGCACCTCAGTGGCGCCCCGCATTATTTCCCGGAGCCGCCGCCCGCCGAGGCGATGCCAATCGCCGACAGCCCCGGCCAGCGCTGACGCGCATGACTCATGCAACGCCAGCACTCGCTGAAACAGGAAACTGATGCTGCGTCAGTTTTAATCTGGTGCCGCAGCCGCCTGCAACATGGAAGTCTTGATCGCCCTGCCGATAACACCAATGCCCGTCCGGGTATTGGCAGTTGGTGGATCCGCTCAATTGATTCGTTGCAGTGCGTTTCACCAGACATTTATCTCAACTCAAACAGGTAGCACTGTGACGAAAGACGAACTGCGCGCGGAACTTGAGCGCCAGGAACAACGTTACAAGGAAGTTTACGGCGGGGAAGTCACCACCTACGCCGCTCAACCCGAACCGGAACGCAAGGCATGGCGTAAACGCCCCACTGTTCAGGATCAGGTTTTTCAGCAAGAACTGAAAAAGATGGAAGAAGAACTCAAAACCGAAGAGCCATGAACTGACGATTCCGAGTTTTTCGAGGGTCTGCGTCGCCACCGGCTAAAAGCACGGTGACCCGACGATGCCTTGCGCGCCCGCTACCCGCGGGCAGCGGCCCACCTCCCCCGTCCTGCACGGGAAAGGAGCGTGTCTGACTCGTTTCAGAGATATTTCACACAGGCGTTTGAGGCCCTCGCGCACTCGACAAAATGCCTGCTGTTTGAAGATTTTTCCAATCTAATCAAACAGTTGAAAAACCCTGCTGCACGCTAGGGCTTTGCACCTTGCAACAATTTAATTCGACATTGATTGCTACCGATGAGCAGGTAGGGGATCGAATTCCAGTCTTTTCTGGCATAATCGCGCCCCCTTATGACCGGGTCAGAAAACCTTCATGATCGATTTATTCAGCGGACTGGATGCTTGGGTGCTTGTGAGCCTCTTGCTCGCCCTGACGTTTGTCCTCGCCTTCGAGTTCATCAATGGATTTCATGACACCGCTAACGCGGTAGCCACTGTTATCTACACCAAAGCCATGCCGCCTCATCTGGCGGTGTTCTTCTCCGGTGTGTTCAACTTCCTCGGCGTGTTGCTGGGCGGCGTTGGCGTGGCGTATGCCATTGTTCACTTGCTGCCGGTGGAACTGCTGATCAATGTGAACACCGGCCATGGTTTGGCGATGGTGTTCTCGTTGCTCGCCGCGGCGATCACCTGGAACCTGGGCACCTGGTACTTCGGTATCCCGGCCTCCAGTTCCCACACCCTTATCGGCTCGATCCTCGGTGTCGGCCTGGCCAACGCCCTGATCAACAACATCCCGTTGGCCGACGGCGTGAACTGGCAGAAAGCGATCGACATCGGCGCCTCGCTGGTGTTTTCGCCAATGGCTGGCTTCCTGATCGCCGCGCTGATCCTGATCGGCCTGAAGTGGTGGCGCCCGCTGTCGAAGATGCACAAGACCCCGGAACAGCGCCGCAAGATCGACGACAAGAAGCACCCGCCGTTCTGGAACCGCCTGGTCCTGGTTATCTCGGCCATGGCCGTGAGCTTCGTGCACGGCTCCAACGATGGTCAGAAAGGCATCGGCCTGATCATGCTGGTATTGATCGGTATCGTGCCTGCGCAGTTCGTCCTCGACCTGAGCAGCACCACTTACCAGATCGAACGCACCCGCGACGCGACCCTGCACCTGAGCCAGTTCTACAAGCGCAATGCCGATTCCCTGGGCGAATTCCTGGCCCTGGGCAAAAGCGTTGAAGGCGACCTGCCGGAGAAATTCCGCTGCAACCCGCAGCAGACCGAACCGACCATCAACGCCCTGCTTGGCACCCTTAAAGGTGTAGCGGACTACCATTCGCTGTCCTCGGAAAGCCGCATCGAAGTCCGTCGTTACCTGCTGTGCCTGGACGACACCGCGAAGAAAGTCGGCAAGCTGCCGGGCTTGGAAGCGCGTGAAAAAGCTGACCTGGACAAACTGCGCAAAGACCTGACCACCACCACTGAATACGCCCCGTTCTGGGTGATTCTGGCGGTCGCACTGGCCCTCGGCCTGGGCACCATGGTCGGCTGGAAACGCGTGGTACTGACCATCGGCGAGAAGATCGGCAAGCAAGGCATGACCTATTCCCAAGGCATGTCGGCGCAGATCACTACCGCCAGTTTGATCGGTATGGCCAACATCTTCAGTCTGCCGGTATCGACCACTCACGTTCTGTCCTCGGGTGTGGCCGGCACCATGGTCGCCAACAAGAGCGGCCTGCAGGGCGGCACTGTTCGCACCATCCTGCTGGCGTGGGTGCTGACCCTGCCGGCGACTGTGGCGTTGTCGGCTGGGTTGTTCTGGTTGGCGTCGAAGGCTTTGGGTAGCTGATAGACTGCTTCAAGCTTTGATGAAAAGGCGCGATTCGAAAGGATCGCGCCTTTTTTGTTTTGGTTGTATTGGGGGCATATCCGTTTCTGTGGGTGTTGCCGCTGGCGGTTTCGCTCTTACAGCGAGTCACCTTTTCCAAACGCCGAAAAGGTAACCCAAAAGGCTTTGCCCCGGCGTACGGCACTTCGCTGGGGCTCAGTGTTCCCTCGCTACGGTGTCCATCAGGGGGCATCGCCTACGGTTTGCTTCGCTGCACCTCCTCTCGATGTATGCGGCTCCGCCGCATGGCGCTGCGCGCCTACCCCCTGATGGACACCTTCGCTCGGCCTGCCGAAGGGGCTGAAGATCAAAAACCAAAGCCAAAGCAGATCAAAAGATCACAGCCAGTTCCTACATGGGATTGGGTGTATTCAATATGAGATTGGTCGGGTGGCAGGCCGCCTTCGCGAGCAGGCTGGCTACTACAAGATCCAGATCAAAAGATCACAGCCTTCGGCAGTTCCTACATGGGATTGGGTGTATTCAGTATGAGATTGGTCGGCTGTCAGGCCGCCATCGCCAGCAGGCTGGCTCCTACAATTCAGAGAGCGTACCCCCCATGCGGCGAAGCCGCCCCACTCAACACAATGAGCGTTAGCTCGAGTACCGCTTTTGATTTTGATCTGAGGGCCCGTCGGCAGGCTGAGTGGAGGGGTTTATCCGGGGGTGGGAGCGTAGCGACCGTTTGGCGCAGCCAAACACAGCGAGAGGAGGTGCAGCGAAGCAAACCGTAGGCGCTGCCCCCCGGATGATCCCGGAGCGAAGGAACCCGAGCCTAGGCGAGGGCCGAACGTCAGGGCACAGACCTTTTGGTTACTTTTGGGGCGTTTGCCAAAAGTGACCCGCCGTAAGGGCGGAACCCTAATCAGCCACCCCGCAGAAACGGATATACACCCAGAACCCCAAGCACACGGCCGGCCCAAAAACCGCCAAGAACACAAAAAAAAAGGGCAACCGAAGTCGCCCAAAATGCCTTGCGTGCTCATCAAACCCGGAAAGACCTACTTCTTGCGCTTATTCGCATCCTTCCAGATAAAAAATCCAAACCCTGCAAAAAACAGAACCATGAGACCTACAGTAAGAACCCCGGCAAACACCACGTTATCGAAAAACATGACTGTGGCCTCCTGGCCCCTGCTTTGCTGCGATGGAGCTAAGTTAACCAATCACGCAGGCGCAGAAATTGACCAGGATCAAGTCCGGACAACACAGAAGGCAAAGGCGGGAAAATAACTGACCTGCATCAAAGGATGCAGGGGGGAGATCAACGCTTTTTCGGCTTGTTTTTCGACTTTTTCTTGGCTTTTCCCAGCGGCATTGCTTGCTCGAAGGCCTTGCGCACTTCGTTCAGGCGTTTCTCATTGAGGTCATGCACACGCTTGGCGCGTTCGGTGCTGAGGTCGATCAGTTTGTCGTCTTGGCTCATGGCGGGTGCATCACTTGAAAGAATCACAACTGCCGCATCAAAGGCAGGACTGCGCCAATCATGCAGCCTGACGCCAGCACTCCACAACAACCCGTGTAAATGTCCGGCCTTAAATCTCGATATCGACCCACAGGCCCTGACGCGGCTGATCTTCCATCAGCGGCACCACCGGCACGGTGTTATCGGCATTCAGCTCGGTACCGGGCACGGCCAGATGCTCTTCCGGGTCTTCGTCGGCTTCGCGACGGCGACGATCACGTTCCTGCTGGCGCCGCTGTTCTTCGCGCGCCAGTAGTCGATCCTCTTCCGGGTCACGTTTTTGCAGGTCGATTGTGCTTTCGTTGGAGCTTTCCTGCACCGGCACCACCGGAGGAATGTCCGGCCGCTGGCGAATCGGATCCTGCTGGGAAGTGATCGGCACAGCGCTCAGGGGGAGCATCGGTGGCAGCATATGAAGGGTCTCCTGTCAGCAGGCTATCGGCTGCGGCAAAGGCGCCTTGAGCCATCCGTCGCAAATCTGTGACGCACTTGGCACCTGTAGGAGCTGCCGCAGGCTGCGATCTTTAATGGAACACCGTAGAACGCAAGCGTTCCCGAAGATCAAAAGATCGCAGCCTTCGGCAGCTCCTACACTCGTAAACCTTTGGTCTGGAGGCCGGCATTCCGTTAAGATAGCCCGCTTTTTCAAGGTGGGAGTCAGGCAGCATGGCGCAGCAGTATCAACCGGGGCAACGCTGGATCAGTGACAGCGAAGCAGAGCTTGGTTTAGGCACCGTTCTGGCACAGGACGGCCGCTTGTTGACCGTGCTTTACCCGGCCACTGGCGAAACCCGCCAGTACGCGCTACGGAATGCGCCCCTCACCCGCGTGCGGTTCTCGCCGGGTGACACCATTACTCACTTCGAAGGCTGGAAGATGACCGTGCGCGAAGTCGACGACGTCGACGGGCTGATGGTCTATCACGGTCTGAACGGGCAGAACGAAGCCGTCACCCTGCCGGAAACCCAGCTGTCGAACTTCATTCAGTTCCGTCTGGCCAGCGACCGTCTGTTCGCCGGGCAGATCGACCCGCTGTCGTGGTTCTCCCTGCGCTACAACACTCTGGAACACACCAGCCGCCAGTTGCAGTCCTCGCTCTGGGGCCTGGGCGGCGTGCGTGCGCAACCGATCGCGCACCAACTGCACATCGCTCGCGAAGTCGCCGACCGCATCGCGCCACGGGTTCTGCTGGCCGACGAAGTGGGTCTGGGGAAAACCATCGAGGCCGGTTTGGTGATCCATCGCCAACTGCTCTCGGGCCGCGCCAACCGCGTGCTGATCCTGGTGCCGGAAAACCTGCAGCACCAGTGGCTGGTGGAAATGCGCCGCCGCTTCAACCTGCAGGTTGCGCTGTTCGACGAAGAACGCTTCATCGAAAGCGATGCCACCAACCCGTTCGAAGACACCCAGCTGGCATTGGTTGCCCTGGAGTGGCTGGTCGAAGACGAGAAGGCGCAGGACGCCTTGTTCGCCGCTGGCTGGGACCTGATGGTGGTCGACGAAGCCCACCACCTGGTATGGCACGAAGACAAGGCCAGCCCTGAGTATTCGCTGGTCGAACAACTGGCTGAAGTGATTCCCGGCGTGCTGCTGCTCACCGCGACCCCGGAACAGCTCGGTCAGGACAGCCACTTCGCCCGTCTGCGCCTGCTCGACCCGAACCGTTTCCATGACCTGGCTGCGTTCCGCGCCGAGAGCGAGAACTATCGCCCGGTGGCCGAAGCCGTTCAGGAACTGCTCGACAAGGGGCGCCTGTCGCCTGCTGCACACAAGACCATCCACGGTTTCCTCGGCAACGAAGGCGAAGCCCTGTTGACCGCGGTCAACGATGGCGATACCGAAGCCAGCGCCCGCCTGGTGCGCGAACTGCTCGACCGCCACGGCACCGGCCGCGTGCTGTTCCGTAACACCCGCGCCGCGGTGCAGGGTTTCCCGGAGCGCAAACTGCACCCGTACCCGCTGCCATGCCCGGACGAATACCTCGAACTGCCGCTGGGCGATCACGCCGAGCTGTACCCGGAAGTCAGCTTCCAGGCCCAGCCGGACGCCAGCGAAGAAGAGCGCTGGTGGAAATTCGACCCGCGTGTCGAGTGGCTGATCGATCAGCTGAAGATGCTCAAGCGCACCAAAGTGCTGGTGATCTGCGCCCACGCCGAAACCGCGATGGACCTGGAAGACGCGCTGCGCGTACGTTCCGGCATTCCGGCCACGGTGTTCCACGAAGGCATGAACATTCTCGAGCGTGACCGCGCCGCCGCCTACTTCGCCGACGAAGAGTTCGGCGCGCAGGTGCTGATCTGCTCGGAAATCGGCAGTGAGGGTCGCAACTTCCAGTTCGCCCACCACCTGGTGCTGTTCGATCTGCCGTCGCACCCGGACCTGCTCGAGCAGCGTATCGGGCGTCTCGACCGGATCGGCCAGAAGCACATCATCGAACTGCACGTGCCGTACCTGGAAACCAGTCCGCAAGAGCGCCTGTTCCAGTGGTACCACGAAGCGCTGAACGCGTTCCTCAACACCTGCCCGACCGGCAACGCCTTGCAGCATCAGTTCGGCCCGCGCCTGCTGCCGCTGCTTGAAGAAGCTGATGACGGCGAGTGGCAAGCGCTGATCGACGAAGCCCGCGCCGAGCGCGAGCGTCTGGAACAAGAGCTGCACACCGGTCGCGACCGTCTGCTGGAACTCAACTCCGGCGGTTCGGGCGAAGGCGATCAACTGGTCGAAGACATCCTTGAGCAAGACGACCAGTTCGCCCTGCCGATCTACATGGAAACCCTGTTCGACGCGTTCGGCATCGACAGCGAAGACCACTCGGAAAACGCCCTGATCCTCAAACCGAGCGAGAAGATGCTCGACGCCAGCTTCCCGCTGGGCGACGACGAAGGCGTGTCCATCACTTACGACCGCAACCAGGCGCTGTCGCGCGAAGACATGCAGTTCATCACCTGGGAACACCCGATGGTGCAAGGCGGCATGGACCTGGTGCTGTCCGGTTCGATGGGCAACACCGCCGTCGCACTGATCAAGAACAAGGCGCTGAAGCCAGGCACTGTGCTGCTGGAACTGCTCTACGTCAGCGAAGTGGTTGCCCCGCGCTCGCTGCAACTGGGCCGCTACCTGCCGCCGGCCGCCCTGCGCTGCCTGCTCGACGCCAACGGCAACGATCTGTCGGCCCGCGTCTCGTTCGAAACCTTGAACGATCAACTGGAAAGCGTGCCACGTGCCAGCGCCAACAAGTTCATCCAGGCCCAGCGCGATCAGCTGACGCCACGGATCAACGCTGGTGAAGACAAGATTGCCCCGCGTCACGCCGAACGCGTGGCCGAGGCCCGTCGTCGTCTGGCGGCCGATACCGAAGAAGAACTGGCGCGCCTGACCGCGTTGCAAGCGGTCAACCCGACCGTGCGCGACAGCGAACTGGATGCGTTGCGCAAGCAGCGTGAACTGGGTCTGGCGATGCTGGATAAAGCGGCGCTGCGTCTGGAAGCGATCCGGGTGTTGGTGGCGGGTTAAACCGCCCTGCTCTAGCGCTGAAAACAAGAAGGCCCGCAGTGATGCGGGCCTTCTTGTTTGTCTGGTATTTATCGGCTGATGCTGATGGCCCTATCGCTGGCAAGCCAGCTCCCACAGGGTTTGGAGTGTTTACAAATTATGCGTATGACTCGGTCACTGTGGGAGCTGGCTTGCCAGCGATAGCAATCATGCCGTCGCCACAGAAACATCAGGCTCAACCACTGCCACCAACCCCTCCTTCATCCGCTGCGCATCCCGGACAAAACACCGCGCCGCCAGAAACAGAAACACCATGGTGAAAAACAGCGCCACCGGAATCAGATACATCGCATCATGCAGGCCGACAGCCTTGAACGCCTCGGTCATCTGCTCAGCCCCCGCCGAAATCATCGCCGACTTGGCGAAGTGATCCGACAAACCGCCCACCACCACCGGCCCCAAGCCGCCGCCAAGAAGGTACAGCCCGGCAAAGAACAGCGCCATCGCCGTGGCCCGCAGGCGCGGCTCGACCACGTCCTGAATCGCCGTGTATACGCAGGTATAGAAGTTATAGGCAAACAGCCAGCCGACGCTGAACAGCGCGACGAACACCCCGATCTCGACACGCCCGACATACAGCGCCCACACCGTGCACACCGTTGAGACGATCAGGCTGAACCCGGCAAACAGTAGCCGTCCGTTGGCAACTCGCTGATGAATCTTGTCAGCGATCCAGCCGCCCAGGGTCAGCCCGATCAACCCGGTGATGCCGACAATCACCCCGGTCGCCACCGCCGCATCGTGCAGAGGCATCAGGAAATAGCGCTGCAGCATCGGCACCATGAACGAGTTGCAGGCATAGGTGGCAAAGTTGAAACACAGGCCCGCCAGCACCAGCCAGAGGAAGGTCGGTACCGCGAGCACCCGACGGATCGGCTTGTCGACCCTTTCCTGCGAGACCTGCACGGTTTCCGCCGCACCGCGCTTCGGTTCCTTGATGAAGAACATGAACACCGCAAGGATCAGCCCCGGCACTGCCGCGATAAAGAACGGCGCGCGCCAGCTGTCGAACGCCTTGACCATCGCGCCGATGGTGAAGAACGCCAGCAGCAGACCCAACGGCAGGCCGAGCATGAAAATGCCCATGGCCCGCGCCCGACGGTGCGCCGGGAACAGATCACCGATCAGCGAGTTGGCGGCCGGCGCGTAACTGGCCTCGCCAATGCCGATGCCCATGCGCACCAGCAGGAAACTCCAGAAACTGCCGACCAGACCGTTGACCGCCGTCAACGCACTCCAGGTCGCCAGGCCCCAGCCCATCAGTTTGCTGCGCGAACCGGTATCGGCCATGCGCCCCAACGGCAGGCCGGCGATCGCATAAACCAGGGTGAACGCGGTGCCGACGATCCCCAGTTGAAAGTCGCTGAGGTGCCATTCCATGCGGATCGGCTCGATGATGATCGCCGGAATGGTGCGGTCGAAGAAATTGAACAGGTTGGCAAGGAACAACAGGAACAGAATGCGCCAGGCATTCGCCGCTTGGGTCGAGTTCTGCATGGGTCCGTCTCTTTATTGTTATGAGGGCTTCACTGCCGACGCATCCGAGCCCGGAACCTGCAATCTAGACAGGCGGGCCGGGGCTGTCTGTGATCATTCGTCAGCCTGATGACGGGCCATGGCACTGTAAAGAAACGTAAGCCCTTGATAACTCGGCAATCCCCGGTAAACCGGGGGTTTTGCAGCAAAATCCTGCCACAAATAAATACTTTCGCGCCCCCCTTCCCAAGTTCTTGGCGAAGCCTAGAATAGCCGCCGGATCCGTCCGGATTCGCCGACCAACCCCTTTGATGCCCTCCCCATGTCCGAAGTCAGTCCGTGTCTGAATTGCGGTGCCTGCTGTTCCCATTTTCGCGTGTCTTTTTTCTGGGGTGAATGCGCCTCCTCCGGCGGCACAGTGCCCGATGAACTGGTAACGCAGATCAGCCCCAGCCGGGTGGCGATGAACGGCACCGACTGCAAATCGCCGCGCTGTACGGCGCTGGTTGGTGAGGTGGGCAGTAACGTGCAGTGCTCGATTTATGAGCAACGCTCCAGTCCCTGCCGCGAATTCGATGCTTCCTGGGAATACGGCGAACAGAATGTCGATTGCGACAAGGCGCGCGCGCGGTTCGGCTTGCCGCCGCTCGAACCGGACTGGAATCTGATCCCTTACGAGCAGAGCGCCTGACGCTTAGTGCCAATCGCTATTGAACTCATGCCGAAATCGTTGGCGCCAATGTGCCACTACCGCTTGCATGGCAAAAACCGCCTCTATACTCCTCTCATTCGCCTGCGTTGCTGACGCAGCAGGGACGACTTCAGAGATGGGGATGCTATGGAGTGGCTTGGTTTGCAGTTTGTTACCGAGCTGCCGGAGAGCGGGCAGGTCATTCTCGATTGCACACACAATCCCTTGCTGGTGCTGGTGGCCTATCTGGTCGCCTGCGCCGCGAGTTTTGCCACCCTCGACATGGCCGAGCGAGTCGGCCACGCCGAAGACCCGGGCTCGCAGCGGGTGTGGCGCTGGATCGGCGCCTCGTGCCTGGCCGGTGGCATCTGGGCCATGCATTTCATCGCCATGCTCGCATTCCAGGCGCCGATCGAAGTCCAATATGACTTGGCGATCACCCTGTTCTCCCTGCTGATCGCCCTGCTCGCCTCGTGGCTGGCAATGCACACCTTGAGTGACCCACAGCCGAGCCTGGTGCATTACCTGAAAACCGCGATCGTCATCGGCCTGGGGATTGCCGGCATGCATTACGTCGGCATGGCAGCCATGCACTCGGTGGCCAGCGCCTATTACCAGCCGCTGTTGTTCTGCCTGTCGATCGTGATTGCCATCGGCGCCAGCTTCGCCGCGTTGTGGGTGGCCGGTTATCTGCGGGAAGGCACGGGGCGTTTTCATCAATTGCTCAAGTACACCGCTGCGGTGATCCTCGGCGCCGGTATCATCAGCATGCACTTCACCGGCATGGCCGCGTTGCATCTGGTGTTGCCCGAAGGCACCGCACTGACCCTGCCAAAAGAATCCAGCCATCTGCAATTGGGCCTGACGGTTGCACTGATCATCCTGCTGATTCTCGGCAGCGCGATCAGCGCGGCACTCGCCGACAAGAAACTGCAGAACAAGGAGCACGACCTGCGCCGGGTCAACGCCCTGCTCGGCCAGCTCGATCAGGCGCGGATGTCACTGCAGCAAGTGGCCAACTACGACGCCCTGACCAACCTGATCAACCGCCGCGGTTTCAACCAGATCTTCGCCGAGAAACTCAGCCAGAAGACCAGCGAGGGCGGCATGCTCGCGGTGATGTTTCTCGACATCGACCACTTCAAGCGCATCAACGACAGCCTCGGCCACGACGCCGGTGACGCCCTGCTCAAAGTCATCGCCAATCACATCAAAGGCTCGGTGCGCAGCCATGAAGACGTGGTCGCGCGCTTCGGCGGTGACGAGTTCTGCATCCTGATCGGCCTGCGTGACCGTGAGGAAGCACGCAGCATGGCGCAGCGCATCATGCAGAAAATGAAGGAGCCGATCGAGCTGGCCGGAAGGCGCATGGTGATGACCACCAGCATCGGCATCAGCCTGTTCCCCGACGACGGCACCACCTGCGAAGAACTGCTCAAGCACGCGGATCTGGCGCTCTATCAATCCAAGGGCGCCGGGCGTAACGGCCTGCATTTTTTCAGTTCCAACATGAAGACCCGCGCCAGTCTCGAACTGCAACTGGAAGAAGAGTTGCGCCACGCCCTGCGCGAAGACAACGGGCTGATGCTCTACTACCAGCCGATTTTCGAACTGAAAACCGGGCGGGTGACCAAGCTCGAAGCGCTGATTCGCTGGCAGCACCCGGTGCATGGCCTGCTGGCCCCGGATCGTTTCATCGCGATTGCCGAAACCAACGGCCTGATCGCCGAGCTGGATAACTGGGTGCTGCGCCGGGCCTGCACCGATCTTGGCGAACTGACGCGCCACGGCTGCGACGAACTGAAAATCGCCTGGAACTGCTCGCCGCTCAACCTTGCCCGGGAAGAGCTGGCCGATGAAATCGAAAGTGCGCTGCGCACCGCCGGCGTCGCGCCGGAACGGCTGGAACTGGAAGTCACCGAAAACGCGCTGATGGGCAACATCGCCAATACCCTGGTGCTGCTGCGGCAGATCCGCGCCCTCGGGGTGTCGCTGTCGATCGACGACTTCGGCACCGGTTATTCATCGCTGGCCTACCTCAAGCGCCTGCCGCTGAACACGCTGAAGATCGACCGCTCTTTCATCCTCGACATCCCCAAGGCAACCGCCGACATGGAGATCGTCCAGGCGATCATCGTCATGGCCCACACCCTGCATTTGCAGGTGGTGACCGAAGGCGTGGAAAGCCTGGAGCAGTATGAATTCCTCGAGCGCTCGGGCTGCGACTTCATTCAGGGCTACCTGCTGAGCCGCCCGGTGCCGCTGGACGAATTACGCCCGGTGCTGGAGGAAATCAATCAGCGCAAACACTCGCACGCAGTCAATCCGTTGAGTCTGGCGCGCGGTACATTTGTACCAGTGTCGCTGGATCCTTCTGCAAAAATCCTTGCGCCCCATGCAGGCGCATCAGTTGTGCGGCCAATCCGCTGATCGGCGTGGCCGAGCCTTGTTCGCGAGAGAATTTCACTGCGGTATCGAGGTCCTTGAGCAGCGTGCGCACGTGCCATTTGACCGGTTCGAATCGGCTCTCGGCCATTTGCGGGGCGAGGATCTGCAACGGTTTCGAATCGGCAAAACCACCGGCCAGCGCCTCGGCGATCAGGCTCGCATCGACTCCGGCCTGTTCGGCCAGCGCCACCACTTCGGCAATCACCAGTGCATTGCAGGCAACGATCATCTGATTGCAAGCCTTGGTCACTTGCCCGGCGCCGATGCCGCCCATGTGCGTGACCCGCTGACCGAGGCTGAGCAGTACCGGGCGCACCCGCTCCAGATCCGCCGCTGCACCGCCGACCATGATCGCCAGACTGCCGGCCTCGGCACCGACCACACCGCCGGACACCGGTGAGTCGAGCCAGCCCATCCCGGTTTTGTCTGCCAACTCAGCCGCCATCTCGCGAGTCGCGGTCGGTTCGAGGCTGGAAAAGTCCACCAGCAACTGGCCGTTTTTCGCGCCTTCAGCCACACCCTCGGCGCCAAACACCACCTCGCGCACCACCGCCGTATCAGCCAGACAGAGCATCACCACGTCCGCGTGTTCGCACAGTTCTGCGGGGCTCGCTACCTGCCGGGCGCCGGCCTCGACCAGTGGCGCGCACTTGGCCGGGTTGCGGTTCCACACGGTCAGCGGGTAACCCGCGGCCAGCAGGCGACGGCACATCGGCAAGCCCATCAGGCCGATTCCGGCAAAGCCCAACGAAGGTAGCGTTGACATCATTTCGCCTCTTTTTGATTAAAGATCACTGAATAATGGCCGATTCATGAACGATCAGGAAAGGATTCCCCCGCGCGACGATCAGGCCAAGACCCTGACGCCCGGGCCAAATACGCGCAGTCAAAGACGCGAGATCCTCTTTCCGTGAGGCTCGATGACAACGGTCGCCGAGCCAACCCTGTCCAGGTATATGGCGCACAATGACTTCTAAAAACAATCCGGCCACCGCGGTATCCGATCTGACCCTGAGCCCTGCGGCGAACAGCCCGGCTCCGATGAAGCCATTGCCTCCTTCGCGTCCGCTGGGCACTCACCAATACCTGTACTACACCGAAACCAACACTGACCGCATCCTCGACAACCTCGACGGTCTGCGTGATCTGGTGTTCCCGCGCCCACCGCACCTGGAAGGCGACAACGAACAGCACAACGACCAGGAATTCCCCTCGGTGTGCCTGATCGGCCTCGGTCGCTGCGGCTCGAACATCGCCCTCGACGTCGCGGAGCTGGTGTACAACGCGCGCAAGTTCTACCTCAACGAATTCAACAACGAAGACCGCGCCACTGACCGCCGTTTGGCCGACAAGGGCTACAGCCCGGCGCAGTGGATCAAGCAAAACCTGCGGATCGGTCCGAACAAGTCGAGCAAACCGGTGTTCCTCGTCGAACCGCTGGTGATGCTCGGCGACCTCGACAAAGACATTGCCGGGCGCATCCGTTTCTCGCGCAAGGGCGAGAAAAGCGGCTTCCTGCGCGATTACAGCAAAATGAAGATCATGGACTTGTCCGAAGTCCACGCCGGTGGCGCCGGTAACGCGCCGATCCTCGGCCAGTATCTGGCGAAGATCATCCTCAACAAGGACACCCAGCGTTTCTCCAGCCCTGACTGGAAAATGATCCACTCGTACCTGATCGACAGCTGCGGCATCAAGGCCAACCAGTCGCGCCTGTACTTCTCGATCTTCAGTGCCGGCGGCGGTACCGGTTCGGGCATGGCCTCGGAGTTCGGTCTGGCCCAGCAGCACTCGTACATGAACAAGACGTTCGACACCAAGCCGATGGACGAGCATGACGGCAAGAGCGGGCATTCGTTCGTGTTCGAGCCGATCTTCACCAGCGGCATCTGCGTGCTGCCGAACATCTCCGATCACCGCAGTGAAATGTCCGAGGCGCTGCACATCAACGCCGGACGCCTGCTGTGCAAATACCTCTCGGAAGAATGGGATTTCTCCTACAACTTCGCCAATGAAGACAGCAGCGAAGCCAGCGTCATGGGCTACGCCGAAGAGAGCGATGACGGCAACATCCAGAACATTGATGTCAATGCGATGGAGAAGCACGCCAACCAGTACATCTCGCAGCAGATCTTCAACATTCTGACGGCGCAGGCGGTGACCACCGACTACGACCAGAATTACTTCCGTCGCGCCGGCATCGACATCGGCGAAACCATTCGCCTCGATGCCAACGACCTGTTCATGAGTCTGGCCGGCCCGGTGGCGATTGCCTACGCCGAATCGGTGGTACCGGAAACCCCGCCGCCGAGCAGCGACAAGTTCAAGGTGTTCGACAAAGAGCCGCAGCGCCTGAACATCGACGATCTGTTCTTCCGCTCGATCGACCTGCCGCACTTCAACAAAGTCACTCAGGCGATCGAAGGCATCAGCCTGCTGCCAATCGAATCCAAGCGTTATCGTGCTTCGCTGGAGCAATACAAGAACTCCGGCTACGACGCCGCCGCGCTGCACGACCTGCACTTCTTCAAGAACTGCTCGTCGGTGGTCTCGATCGTCTCGCTGCCGAAAGACTACAAGCTGTCGTACATGGACCTGAACCGGTTGAAGACCCACCTCAACAGCCTGTTCCCCAACACCACGCTCAAGCGCTATGCGCTGGTGATCGGCGCCTCGGCCAACCTGTCGCTGACCACCCTGATCGCCAAGAGCCCGTGCCTGTCGGACGACTTCCTGACCCTGATCGTGGCGTTCATCAAGCGCTGCTTCGCCAAGACCCCGTACCGCTTCGACGAGACCCTGGACAACTCGATCCTCGACTTCATCATCAACGAAGACTTCGACGAAGACCGTATCGACGATCTGCTCAACGAGTTCGAAAACCCGGCGAAGATCCTCGACACCAACTGGTACGCGATCAAGCCGATGTACGAGAAGAAGTACCGCGAGTTGATCAACGACAAGGACAAATTTGTCTCGATCAACGACATTCGCCTGTCACGCGATTGCGTGAAGAAAGCAATCAAGTACCTGCGCGAGATCTACCGTCACCGGATCGGCAAGACCAAGGTTATTTCCTTGAATAACCATACCGGGAAGACTTACTCGGCCTAATGTCAGACCGAGTCGCCCCAATCGCTGGCAAGCCAGCTCCCACAGGGTCTGCGTGAACACAACTAATTGTGAACACCACAAAACCTGTGGGAGCTGGCTTGCCAGCGATGGGGCCCTCAAATTCCCGAAAATCTCAGTCCTTCCAACATCCAGAAACAATTAAGCAGCCGTTAGGCTGCTTACTAAACTGTTCCCGTTACGTTTACGTCACCGTGAGGCCACCCACGCTTGTGGCATTTCTCTACGGCAACGTGCCATCACGCTACTCGGCTACACACTTTTCGCGAATGACAGCACGCACTACAAAGGTGCACCCCTTCAGACCTGCGCCCTTTCCTGGACCAGAATCCACGGCCGTACCACCACCGCCCACATCTCTGGATCACGCTCAAAAATATCCAGCGCCCGCGTTTCAGACAGCTTGGCGAGTTTGTCTTCGGCCAGCCAGGCGGCGACTTTCTCGCCATCGTCCGAGGCCACGGCCTCGGCGGCAGCGATCAAATCCAGAGCCGGGTCGACCCACAATAGGGCACCCTTGGCGAAGAACGGCTCCAGCTCTTTCCAGGTAATAGATGCGGTTTCACCAAGCAGCTTGGCATAGAGGGTGCTAGGTTCTTGATTCATGGGACTGTCCGGAAAAGAAATCGGCGCGAATGATAACGTCGGTGGTCCGGCAGAAAAACCCGGTTGCAAAAGGCTTTACCGAACGAAAAGAGCAGGAACGCCAGGGAATGCTGCTGATTGGGATATATGCCCGCGAAAGCCCCGCCGCAATTCTGTCTTTTTCATTCAAAAATGCGACACCCACAAGTTTTGCCCCCCGGCGCCAGCTTCCCAGGCCAACAATCGGCGCTCTACACTGTACCGGTACAGTTGCCGGGGGCATTTCCGGAGGGTATCGCAAAGATATCTGACCCGGTTCTGCTGCTACGGCGCCAGAACTCAAAAAAATTACAACAGTAAGAGTGGAGCACTATGACTAAGGCTACTAAGCAGATTTCCAAACTGTTTGCCGCTATGGTTCTGGCCGGGGTTGCCAGCCATTCGTTCGCCGCTGACACCATCAAGATCGGTATCGCCGGCCCTAAGACCGGTCCTGTAGCCCAATACGGCGACATGCAGTTCAGTGGCGCGAAAATGGCCATCGAGCAGATCAACGCCAAGGGCGGCGTCGACGGCAAGAAACTCGAAGCCGTTGAATACGACGATGCCTGCGATCCGAAACAAGCCGTAGCGGTCGCGAACAAGGTCGTCAACGATGGCGTCAAGTTCGTGGTCGGTCACCTGTGCTCCAGCTCCACTCAGCCTGCTTCGGACATCTACGAAGACGAAGGCGTCGTGATGATCACCCCGGCTGCCACCAGCCCGGACATCACCGCCCGTGGTTACAAAATGGTCTTCCGCACCATCGGCCTGGACAGCGCCCAGGGCCCTGCCGCCGGTAACTACATCGCCGACCACGTGAAGCCGAAAATCGTTGCCGTACTGCACGACAAGCAGCAATACGGTGAAGGCATCGCTACCGCGGTGAAGAAAACCCTCGAAAGCAAGAACGTCAAGGTCGCGGTATTCGAAGGCATCAACGCCGGCGACAAGGACTTCTCCTCGATCATCGCCAAGCTCAAGCAAGCCAACGTCGACTTCGTCTACTACGGCGGCTACCACCCGGAGCTGGGTCTGATCCTGCGTCAAGCCCAGGAAAAAGGCCTGAAAGCCAAGTTCATGGGTCCGGAAGGCGTGGGTAACGACTCCATTTCGCAGATCGCCAAAGAGTCCTCCGAAGGCCTGCTGGTGACCCTGCCGAAATCCTTCGACCAGGATCCGGCCAACGTCGCCCTGGCTGATGCCTTCAAGGCCAAGAAAGAAGACCCGAGCGGCCCGTTCGTGTTCCCTTCCTACTCGGCGGTTGAAGTGATTGCCGGCGGTATCACCGCAGCCAAATCCGAAGACCCGGCCAAAGTGGCCGCTGCCATTCACGCAGGCTCCTTCAAAACCCCGACCGGCGACCTGAGCTTCGACGCCAAGGGCGACCTGAAGGACTTCAAATTTGTGGTTTACGAGTGGCACTTCGGCAAACCAAAAACTGAAGTGTCGCCTCAGTAAGGCGCGCCCTGACTGACTGCCAATAAAGCCCACGGCGTGCCGTGGGCTTTGTTTTACGAATGTATGGGCCGCGCTGGCGTGATCCGCCAGTCTCCCCACCTGAAAATCTCAAAACCGTCATCAGCGGTTCGCTGGCAAAACCCGGATTCGAAGTGGATATAGATCCACGGGGCCGGGCGGGAAAATGACTCCACCAGTGAAATGCGTATCAGGTTTTTAGGAGCGTTGTAATGCCTGACATCTATCACTTCTTCCAGCAGCTGGTTAATGGCCTGACCATTGGCAGCACGTATGCCCTGATTGCCATCGGCTATACGATGGTTTACGGCATCATTGGAATGATCAACTTCGCCCACGGCGAGGTGTACATGATCGGCTCCTACGTGGCGTTCATCGCCATCGCCGGGCTGGCCATGATGGGAATCGACAACGTCCCGCTGTTGATGACCGCCGCGTTTATCGCAAGCATCGTCGTCACCAGTTCCTACGGTTACAGCATCGAACGGATCGCCTACCGCCCCCTGCGCGGCAGCAACCGTCTGATCCCGCTGATTTCCGCGATCGGTATGTCGATCTTCCTGCAGAACACGGTTCTGCTCGCGCAAGACTCCAAGGACAAATCCATCCCCAACCTGATCCCCGGCAACATCTCCATCGGGCCAGGTGGCGCACATGAAGTGCTGATTTCCTACATGCAAATCGTGGTGTTCGTGGTGACCCTGGTCGCCATGCTCGGCCTCACGCTGTTCATCTCCCGCTCTCGCCTGGGTCGCGCCTGCCGCGCCTGCGCCGAAGACATCAAGATGGCCAACCTGCTGGGCATCAACACCAACAACATCATCGCCCTGACCTTCGTCATCGGTGCTGCGCTGGCAGCCGTCGCCGCCGTGCTGCTGAGCATGCAGTACGGCGTGATCAACCCGAACGCCGGATTCCTCGTCGGCCTCAAGGCCTTCACCGCTGCGGTACTCGGCGGGATCGGCAGCATCCCCGGCGCGATGCTCGGCGGGCTGGTGCTCGGGGTGGCGGAAGCCTTTGGCGCCGATATCTTCGGCGACCAGTACAAGGACGTCGTGGCTTTCGGCTTGTTGGTTCTGGTGCTGTTGTTCCGTCCGACCGGCATTCTGGGCCGTCCGGAGGTTGAGAAGGTATGACTAAAAATCTTAAGCAAGCACTCTTCAGTGCGCTCTTGGTTTGGGCGGTTGCGTATCCGGTACTCGGTCTGAAACTGACCATCGTCGGCATCAACCTTGAAGTGCACGGCACCAGCCCGGCCATTCTGGCGACCATCGCCGTGTGCTCGGTGCTGATGTTCCTGCGCGTGCTGTTCAACCAGCAGATCAGCAAGGCGTGGAAATCCTCGCCGGGCCTGCCGTTGATCCCGGCCAAGGCCAGCAACTTCCTGACCCTGCCGACCACGCAACGCTACATCATCATTGCGCTGATCCTCGGTGCACTGGTGTGGCCGTTCTTCGGCTCCCGTGGCGCGGTGGACATTGCCACGCTGATCCTGATCTACGTGATGCTCGGCCTCGGTCTGAACATCGTCGTCGGTCTGGCCGGTCTGCTTGACCTGGGTTACGTCGGGTTCTATGCCGTCGGCGCCTACAGCTACGCGCTGCTGTCGCACTACTACGGCCTGAGCTTCTGGATCTGCCTGCCGATTGCCGGCCTGATGGCGGCGACGTTCGGCTTCCTGCTGGGCTTCCCGGTGCTGCGTCTGCGCGGTGACTATCTGGCGATCGTGACCCTCGGTTTCGGTGAGATCATCCGCCTGTTCCTGCGTAACCTGACCGACATCACTGGTGGCCCGAACGGCATCAGCAACATCGAGAAACCGACGTTCTTCGGCCTGACCTTCGAACGTAAAGCAGCGGAAGGCATGCAAACCTTCCACGAATATTTCGGCCTCGAATACAACTCGATCAACAAGGTGATCTTCCTCTACCTGGTGGCCCTGTTGCTGGCGCTGGCAGCGCTGTTCATCATCAACCGCCTGCTGCGCATGCCGATCGGCCGTGCGTGGGAAGCGCTGCGTGAAGATGAAATCGCCTGCCGTGCACTGGGTCTGAATCCGACGATCATCAAGCTGTCGGCGTTCACCCTGGGTGCGAGCTTCGCCGGTTTCGCCGGGAGCTTCTTCGCTGCCCGTCAGGGTCTGGTCACACCGGAGTCGTTCACCTTCATCGAGTCGGCGATCATTCTCGCCATCGTTGTACTGGGTGGCATGGGCTCGCAACTGGGCGTGATTCTCGCGGCCGTGGTGATGATCCTGTTGCCGGAAATGATGCGTGAGTTCAGCGAATACCGGATGCTGATGTTCGGTGCGCTGATGGTGTTGATGATGATCTGGCGTCCACAAGGTCTGCTGCCGATGCAACGCCCACACATGGAGTTGCGAAAATGAGCCGCGAGATTCTTAAGGTCGAAAACCTGAGCATGCGCTTCGGCGGCTTGCTGGCGGTCAATGGCGTGGCCCTGACCGTCAAGGAAAAACAAGTGGTGGCGCTGATCGGGCCGAACGGCGCGGGCAAGACCACCGTGTTCAACTGCCTGACCGGTTTCTACCAACCGTCGGGCGGCAGCATCCTGCTGGACGGCGAGCCGATCCAGGGCCTGCCGGGGCACAAGATCGCCCTCAAGGGCGTGGTGCGCACCTTCCAGAACGTGCGTTTGTTCAAGGACATGACGGCGGTCGAGAATCTGTTGATCGCCCAGCACCGTCACCTGAACACCAACTTTCTGGCCGGCCTGTTCAAGACCCCGGCGTTCCGCAAGAGCGAACGCGAGGCCATGGAATATGCCGAGTACTGGCTGGAAAAGGTCAACCTGAAAGAGTTCGCCAACCGTACCGCCGGCACCCTGGCCTACGGCCAGCAACGACGCCTGGAAATCGCCCGCTGCATGATGACCCGTCCGCGGATCCTCATGCTCGACGAACCGGCCGCCGGCCTGAACCCGAAGGAAACCGAAGACCTCAAGGCGCTGATCAGCGTGCTGCGTGAAGAGCACAACGTCACCGTGCTGTTGATCGAACACGACATGAAACTGGTCATGAGCATTTCCGACCATATCGTCGTGATCAACCAGGGCACGCCTCTGGCCGACGGCACGCCGGATCAGATCCGCGACAATCCTGAAGTGATCAAAGCCTACCTGGGGGAAGCGTAAATGCTGCAGTTCGAAAACGTTTCCACCTTCTACGGCAAGATCCAGGCCCTGCACAGCGTCAACGTCGAAGTCCGTCAGGGCGAGATCGTGACCCTGATCGGCGCCAACGGAGCCGGCAAGTCCACGCTGCTGATGACGCTTTGCGGTTCGCCGCAGGCGCACAGCGGCAGCATCCGCTACATGGGTGAGGAACTGGTCGGCCAGGACTCGTCGCAGATCATGCGCAAGAGCATCGCCGTAGTGCCGGAAGGTCGTCGGGTGTTCGCCCGTCTGACTGTTGAAGAAAACCTGTCGATGGGCGGTTTCTTCACCGACAAGGGCGACTATCAGGAGCAGATGGACAAGGTCCTGGGCCTGTTCCCGCGCCTGAAAGAACGCTTCAACCAGCGCGGCGGCACCATGTCCGGCGGCGAACAGCAGATGCTCGCCATCGGCCGTGCGCTGATGAGCAAGCCGAAACTGCTGCTGCTCGACGAGCCGTCGCTGGGCCTGGCACCGATCATCATCCAGCAGATCTTCGACATCATCGAACAGCTGCGCAAGGACGGTGTAACGGTATTCCTGGTCGAACAGAACGCCAACCAGGCGCTGAAAATCGCCGACCGTGCGTACGTTCTGGAGAACGGCCGCGTGGTGATGCAAGGCACCGGTGAAGCGCTGCTGACCGACCCGAAAGTACGCGAGGCGTACCTCGGCGGTTGAGGCGTTTCGCTGAACAAAAAAAAACGGCCTTCGGGCCGTTTTTTTGTGCCTCACACATCCCACCTGTAGGAGCTGCCGCAGGCTGCGATCTTTTGACTTTGCCTTTTAGACACAAGATCAAAAGATCGCAGCCTGCGGCAGCTCCTACAAGGGCAGTGCCGTCAGTACGGATTGCAGTGCTGCGCCACCGCTGTCGCCTGATCGACATAAGGCCGGGCCGGTTCAAGGTTCCACTCGGGCTTGTTCCTCACAGGCTTGCCCTCGTAGGTAGCCGCCAGATGGCAAACCATCTGCCGCCGCAATGACCCGCCATTGACGCTGTACTGGCGCCATTGCGGATCGTCCTTGTGCTTGTTGTACAGCTCGGCAAACATCCGGTCGGTCTGGTCGTCCTTGATCGCCCGACCGCACGCAGTCGGCACCACCGAGAGCGACCATGTGTTCGGCCCCAGTTTCGGGTCTGGACGCTGCACCCAGGTGCTGGACTCGATGTACTTGTCGCAGAATTTTGGTTGTGCCGGCGTCGAGGTCTGGATGCATGAGAATGTGGCCTTGGCCACCGGGGTTTTCGGGAAGTCGATCTTGATGATGTTGCGGTCCTTGCCGGTCTTGGCCTTGTAATCCTTTTGATTGGCCAAGGCATCATTCAAGCCGCGCTGATCGCTGTAGAAGAACGCCAGAATCGGCAATTCATCGGTTTTCGGGTTGCCCAGGCGCAGCTCGGTCTGGGTCTGAAACTCGCGGCTGTTGATGACCTTGCGCGCGCCCATGAAATTGCGAAAGGCGTCGACCCGTTCCTTGCTGCTCATCGGATTGCGCATGTTGAAGCCGCACTGCAACTGATCCTGCTGGCGATTGTTGTTGTACTGGGTGAAGTGCGCCACCCAGGCATTCGGCGTGGTTATCGGTGGTTTCATGGCCTGGCAGACCGCCTCGGTCGGGGCGGTGTTCTTGTTGTCGCCACAGCCACGGTCGTTGCGAAAATCGGTCCAGGCATCGTTGGGAAACGCGCAATAGACATGCACCGGCGTCTCGGGGTCTTTCACCAGGTCCCTCGGCGTAATCAAATAGCCGTTCTGCGTACTCATGCCGGGATCTTCATAACTGATGCCGTCGGCGCGCATGAACGAGGCGGCAAACGTGCCCAGCTCCACGGCTTTCGGGCTGGGATTCCACACGTCCCATTTTTGCCCCTTGGCCGGATCGGCGCGGTGCGTGCCGCGCACCAGCAATCCCGAGCAGTCCGAGGCGGGGTCCTGCCCGCAACTGTCGACCGTGTTGTTGTAGAGTTTTTCAACCTTGCGCAGCGTCTCGTCGCATGACTCGGCACTGGCCCACGCCGCATGCACCAACAGCGGCAACACGAGCAACGGCGCGATCCTGTTCAGACGTTTGTTCATGGCTTGCATCTCCTTGATTAGCCAACACACACTCAACGCGGGACCGGGTTGCAACCCGCGGCGCGAGTCTCGCTGTCCGACAACGCCGGCCTGAACGGCTCCAGATTCCATGGCGTCTTGTTGCGGTAATTGACCAGCACGCAGTTCAGTTGCTGACGCATGCTGCCGGCGGATTTCTCGTTGTCACGCCAGTTGCTGTCGGCGCCTTTAAGTGCGAACAACTGATCGTACATGGCCCCGACCTGCGCACCGGACAAGGCGCGGCCGGCCGCCGTGGGCACGATGCTCAGGCTCCATTCTTCCTTGCGGGTGCCGGGGTCGTAACGTCTGATCCAGTCGGCCGAAGCGATGTATTTCGGACTCGGCGCAACCACCGGCGGCGCAGTGCCACCGGCCACGCCCAGGTCGATCGCCTGATCGGCGGCGACATAGCTGAAGCGCTGCTCTGCAGGCTTGGTGAAATCCAGGCGCAGGATCGGCACGCTGTAGCCCTGAGCCTGAAGTTTTTTCTGGAAATTGCGCGCGCTGTTCAGGCCGTTCTCCGGTTTCGGCGGCGCCTGATCACCGCGGGTGGCGAAGTTCTGCGTGCTGTTGACGTTGTAGATGAAGGCATCGATGTACTTCATGTTTTCGCTGCCATCGTTGGTCGCGGTAGCGTTCTTCAACATGAACTCGTTGACCTGGGCACTGAAGGCAAAAGGATCCTTGTTGGTGGTGTTCGGCCGCGACTCGTGCACGCGGATCATCGCGTGCCAGTCGCTGGGTTTTTCCGCGTTCCACGAACATTGGCCGTACTGGATCGGCCCCTTCATCAGCCCGGTGTATTTCTGCGTCCACTGCTCGGCGGTGGTTACACCGGCCTCCGCGCAAGTGCCATAAGCCAGTGCGGCATTGCGATTGTTCAGCGTGCCTTGGGCTGCGCGCGGCGGTTCGCGGCTGTCGAAGAAACCGCAGCCATACCACTTGCGCTCCGGCCCGGTGCCGCCATCGAAGGCATAGATGCAGGTAAAGCCCTGCTCCTTGACCGGCAGCTTCAGCGCCGCCGCATCGGTGGGTGTGCGCAGGATAAAGCCGGCCGGGTGAATCAGAATCCGCGTGCTCAGATCCTTGCGAATCCACGAGTAGGAAGTGGCGCCGATCTTGATCGCGTAGGGGCTGTAATCCCACGGATTGAACGGCCCGTCATTGACCATGCGCAAGGTCACGCCGCTGCAATAATACAGCCCGCGCGCAGCACCGGTATCGGGTTCCTGGCAAGCGTCCTTGAGGGTGTTGTAGTTGTGGTTGATGCGCTTGAGCGTGTCCAGCGGGTCGGTTTGCGTCTGAGCGCTAACTGTGGAAAACAACAGGGGTAGCGTGCAAGCCAGAGCAAACGATGAAGCCTTGCGCGATAGCGCAGCAGAGTCTGAGCGATCCTTCGTCATAAGATACCGTCCTGGTAAATCGGCCTGTCAGAGTTGGCCGTTGAAATGACTATAGAACAGGCGAGAGTGAACACAATCCACTGTGGGAGCGGGCTTGCTCGCGAAGGCGTAGTGTCAGACGCCATTGATGTTTGATGACGCACCGCATTCGCGAGCAAGCCCGCTCCCAGTGGATTGCCGTGTTCGAAGATTTTTCTGAAAAATTTGCACTGCGCTGTAACGCATCGCCATGTCGTTTCTCTAGTGGGGTAAGCAAGCGCACTTCGCTTGTAAAACCCAAGCTCAAATCTGGAGAAACATCATGACTGCTACCACTCGCTCCCTGTCCGCCGCTGCCCTGGTTCTGGCTCTTGGTTCCGCCCTGAGCATGACTGCCGTTTCCAGCGCCAACGCCGCCGACAACAGCAACATGGAAAAATGCTTCGGCGTGGCCATGAAGGGTCACAACGATTGCGCCGCGGGCGCAGGCACTACGTGTGCCGGCACGGCGAAGATGGACTACCAGGCGAACTCGTGGAAGTTCGTACCGAAAGGCACCTGCGCCACCACCGAGAGCAAGACCTCGCCGACCGGTTTCGGTCAGATGGAAGCCTACAAAGCCAAGTCCTGATCCACCGCCTGCCCGAGTGACGCTCATGTTCACCACTCACGAACCTGTCCCACCGCGCACTCGGGCAGCCCTCTGCGGGCTCCCGCCCCGTGCCGGGCTGGGGCTCAAGACCGGGCACTGTCGTGAAGTGCTCGGCACCCAGCCGGACATCGGCTTCTTTGAAGTCCACGCCGAAAACTACATGGTCGACGGCGGTCCGTTTCATCATTTTCTCGGGTTGATCCGCGAGCAGTATCCGCTGTCGCTGCACGGCGTCGGGCTGTCGATCGGGGCCGAAGGGCCACTGGACATTCAGCACCTGCAACGCCTGAAAACGCTGATCGAGCGTTATCAGCCGCAATCCTTTTCCGAACACCTGGCCTGGTCGAGCCACGGCCCGGTGTTCCTCAATGACCTGCTGCCGCTGGCGTATGACACACCGACGTTGAACCGCGTCTGCGACCATATCGACCAGGTGCAGAACAGCCTAAAGCGTCCGATGCTGCTGGAAAATCCGGCGACCTATCTCGGCTTCGAGCGCTCGACCATCGACGAACCGCAGTTCATCGCCGAGGTCATCCGCCGCAGCGGTTGCGGCCTGCTGCTCGACGTCAACAACGTCTACGTGTCGTGCATCAATCATCAGCGCGATCCACTGGCGTACCTCGACGCCCTGCCATTGCACGCGGTCGGTGAGATTCATCTGGCCGGGTTCGCCGAAGATGCCGACAGCCTCGGCGACCGTTTGCTGATCGACGATCACGGCGCGCCGATTGATGACGAGGTCTGGGCGTTGTATCGGCAAGCGCTGGAGCGCATCGGCCCGGTGGCGACATTGATCGAACGGGACAATCAGGTCCCGGCGTTCAACGTGCTGCTGAACGAGGCGCAGCAGGCCGAAGGTTTGTTGCGGCGTGCAGGGGGTCAGTCATGAGCGCGCAAGCCGAGTTCGCCGCCGCCCTGCTCGACATTCGCCTGCCCTGCCCGGACGGTTTGTGCAGTGCCAACGGCGCGGATCCGGCCAGCCGTTTTGCGGTGTATCGCAACAACGTGCAAGGCTCGTTGATCAACGCGCTGGCCGACAGTTATCCGGTGGTGCAGCAGTTGGTCGGCGAGGAATTTTTCCGCGCCATGGCCGGCCTTTTCATCCAGCAGCAGCCGCCGCACGGTCCGTTGATGAGTCGTTACGGCGACGGGCTGGCGGATTTCGTTGGCGCCTTCGAACCGGCGGCCGGCGTCCCTTATCTGGCCGACATCGCACGGCTCGAACGCCTGCGTACCCGCGCCTATCACGCTGCCGATGCGGCGGCGGTCAGTGCGCAACAGATCAGCGCGGCACTGGCCGACCCGCAAACGCTGGCCGAACTGAAGATCGCCCTGCATCCCTCACTGCACCTGCTCGATTCGGCCTACGCGGTGGTCTCGATCTGGGCGGCGCACCAAGGAGACGCGACGCTGGCTGGCATCGACATTCATCAAGGGCAACACGCACTGGTGCTGCGCAACGGTCTGGAGGTCGAGGTCTTCGCCCTGGATCACGGCGCCAGCGTGTTCATCCGCCATCTGCTCAATCAGCGAGCGCTGCTGGACGCGGCGCAAGACAGTCCGCCCTTCGATCTGCCGCAGACCCTGGCCCTGCTGATCGGCCACAACGCCATCACCGACTTGAACGACAAGGTATCGCCATGAACAACCTCATCACCCGCGCCATCGGGCTCATGGAAAAAATCCCCCACAGCCTGATCGCCTTCATCGCCCGATTCTCGATTGCCGCGGTGTTCTGGAAGTCCGGGCAGACCAAGGTCGAGGGGCTGGCCATCGACTTGATCGACGGCACCTTGCAACTCGGCTGGCCACGTTTGGCGGACTCGACGATTCCGTTGTTCCAGAGCGAGTACCACGTGCCGTTGCTGGCACCGGAAGTCGCTGCACACATGGCGGCGTTTGCCGAGCACTTCTTCCCGGTGCTGATCCTGATCGGCTTCGCCACGAGGTTTTCGGCGCTGGCGCTGCTGGGCATGACGCTGGTCATCGAGGTGTTCGTCTATCCCGATGCCTACCCGACCCATGGCACCTGGGCGGCGGTGTTGCTGTACCTGATGGCGACCGGACCGGGGAGATTGTCGATCGATCACCTGATCGCCAGGTACTGCAACCGCTGATATTTCTGATGTCCCTGATGTCCCTGATGTCTCTGTAGGAGCTGCCGAAGGCTGCGATCTTTTGATTTTGAAGATCAAAAGATCGCAGCCTTCGGCAGCTCCTACATGGATATCACGGGTATCACGGATATCACGGATATCACGGATATCACGGATATCACGGATATCACGGGTATCACGGATATCCCGGGCATCGTGGTCAATGCGACAGCCGATCCAGCGCCTCGCCGCTGCGCTTGAACCAGCCAATCAGATAGTCCGCCAGCACCTGCGTGCGTCTGGGCAACCCGCCCTGATAGGGATGCACCAGATACATCGGCATCCGCCGCGTCTGAAAATCCCGCAGCAGCCAGCGTAATCGACCGTCAGCCAATTCCGTCTGCAGCAGATAGGACGGCAACCGCGCGATACCGGCGCCGGCCAGCGCAGCCTTTTTCAGCAGGTTGTAATGGTTGCTGGCGAACGGCCCCGACACCCGTACCCGGAGCAATTCATGCTGCTGGTGATACAGCCATTCCTCGCGGCCACTGTAGTGGCTGTTGAGCAGGCAACGGTGCTCGCCCAGTTCCTGCGGGGTCAGCGGCTCGCCGAACTGCTCAACATAGGCCGGGCTGGCGCAGGTCATTTCCTGCCACGCCAGCAGTGGCTTGGCCACCAGCCGTTCATCATTGGCCACCTCGGTGCGAATCGCCAGATCGAAGCCATCCCGGGACAGGTCGCGATAGCTGTTGTTCAGCTCCAGCTCGATCTGCACTTCGGGATACTTTTGCGAGAATTCCAGCAGCAAGCCATCGAAAAACGTCTCCCCCAGCGACACCGGAACGGTCATCCGCACCGGCCCGGCCATGTCGTCCTTCAAGCGCGCCAATGCCTGCCGCGCGCGTTCCACCTGGACGACCAGCGCCTGCGCCTGTGGCAGCAAAGCGGCGCCGGCGGCAGTCAGGCTCAGGCGGCGCGTCGTGCGTTGCAGCAGCACCACGGAAAACTGCGCTTCCAGCTGACTGATGCGCTTGGACAACTGGCCCTTGCTGCATCCCAGTTGCTGCGCCGCCAGGGTAAAGCTGCCCGCCTCGATCAACACCGCAAACGCCGCCAGATCATCCATTTCGCTCATGGATTGTTTCCATTTGAAAACCAAAGGTTGCCTATTAGTGCGCTTATCCGCAGAAAAAACCACTCTAGACTGAAACCTCGTTCAACCCATTGAGGAACAGCCCATGAAGATTCTGTTGATCGGAGCCGCCGGCACCATCGGTTCGGCCGTGGACAAAGAGCTGAGCCAGCGTCACGAAGTGATTCGCATCGGTCGCAGCAGCGGCGATTTCCAGGTGGACATCAGCGACAGCGCGTCGATTCGCAAGCTGTTCGAGCAAACCGGCAAGTTCGACGCGCTGGTCTGCGCCGCCGGCAACGTGACCTTCGCCCCACTGGGCGAGATGAACGCTGACAGCTTCGCCCTCGGCCTGAAAGACAAGCTGATGGGCCAGGTCAACCTGCTGTTGATCGGCCGCGAATACGCCAACGACGGAGCCTCGTTCACCTTCACCACCGGCGTGCTCAGCCACGACCCGATCCGTTCCGGCGCCTCGGCGGCACTGGTCAACGGCGCCCTGGACAGTTTCGTCAAAGCCGCCGCCATCGAACTGCCGCGTGGTCTGCGCATCAACTCGATCAGCCCGACCGTGCTGCTGGAAGCCATGGGCAGCTACGCCCCGTACTTCCGTGGCTACAAGCCGGTTCCGGCAGCCGATGTGGCGTTGGCCTACGCGAAAAGTGTCGAAGGCCTGCAAACCGGCCAGACCTTTCACGTCAACTGAATACCGCGCAGTCAGGGGTGCATCAACGGGCCACTTCGGTTCCTGCGATGCGCCCGCCCGCACGTTCGCGCAACCAGCGCTGCACCGGCCGTTCGAACCCGTAGTGACATAGCAGACTGCTGCCAATCAGCACGGAAAAAAACAGCAGCAGGCTCCACGGCTGATAAAACACGGCGCGTCCGGGCAGGAATTTATCAGCCAGCAGGGCCGCGACAATCTGCAGCGGAAAGTGCAGCAGGTAGGACGCATAGCTGATGTCGCCAAGCCAGGACAAACGGCGCGCCAGCGGCTGCAACCATGGGTGGCAAGCTGCGACGGCAACGATGGTCAGCGGGAACAGCACGGCAAACCTGATGCGTTGTGATGGAGCCTCATCACTGCCGATCCACCACCAGCCCGCCACACTGGCCAGCACCAGGCCCGCAGCGACCCAACGCAGATCAAAACGCCGCAACAGCCACTCCACGGCGATGTAACCCAACCCACCACAGAAAAAACCAAATACCCCGAGACTGATTTTGTACTGCGCCGGAAACACCCACAGGCTCACGGCAATCAGCAACGCGCTGATCAGCAGCGGCGCCGGGGAGTAACGCCACAGCAGGAAAAACCCTGCGTAAAGCAACACTTCCACCGATATCGACCAGGCCGGACCGTTAAATGACCAGCCCTGCTCCAGCCCCCAGGCCGGTGCCAGAAACACATTGAGCAGCGCGTGCCAGGCATCGTTGAACGGGTAAACGAACGCGTTGCCGGTGTGCGCGCTGTAGATTTTCTGCAGCATGGCTACCGCCAAAAAAGTCGCCAGGTGCAAAGGATAGATCCGGCTGAAACGCTCGCTGAAAAACTGTTTGCCGCTGATTTCGCGGTGCGCCAGCGCTCGGGCGAACAACCAGAAAAAAATGAATCCGGAAAGACTGAAGAAGAGCGATACGGCATCACCGCCATGCCGGTAGAACAATGAAAAAAGGCTGTACAACGGCTGGTCTTCACGTTGCAACGGACCGGGCACTGCGCCTTGAAAAAAGAAGTGCTGCCAATGCCAGAACACCACAGCCAATGCCGCGATGCCGCGCAGGGCGTCCAGCGCGTACAGCCGCTCAGGGAATACCGAAGGGTTTTGCTTCATGCACCATCAATCCATGCCCGCACAGGTACGTCACTATGCTGGCGGGTACCGGGCAACTCAATAGCAAGCCCCGAACCGGCCACTCAAGTCTTGTGATCGACGGTCAGCCTGCGTAACGTGGCGGCACTTGTCTGGAGAGCCGAAGATGCGTGTTGCCCGTTCGTTGTTCGTTGTTGCCCTGCTGCCGTTGTTCGCCGCCTGCCAATTGCTCGATGGCCCGCGTGAAAGCGCGTCCCATGTCGGGCAGACCCGGATGCAAGGGCAGTTGACGGCGGCCGACGGCAAACTGCTGTTCCAGCCGTGTGGCGAACAGCGTCAGTACGTGGTCAATGACATCGGCGGCACCAGCGTGCTGCAAGAAGCCGCGACTCTCGTCGATCAACAGGGCAAGCTGTTTGCCGATGTGCGCGGGAAGATCGCCGGCGACCGCCTCGACCTCGGCCAGTTGTATCGCGTCGAGCGCTCCGGCACCGCATGCGATGACCCGAATTTCAAGCTGTTGATCCTGCGTGCCGCCGGCCATGGTCCCGAGTGGAACGTCAAAGTCAGCGGCAAGGGCATGGTCATCGACCGTGAAGGCCAGCCGGCGCTGGCCGTGCCTTATGTGGAAGAACAACTCGGCGACGGCCGCTTCAACCTCAGCAGCGAAGCCAACAACCAGCGCATCGAATTGTGGGTCGCGCCGCAACGCTGCGTCGACAGCAGCACCGGCAGCGTGCAGCACATGAGCGCCGAGCTGCGCATCGACGGCAAGGTCGAGCGTGGTTGCGGGTATTTCGGCGGATCGCGTAACGACTGAGCGTTTTAGCCTCACCGGATCCGGCCTTTGCGGCTTATAATCGCGGCCTTCAAACGCCCTGGCGCAGTTGTGCGCCCCGCGAATCCGGATCCTCGCCATGTTACGAATCACCGAACTCAAGCTGCCAATCGACCATCCCGAAGAAGACCTGCGTGCCGCCATCGTGCAGCGCCTGGGCATCGCTAGCGATGATTTGCTCGATTTCACCTTGTTCAAGCGCAGCTACGACGCGCGCAAAAAGTCCTCCGAACTGTGCTTCATCTACACCATCGACCTCAACGTGCGCGACGAGGCCAAGGTGCTGGGCAAGTTCGCCGACGACCGTAACGTCAACGTGGCGCCGGATGTCAGCTACAAATTCGTCGGTCAGGCGCCGAGCGACCTGAGCCAGCGCCCGATCGTGGTCGGTTTCGGCCCGTGCGGGATTTTCGCCGGACTGCTGCTGGCGCAGATGGGCTTCAAGCCGATCATCCTCGAACGCGGCACCGAAGTCCGCCAGCGCACCAAGGACACCTGGGGCCTGTGGCGTAAAAGCGTGCTCAACCCCGAGTCCAACGTGCAGTTCGGCGAAGGCGGCGCGGGCACGTTCTCCGACGGCAAACTGTACAGCCAGATCAAGGATCCGAAGTTCCTTGGCCGCAAAGTCCTGCACGAGTTCGTCAAGGCCGGCGCGCCGGAAGAAATCCTCTACGTCAGCAAACCGCACATCGGTACGTTCCGTCTGACCGGCATGGTCGAGACCATGCGTGAAGAGATCCGCGCCCTGGGTGGCGAAGTGCGCTTCCAGGAGCGCGTCACCGATGTGCTGATCGAAGACGGCCAACTGGTCGGCGTCGAACTGGCGAGCGGTGAAACACTGCATTCGAAACACGTGGTTCTGGCCCTCGGCCACAGTGCCCGTGACACCTTCCGCATGCTCCACAGCCGTGGCGTGTTCATGGAAGCCAAGCCGTTCTCGGTGGGTTTCCGCATCGAGCACCCGCAGTCGCTGATCGACCGTGCGCGGTTGGGCAAGTACGCCGGCCACCCGAAACTCGGTGCTGCCGACTACAAACTGGTGCACCACGCCAAGAACGGCCGTTCGGTCTACAGCTTCTGCATGTGCCCGGGCGGCACCGTAGTGGCGGCGACGTCCGAGCCGAACCGCGTGGTCACCAACGGCATGAGCCAGTACTCGCGTAACGAGCGCAACGCCAACTCCGGGATCGTCGTCGGCATCACCCCGGAAGTCGATTACCCGGGCGGCCCGCTGGCCGGTATCGAGTTGCAGGAGCGTCTGGAATCCCACGCGTTCATCCTCGGCGGCAGCGATTACAAGGCCCCGGCGCAACTGGTCGGCGACTTCATCAACGGCACCCCGTCGACCGAACTGGGCGAAGTCGAGCCGTCGTACAAACCGGGCGTGGCCCTGGGCGACCTGGCCCTGGCGCTGCCGGACTTTGCCATCGAAGCGATTCGTGAAGCATTGCCGGCGTTCGAGAAGCAGATTCGCGGCTACTCGTTGCATGATGCGGTGCTGACCGGGATCGAAACCCGCACCTCGTCGCCGCTGCGCATCACGCGTAACGAGTCGCTGCAGAGCATGAACGTGAAGGGCCTGTTCCCGGCGGGTGAAGGCGCGGGTTATGCCGGCGGGATTCTGTCGGCGGGTGTGGACGGGATTCGTATCGCGGAAGCAGTGGCGCGGGACATTCTCGGTCTGGAAGACTGATACCCCTGTTTTGAAGTAACAGCAACATCCTGTGGGAGCGGGCTTGCTCGCGAATGCGGTGTGTCAGTCGACGAAAATGTTGACTGACCCGACGCATTCGCGAGCAAGCCCGCTCCCACATTGGTTTCCGCGTTTGGCTTTAGATATTGGCGCGCAGTACTGTGGTTGGCAGCGACTCACCCCGTTCGGCACTCGCCGCCACCGCTGCAATCAACCCCTCCAGCTCATAGCCCTGAGCCTTCAGCCAGGCTTGATCGTAATAGGTGTCGGCATACCGCTCGCCGCCATCGCACAAAATCGCCACGATCGACCCCGACTCCCCCGCCGCTTTCATCTGTTGCGCCGCCATCAGCGCGCCGATCAGGTTCGTGCCGCTCGACCCGCCGACATGCCGTCCCAGACGCTGCGCCAGATAATGCATGGCCGCCAGCGACAAGGCGTCCGGCACCTTGACCATCGCATCAATCACCTTGGGCAGGAACGATGCTTCGACCCGCGGCCGACCAATGCCTTCAATCCGTGAGCCGCAGTCCAGTCGCAGACTGGCGTCGCCAGTCTGGTAGTAATCGAAGAACACCGAGCGCTCGGCGTCGGCGCACAACACCCGCGTGCAATGCTGGCGATAACGCACGTAACGCCCCAGGGTCGCGGTGGTGCCGCCGGTGCCGGGGCTGGAAATCAGCCAGCTCGGCTCCGGGTGCTTCTCGAAACGCATCTGCTGAAAGATCGACTCGGCAATGTTGTTGTTCGCTCGCCAGTCGGTGGCTCGCTCGGCGTAGGTGAACTGGTCGATGAAGTGGCCGCCATGCTCGCGGGCCAGACGTTCGGATTCGGCGTAAATCTGCGTCGGATCCTTTACCAGATGGCTCTGGCCACCGTAGAAAGCGATCTGCGCGATCTTCTCTTTCGAAGTGGTCGCCGGCATCACTGCAATGAACGGCAAACCGAGCATGCGCGCGAAATACGCTTCGGAAATCGCCGTCGAACCGCTGGACGCCTCGATCACCGGCGCGCCGGGCTTGAGCCAGCCGTTACACAACGCATACAGGAACAACGAGCGCGCCAGCCGATGCTTGAGGCTGCCGGTGGGATGGCTCGACTCATCCTTGAAATACAACTCGATGCCTGCAAACCCCGGCAGCGGCAAGGGGATCAGATGGGTGTCGGCGCTGCGCTGGAAGTCCGCTTCGATGATGCGGATGGCTTCGCGGGCCCACTGTCGGTTGTCGCTCATGGTCATGCTCTCATTGGATCGGGCAGGAGTGGCCTCGTCACAGGCTCAGCCACCCAGCATAGGAAAAAACCTACACGGCTCACAGATACAGCTGAGCTTCAATATATCCGCCAACTGCTAGGCTCTGTGCAAGTGCGTGTCCGACCTTTGCCCTGTAGATGGAGAGTGACCTTGCCGCTGCGCAGAACCTTCACCCGTTTCTTTCAGTTGGAAGCGGCCAGCGGCTTGCTATTGATCGCCGCCGCCATCCTCGCGCTGATCATCAACAATTCACCGCTGTCGTGGCTGTACACCGGCCTGCTCGACACCCCGGTGGTGGCACAGGTCGGTGCGTTGAAGATCGCCAAGCCGCTGCTGTTGTGGATCAACGACGGGCTGATGGCGCTGTTCTTCCTGCTGATCGGTCTGGAAGTGAAGCGCGAGGTGCTCGACGGGCAGCTGTCGAAACCGTCGCAGATTGTCCTGCCCGGCGCCGCAGCGATTGGCGGCATGGTCGTGCCGGCGCTGATCTACTGGCTGCTCAACCGTGATAACCCGCCAGCCCTGAACGGTTGGGCGATTCCCACCGCCACCGACATCGCTTTCGCGCTCGGTGTGCTGGCGCTGCTGGGCAAGCGCGTGCCGGTGTCGCTGAAACTGTTCCTCATGACCCTGGCGATCATCGACGACCTTGGCGCCATCGTGATCATTGCGATCTTTTACTCCGGCGAACTCTCTACCCTGTCGCTGGGCCTGGCGGCGGCGTGCATTGCGGCGCTGGTGGCGATGAACCGGCTCGGGGTGGTCAAGCTCGGGCCGTACATGATTGTTGGTTTGATCCTGTGGGTGTGCGTGCTCAAGAGCGGCGTCCACGCAACGCTGGCCGGGGTCACGCTGGCGTTCTGCATTCCGCTGCGCAGCAAAAATGCCGAACCCTCGCCGCTGATGACCCTCGAGCACGCGCTGCATCCGTGGGTGGCCTACGGCATTCTGCCGCTGTTCGCCTTCGCCAACGCCGGGCTGTCGCTGAGTGGGGTGACCGTCGAAAGCTTCACCCATCACGTCCCCATGGGTATCGCCATCGGCCTGCTGCTGGGCAAGACCGTCGGCGTGTTCGGCCTGACCTGGCTGGCGGTAAAAATCGGCATCGCCGCCCTGCCCCAAGGTGCCAACTGGGGTCAGGTGCTGGGCGTGGCGATCCTCTGCGGCATCGGTTTCACCATGAGCCTGTTTGTCGGCTCGTTGGCCTTTGAGCCGGGCGTGAGCGACTACGCCGGGATGGACCGGATGGGCATTCTGACCGGTTCGATTCTGGCGGCGTTGATCGGGTATGCGGTGACGGCGGCGGCGAGTCGCCGGAGAACCGATCTACCTGCATAGAACACCTGTGATTGGGATTTTGTGGCGAGGGAGCTTGCTCCCGCTGGAGCGCGAAGCGATCCCGATATCCCGGTTCTGCTGCGCAGCCCAGCGGGAGCAAGCTCCCTCGCCACAAATTCAGGCTCGCCTGAAAACCAGCGAACAATCCCCTCTTCAATAGCGACGCGTCCTACAGCCACCCTCTGCCTACTTCGTTAACGTCGCACAGCCCTTTCGAAGGGTTGTCGATGGATGAACGAAAGGACGCTCAGTGGCTCGCAACAAGGACATTCCCCGGGTTCCCAACCCACCGGCAGGCGACGGTCATCACGTCACATACCGCTACATGACGGCCACCGAACTGGCCGAGCGCGAAGCCCGACAAAATGCATACGACGCCATGCTGGCGCGGCAGGAGGCCTTCGAGCGCAGCCGCGAGATGGTGGCCAAAAAACCTGATCCGGTGCGCGCCGGCTGCGTGTTCGCCAAGTCCTGCAAATTGCCGGACGCGATCATCGACTACGCAAATCCTTCGGGGATGGTGCCAACCGACAGCCTCAAGGATTACGGCGAGCTGATCCTGCTTGGCGCTCGCGAAAGCGATGCAACCGGCGGCGTTGCCCTGAAGAAAATCGGCGCCACCGCGATTCCCGCCGGGCTGGGCAGTTTCGCCTTGGCCGGCGCCGCGTTCGAAGCGCTACCCGCCATTGCCGCCGGAACGGCCGCCGCCACCCTGGCAGGCCTGGTGGCGCTGCTCATGCCTTCCAGCCTCGGCGACAGCGCGCTCTATAGCGACGAGCAACTGCGCAGCCTCAAACAGGCCCGCACCCGCGTGCGTCTGCGCGTCGAACAACAAGCCGATGGCAGCCTCAGGGGCTACGGTTTCTACACCGGCAGGAATCGCGATTGGGAAATGGTCGATGTCGTGCAGTTCTCCGCGCGCGGCAACCGGTTCGTCGCCGACCTTGGGGAAGGCGTCGAACTGCTCTGGACGCCGGCGGTGGATGGTTCCGACATTCTCGGCATTCCGGCGCTGGAGGCCGCTCCGCAGGCGCCGCATATCTGGGTGTACCCACCGACGAAAGCGGCGGACGGGATTCTGGTGAACCCGGTTTATCCGCCGGATTATCGGGATTTCATTCTGGTGTTTCCGGCGGATTCGGGGGTTAAGCCGGTTTACATTGTGCTCAGTCGAGCTCGCGATCATGCCTACTACGATCACCCAAAGACTCTACCTGCGTTTCCCGATGCAGTCAGAGTGAAGTCCAAGTCATCGGTTCAGGGGGGAGGAAAGCGGCGAGCACGCTGGGTAGACCGCAAAGGTCGGATCTATGAATGGGATTACAAAAGCAATGCTGTAGAAAAATACGACAAACTGGGAACCACTCATTTGGGTGAGTTCAATCATATTACTGGTGAACAAACCGGGCCTGCCGAGCCGGATAGAAGAACCTCTAGAAATTAAGGGACCAACGTATGCGTTACCTTTCAATAACTGGATTTTACCCTGATGAAATACAAGACAACTCGCTACAGTTTGAAATGGATATCAACGGTAGCGAAATGAATGACAAGGTTGCACAGCTCATTGAATCCAAACCGCTTAGCGAGCTGGAACCTGGAGAGTTGTTATTGAGCCAAGATCAAGTGAGCGCATTAGAGGCCCTTCTGAACGTCAACTTCCCAAAGGGTCTGGAGTATTTTATGGGCACCTGTGCCCAGCAATGAGCATGCAAATTGAAACAAACAAAAAACCCCGACCAGTCACCTGATCGGGGTTTTCTTTTACCGCTCTTTCTCGCTTAGTGCGAAACGCGGCTGGTGCCACCGACGGTGGAGATGCGCACGCGCTCACCGACACGGAACACTTCGTTTTCCTGAACCTGTTGCACGTAGGCGCGCATGCTGCCGTCGTCTTCGCGCACGGTGATTTCCACACCTTGGGTACGGGTCAGGCCTTCTTCGGTGGCCGAACCGATCAGACCACCGGCCACGGCGCCGATGACCGCAGCCACGATGCTGCCTCTGCCGCCACCGATGGCGCTGCCGCCGACACCGCCGACCACTGCGCCTGCAGCGCCGCCGATCGGGGTCTTGGTACCTTCGATTTTCACCGGACGCAGGGATTCGATGGTGCCCATGCGAATCGTCTGCACACGACGCGCTTCGTCACGGGAGTAGGAGTCACCGGTCAGGCTCGACTGGCAGCCGGTCAGCAACATCGCCATCGTGGAAAAGGAAGCAACCAGCAGAACAGACTTACGCATAGCATCAACTCCAAAGGAACATTTATTCATTAAACCCCGCTGCTTGACGCCTGTCACGACACAGCCCGGATAAACTTGATTTTATTCAGGCCCGGTACAGGCACCTGTAGACCCACCCAACAGTAGCGCCAAATCGCCAAACCTGCCCCGCAGCCCCAAGGATTTTTCATGGATTACCTGATCGTTTTCGTCACCACCGTCGCCGGTTTGTACTTCCACGGGTGGCTGTACGTACGGATCAGACGCTGGATGGACCGTGATCTGGCGCTATCCCTGGCTGGCAAGGACGAAGGCAAACGCACCTTCATGCTCGAACAACTGGCAGATGCACGGGCGCAGAAGGTCAAGCGTCGGGACCTGCCGCAGTGGCTTGAGGCCGCTGCGGCAGGCTATCTCGCTCGGTAGACTGCTTAAGGCGCCAGACGTTCAAGAATCCAGTCGGCACCCTGTTGACGATAGTTCAGGCGATCATGCAGACGACTTGGACGGCCCTGCCAGAACTCGATGCGCTCGGGCAGCAGGCGATAACCGCCCCAGTGTTGCGGGCAATCCGGCTGGGTATCGCTGAAGCGCTGCTCAGTCGCCTTGAGCAAATCCTCAAGCTCGCCACGCCCGTTGATCACCCGGCTCTGCGGCGAGGCCCAGGCGCCGAGACGGCTGCCCAGCGGCCTAACCTGATAATACGCGTCGGACTCTTCAGGCGTGACCTTCACCACACGCCCTTCGATGCGCACCTGACGTTCCAGGGTTGGCCAGAAAAAGGTCATGGCGGCAAACGGATTGGCCGCCAGCTGCTGGCCCTTGGCGCTGTCGTAGTTGGTGAAGAAGGTGAAGCCCTGTGCGTCCAGGCCCTTGAGCAGCAGAATGCGGCAATGCGGCCGCCCGGCTGGATCCACCGTGGCCAGGGTCATGGCGTTGGCTTCCACTGGCGCCTGTTCGGTTTTCACCGCGTCGGCAAACCACTGGTGGAACAGCGCGAACGGCTCGGCCGGGGCTTGCGCCTCGGTCAGTCCGTCCCGGGTGTAATCACGACGCATATCTGCCAGAGCCTGGGTCACGGCGCATTCCTTTTCGTTAGCGGATTACTGCTTGGCGGCCGCGGTGTCGGCGACTTTCTTGTCGCTTGCCGCCGCTTTGGCCGGCTCGGTTTTCTTCGCTGGCGTCTTGGCCGGAGCCTTCTTCGCAGGAGCCTTGGCCGCGGCTTTTTTCGCTGCAGCCTTTTTAGTGGCCGGCGCTGCGGCTTTCTTCGCGGCAGGTGCTGGCGTTGCCGGTTTGGCGACATCCTGCGCAGCAACCAGAGTTGCTGGGACCGGTGCCGGAGCCGGCATGTTGTACTTGCTCAACAGCGCGACCATGGTGTTCTGCGGTGTCACCAGCAGCTCGATACGGCGGTTCAGGGCACGGCCCTCGGCGCTGTCGTTAGCGGCGCGCGGAGCATCGGCACCCAGGCCGCGCAACATCAGGCGGTCGCGTTGCAGGCCGCTGAGACGGAAGATCGCGGCCACCGACTGAGCGCGTTCCAGGCTGAGCTTGGTGTTATCTGCAGCGACGCCCGAGCTGTCGCTGTGACCGAGTACCAGGATCGCCGTTTTCGGATCGGCTTCGAGGATCTTGGCGACGTTGGTGAACGGGCTCAGGGTCACCGGCAACAGCATGGCCGGACGTTTCGGGTTGAACGAGCCTTCTACCGGTGCAATCAGCACCAGCACGTTCTCACGACGTTCGAACTGCAGGTTGCTGCCTTTGATGGCGGCACGCAGACGCGGCTCATAATCGTCAAGCCAGGCTTGAGTGACTTTCGGATCCGGCATCGGTACGGCTTTGGCGGCAACCTGATCCTTGGCAGTGCTCTGCTGCTTGCTGAACGGCCACCACCACTTGGTGCCTGTGTCAGCGTCGGCTTTGGCGACCACAGCCGGTTTGGCTTCAGGTTTGGCCTCAGGCTTCACTTCTGCTTTGACGTCGGATTTCACATCAGCCTTGGCGGCCGATTTGTCGGAACCGCCGAACGGCCAGTACCAAGGGCTGCTGCTTTCCGCCTTGGCCACAGGGGCCGTGGCGGCTGGCTTCAGCGGGGCTGGGGCTGGAGCTGCCGCTGGAGCCGGTGCCTTTGCAGATGCTGTCGCTGGCGCAGGAGCTGGTGCCGATGCAGGATCTTTGGCCGCCGCTTTATCCGAAGAGCCGAACGACCACCAACTGCCGTCCGCATCATTTTTGGGGGTCTGTGCACAACCGGTAATCGCAACACACAGGGCCAGGGCAAGAGTGTTTTTATATGACATTGAAAATCCCCAACATGAAGTAATTAAATCTGAGCTCTTTTGCCCGGATAAATAGATGTTTTGCATCGAAAAACCAAAACAGGCTCCAATCCTGGAGCCTGAAGTAAAGTATTACAGACAAGTAGCAAGTACCCGCGCCAGTTTCTGCGCACGCGGGTCCATCAAGACGTACGGACCCAGGGTATTTGTCACAAAACCAAAAGCAACATCGTGCTCCGGGTCTGCAAATCCGATGGAACCCCCGGCGCCCGGATGGCCAAACGCCCGGGGGCCCAGGCCATAAGTAGCGTTCGGCACATCGGGTTGATCAAGCATGCAGCCCAAACCAAAACGGGTTCGGGTCAGCAGGGTCTTGTCTTCGCCGAGGCTATGTTCGCGAGTCAGCTCGTCGAGCATTTCGCCATCGAGCAGGCTGCCGTCGAGCAATCCGGCGTAGAAACCCGCCAGGCTGCGCGCGTTGCCGTGGCCATTGGCCGCCGGTTGCTGCATGCGTCGCCATTCCGGTTTGTTGGTACTGGTGAGTACCGACGGCGGATTGGTGAAAGCCCGAGTGGTCATCGCTGTAGGCTCACGCATGGTCACCTGTAACAGGCGCTGTGCCGCCGCATCGCCGACATTGCCCTTGCCCCGGGCGATGTGCGCCACGCGGTAAAACTCCTCGTCAGCCAGACCGACGTGAAAATCCAGACCCAATGGCTTGGCCACGCGAGCCACGATCGAATCGCCCGGCCCGCGACCGTCTGCGCGGCGCAACAACTCGCCGATCAGCCAGCCGTAGGTGATTGCTGCGTACCCGTGCCCCTCGCCCGGCGTCCACCACGGTGCTTCGGCCGCCAGGGCATCGACCATGGTTTGCCAGTCATACAGGGCTTCGGGGGCGAGCAGTTCACGCAGGGCCGGCAGTCCGGCCCGATGGCTGAGCAATTGACGCAGGGTCACCGCTTCCTTGCCGGCCGCCGCAAATTCCGGCCAGTAACGGGCGACCGGAACATCCAGTTGCAGTTTGCCCTCGGCCACCAGTTGCAGTGCCGTGACCGCGGTGAAAGTCTTGGTGCAAGAGAACAGATTGGCGATGGTGTCGCTGTGCCAGGCCTCGGTGCCGTCCTTGTCGGCGGTACCGGACCAGAGGTCGAGGACGGTTTCTCCGCCGACCTTGATGCACAGGGCTGCGCCGCGTTCCTGGGGATCGTCGAACAGTGCCGCGAATGCCTCGCGCACCGCTTCGAATTGAAGCTCGTAATGTCCCTGAATCTGCACCCGCAACTCCCCCGCAAAACACGCTACAAATTGGTCGGCATTGTTCCAGCCCTTGAGGGTTTTGGGAACAGCCGCAGGCCAGACGGTTATATTGAAATTTCCGCCGAGACATCTGACGCCTTCGCGAGCAAGCCCGCTCCCACCAAAGGATCCGGATAGATTCCAAGATCCAGTATGGCAGCGGGCTTGCTCGCGAAGAACGATGCCGCAGTATCAGATTCTAGTGACCATTACCGGAGTGCCCGCCCGCATGCCCGGCCCCCGGACCTTTTCCGGCTTCACCCTTGCGGCCGCCTTCAGCTTCATGCCCCGGCGCAGCGGCTTTTTCGGCTTCTTTGCCCAACTGATCCAGCGCCTGCAGGTTGCTCTTGCGTACGGTCTCGACAAAACCCTGATACGGCAGATCGGTGATCCCCACCAGACCGAAGTGGCCATTCTCGCCATCGAGCAGACGACCGGTCACTGGTTGATCCAGATACTGGAACCAGTGCACGCCGACAATCGACGGTTCGCTCAAGGCCTGTTTGAGGAAGTTGGCATAGGCCGGACCGCGATCTTCTTCCTTGGCCAATGGGGTAACGCCGCCCCAGAACGGGCCACGATCACTGGAGCCGAAGTTGAATTCGGTGATCAACACCGGTTTGTCCAGAGCCTTCAACGCGGCGAAGTCATAGCCGTCCTGCGGCTTGAGGGTGTACATGTTGAAACTCAGCACGTCGCAATACTGCGCACAGGCGGCCACCGCTTCCGGGTTGCTGATGGCGAAGCGACCGCCGAGCAGCAATTGATTCGGCGCATGCCATTTCAGCGAGTCGGAGATGGTCTTGAAGTAGGTATCGGCGAAGACCTTCTGGAAATATTTGAAGTCGTTTTCGATTTCCGGATGCTCCGGATTCGGCAGCGGCGGCACGAAACCCGGGTCTTCCATCAACTCCCACGCCGGCAGATCAATGCCCCACGCCTTCGATAAGCCCGCCTGATTGCGGTACTTGTCGCGCAGCTGCTTGAGGAACGCACGCTTGGCCGGCACGTCGGTGGTCAGTTTCAGCGTGCCGTAAGCCAATGCGTAGCGCGATTTCGGATCATCGCCGGGACCGGCCCAGGCCAGTTCGTTGTCGGCAAAATAGCCGATCAGCCACGGATCATCGCGGTGATCCCGGGCGGCAATGGCCACGGCACGCTCGGTGGCCATGGCGAAACGCGGGTCGAACGGGTCAGGCATGCCGCCCCACCAGTCGCTGCCGGTGCTGATGCTGGTGTAGTCGCCGACGATCGACAGCGGCAAGGTGTACGGCACCCGCTCGGCATCGGCGAGGGCGTCGGCACTCCAGTTGCCCACGGTGTTGAAGCCCCAGGCTTGCAGGCGATCGAGGGTGTGCGTGGCCCACTTCTGCTGATCGACCGTGGCCTTGCACGGCGCGGCGCTCACTGGCTCGGCTGGCGGTTCGGGATGCGCCGGCGCTGCACAAGGTTCGCCGTACAGGCGTTGCAGGTTGGCGCCATAGAAATCGTACCAGCGACCGTTGCCGTAGCCACGGCCCTGGTCGGCACCGTTGCCGCCACGGTTGTCACCGTCGCCAAAATGACTGGCGAGTGGCTCGCCAGGCTTGGGCAGGGATTCGAACATGTACTCGCGACCGGCCACATAGGTCTGGTTGACCTGCGGGCTGACGGTGTTGACCCCGAGTGAATAGAACGGATGCCCTTCCGGCGTCACCAGATACCAGCGACCGTCACGCTTTTCCGTGCGGAAAAAGCCGCTGGCCTTGAACGCCGGGCCTTTGTCCCAGCCGCCGAACTTGTCCAGCGAGGACTTTTCGCGCTCGGCCAACCAGGTTTTCAGCTGTTGCTCTTCCTTGGTGGCGGCGGATTTCAGTTGTTCGTCGTTGCTGATTTTTTCCGGCCACTTGCTGCGGGTCGACTGCCCGTAAGCGTCGACCAGATTGCCGTACACGGCCTGGTTCACGGCATCGCCGTCCTGCACGCCGAAGCGCTCGAGCAGCAGGCTTTGAGCGGCTTTCGGCTGATCCATCCACAGGCTCACCGACACCACCTGGCTGCGGTCCAGCTCACCGCTGCTGCTGGCCAGCAGAATCCGCTGGCCATCGACGGTCATCGGCATCGGCGGCCCGGCCTTCATGCCCTGGCTCAGCGGCGAAGTTGCCACCAGCGGCACCAGCAGGGTTTGCGCGGGACCGGCCGGCAGATCGACGCGGCTGGTCAGCGTCTGGCCGTTGTTGCTCTGGATTTGCACGTAGACCGTCACGGCCCAGTTCATCGCGCTCTGCAGACGCAGGCTCATCATGCCCGACTGCGACCAGTCCCAGGCGCCGGTTTGCGGAGTCAGGCGCAAGGTCGGACGGGCTACCGGGTTGAACGTCACCCGACGCAGCACTTCACCTTCCGGGGTTTGCTCGGCGTTGGCTTGTGGCAGGTCAGTGTTTTCGGTGACGACTTTCACCACGTCGGCAGGACGGACGAAGTTGAACAGGGTCTGCTGCCCGGCAGGCGCCGCCAGCAACGGGGCGGCGAAGATCAAGGCAAATACGGCAGGCAACGAGCGGCGAATCATAAGAACGGAGTTCTCCCTAACGACCAAAAGGCCAATGGAAAAGCATGGCAGAGAGATAGACAGCGCGGCGGGCAAAACTGCCCACCGTTGTCTCAGGATATTTCACGACGGAATGGCGGCAACGCATTGAGGATCGCCTTGCCGTAGCGCTGGGTGACCAGCCGCCGATCGAGCAAGGTGATGGTGCCGCGGTCTTCTTCGGTACGCAGCAGACGCCCGCAGGCCTGGACCAGTTTCAGCGAAGCATCGGGCACCGAGATTTCCATGAACGGATTGCCGCCCCGGGCTTCGATCCACTCCGACAGCGCCGCCTCGACCGGATCGTCCGGCACCGAGAACGGGATCTTGGCGATCACCACGTGCTCGCAGTAGGCCCCCGGCAAGTCCACGCCTTCGGCGAAACTGGCGAGGCCGAACAGCACGCTGGAATCGCCGCCATCGACCCGCGCCTTGTGCTTGTTCAGGGTTTCCTGTTTCGACAGGTTGCCTTGAATGAACACTTGCTTGCGCCAGTCGCGGTCGAGACCGTCGAACACGTCCTGCATCTGTTTGCGCGAAGAAAACAGCACCAGCGTGCCGCGCGAGCCTTCGACCAGATCCGGCAACTCGCGGATGATCGCGGCAGTGTGAGCCGCAGCGTCACGCGGGTCGGCCTTCAGATCGGGCACCCGCAGCACACCGGCGTCGGCGTGATGGAACGGGCTCGGCACCACCGCGGTGACGGCTTTTTTCGGCAGGCCGGCGCGCATGCGGAAACGGTCGAAGGTGCCCAGCGCGGTCAGGGTCGCCGACGTCACCAGGCAGCCGTAGGCCACGTTCCACAGGCTGCGACGCAAGGTTTCTGCGGCGAGAATCGGGCTGGCGTTGACCTCGATGTCGAACAGCGAACCGCTTTCGGCCAGCGTCAGCCAGCGGGCCATCGGCGGGCTGTCTTCCGGGTCTTCGGCGGTGAACGCGGTCCACAACTCCCAGTTGCCCGAGGCCCGGGACAACAGGCTGCCGAACAGTGGGTACCACTCCTCGGCCTGATTGCTGGCGATGCCGATGTTGACCTCGCCGTCCATGCCTTCCTTGAGCAGGTCGGTCAGACGGGTGAACAGATCGTTGAGCCGCGAGTAGCCCTTCTTCAGCTCGATGCCCATCTCGCGCATGTGCTCGGGAATCACCCCGCCAACGAAACGATGGCGTGGCCGCTCGCGACCTTCGACGTCTTCGCCGGGTTTGAAATCGGCAATCTGCTCGCACGCGGTAAACATGAACTGCTGCTGGGTCTTGATCTCCCGCGCCAGCTCGGGCACTTGCTCGATCAGCTTGCCGAGATCCCCCGGCAACGGATGCTGGGCCAGCAGTTTGGTGAGGTTCTTGGCGGTGGTTTCCAGCCAGTCGGCCGTGGAACGCAGGCGCGTGTAGTGGGCGAAATGGCCGATGGCCTTGTCCGGCAGGTGATGGCCTTCGTCGAACACGTAAATGGTGTCGCGCGGATCCGGCAGAACCGCACCGCCGCCGAGCGCCAGGTCAGCCAACACCATGTCGTGGTTGGTGACGATGACGTCGACTTTGCCCATGCCTTCGCGCGCCTTGTAGAAGGCGCACTGGCCGAAGTTCGGGCAATGACGGTTGGTGCACTGGCTGTGATCGGTGGTCAGGCGCGCCCAGTCGGCGTCTTCCAGCGCGTTGGGCCAGCTGTCGCGGTCGCCGTCCCATTTATTGCCGGCAAGCTTTTCGATCATGCTGGTGAACAGCTTCTGACTGGCCTCGTCGACCTCGATCTTGAAGCCTTCTTCTTCGAACAGTTGCGCAGTGGCGGTTTGCGCGTGGCCCTCCTGCAACAACATGTCGAGCTTGGACAGGCACATGTAGCGGCCACGGCCCTTGGCCAGCGCGAAACTGAAGTTCAGCCCGCTGTTGCGCATCAGGTCGGGCAAATCCTTGTAGACGATCTGCTCTTGCAGGGCCACGGTCGCGGTGGCGATCACCAGGCGCTTGCCGGCGAGCTTCGCCGTGGGGATTGCCGCCAGGCTGTAGGCCACGGTCTTGCCGGTACCGGTGCCGGCTTCCACCGCGACAATCGCCGGGTCGCCACTGCGCCGGCCTTCGTCGTCGGTGTCGATATCCCCGAGGACTTTGGCGATTTCAGCGATCATCAGACGCTGGCCGTAACGCGGTTTGAGGCTCTTGGCTTCAAGAAAACGCGAATAGGCGCCCTGGATCGTGGTTTTGAGTTCAGTGCTGATCATTGAATGTCGGGCGTAAAAACGCTGGATAAATTTTCAGTAGTTCGGATCGGCCGCTATCATACCCCGCTAATCAGTCCCGCGCAGAACGGAGTACCCCAATGACACCTTTTAGCCTCGTTTATCCACTGCATGTCCTGTCCGCCCTGGTCTGGGTCGGCGGCATGTTTTTCGCCTGGATGGTCCTGCGCCCGGCGGCGATGAAGGCGCTCGACGGCCCCGCCCGCCTGACCTTGTGGGTGGAAGTGTTTCAAGGTTTTTTCCGCTGGGTCTGGGTCGCGGTGATCCTGCTGCCGATCAGCGGTGTCGGCATGTTGCATTTGCAGCAAGTGGGCTTTGAGACCGCGCCGAAGTACGTGCAGGTGATGATAGGGCTGTATGTGGTGATGACGGCCCTGTTTATCCGGATTCAGGGTTTGATGCTGCCGGAGTTGCGCAGAGCGGTGGAGGCGCAAGACTGGCCGGCGGGTGCCGCGGTGCTGGGGCGGATTCGCCGGGTGGTGGGGATCAACCTGATTGTCGGGTTGGTGCTGGTGGCGATCGCGGCGGCGCGGCCGATGTTCTGACCCACCCCATTTTTTTGCGCTGTGAACACTGTTGTGGTGAGGGGATTTATCCCCGATGGCGCGCGAAGCGGCCCCAAATCAGCTGACGCGTTCAATCTGAAGAAACGCGGTATCTGGAGTGGGCTGCTTCGCAGCCCATCGGGGATGAATCCCCTCACCACAATTAAGAAATACGGTGTTTTACAGGCGCTGCACGGTCACCGCACCCGCCGCCCCCACCGGCCCTGGCTGACCATCAGTCCCGGCCTTGCCGTTCTTGCCACCATCGGCGCGATACACCAGGCAACCTTTCGACTTGCCGCCCTTGCCGGCCTTGCCGCCAACACCCGCCGGGCCTCCAGCGCCACCCGCGACGTTGACCTTGATCAGCTCGGCCGGAAAATCCCGTGGCACTTCGAGGCGTACCAGTGCCCCCGGTGCGCCCGGCTGACCGTCGCTGCCATTGCTGCCGTCAAAACCGTGCCCGGCCGAGCCATAGGTGCAGCCCGGATCTTCACCGTTGCCACCATCCAGACCGACAAAACCCGGCGCCCCGGTGCCGCCACGGGCATCCACCAACAGTTGCGGCGCATTCAGCGCCTTGAATTGCAGGTTCAGATTACGCCCGGCGCGCGCCGCTTTTTCGTAAGTGCCTGGCGCGCCGCGTGCAGTGATCTGGCTGCCATCACCCAGCTCTGCGCGAATAACCTTCAAGTCCAGCGCCTGTTCGCCCGGGACGATCGCGATGCGCGCTTCGTGGCCCAGGCGCAATTCGCCGACATTGAGCTCGGTCACGTTCGCCGGAATCAGCAGCGTGCCGTAATCGGCGACTTCGAGTTTTTCCAGCTGCAACGTGCTGGCATTGCTGGGCAGGCGCATCAGGGAGTTGGTTTCGACACTGACCACCTGGGCGCAGGCCAGGGGACTGATGAATGCAGCGAGCAGGCAAAGTTTACGCATGGGAAGAAGCCTCCGGAGCGGCCGGGGCCGGGATGGTTTGCAGGTGGAAAACGCCGAACAGCAGGATACGCAGACGGTCACGCCACGGGTTGGCGCGCCCCTTGAGGCGCGAGAACAGCAATTCGAGTACATGCAGCGCCAGCAGCAAGGCACCGGCCAGATTGACCAGCAAATGCAGCGGATGCACAAACGGCATCAGCAGATTGACCACCACCACGCACCAGAACAGCAGGGTCAGCAACCGCCCCAGCCCCCAGAAAACCTTCATACGCTCCCCCGTCTCGGAATTATTCTTTGGGCGCACAGTAACGGCTTACGCGGGGGATAAGCCAGAGGGGCAAAAGAAAAAACTTTTGTCAGTCGTCGGATCGCTGCCGGATCGACGATGATCGTCGACCGGCAGCTCTAGCCTGCGCACTACAGAGATGTCTTAGCGATTGATATGCAACTCCACGCGACGGTTTTTCGCCCGTCCCTCGTCAGTCGCATTGTCAGCCACCGGCTCGCTTTCGCCACGTCCTTCACTGGTCAGCTTGCTCGGTTCCAGACCCTGGCTCAGCAGATACGCCGCGACGCTGCTGGCGCGCCGTTCCGAAAGTGCCTGGTTATACGCATCCGAACCTTTGCTGTCGGTATGCCCGATGACCTTGATGCTGACCACGTCGGCATTGCGCAGCTTGTCCATCAGCGTATCGAGCTGGGCCTTGGCGGAAGGGGTCAGGTCCGACTTGTCGAAATCGAACAACACATTGCCGGCATCGCTGAGAGTGATGACTTCGGTTTGCGGTGCAGGTTCAGGGGTTTTTTCCGTGACCGGGTATTGCGGCAACGGGCAACCACGATGATCGACCGGGGTATTGGCCGGAGTGTCAGGGCAACGGTCGCGGCGGTCGAACACGCCATCGCCGTCTTCATCGCCATCCTGGGCGTAACAGATCAGCCCGCCGGTAAGAATCCCCAGCGCCGCGCCGCCACCGGCCCAGCCGCCACTTTCGATGGCACCGAGACCGCCACCGACCAGCCCGCCGATCAGGCTGCAGATCGGCCACGTACGTTGATTGAGGGGGGCGTCGCCATCGCTGTGGGTGGCGCAACCGGTGAGCAGGCTGCCCAGCAGCAGCACCGGTAAGACGGACCTTGAGAAAACAGTCATTGTGAAAGCTCCTGTGTCACCGGCCCATACCGGTTACACAGGAGTAAAGACCCGCATCCGCGACTGCACAAGCCGCGGATGCGAGAGGGGCTAGCGGACGATTTTGATTTCGGTACGACGGTTCTGCGCGCGGCCGTCAGCGGTTTTGTTATCCGCCACTGGCTGGCTTTCACCGGCACCACTCACCGAGACGAAGCTGGCACGCGGCACACCTTGCGAAATCAGGTATTCCACCACCGAGTGCGCACGACGATCCGACAGTTTCTTGTTGTAGGCATCGCTGCCGACGCTGTCGGTATGGCCGGTCACGGTCAGTTGCGCCGTCGACGACTCTTGTTTCAGGCGCGTGGCGACTTTATCCAGAACCTGTTTGTCGGCACCGGTCAGGGTGGCTTTGTCGAACTGGAAGTGCACATCACGAATGACGATGGTTTCTTCCTTGACCACAACCGCCTCTTCTACCACTGGCGCAGGGGCAGGTGGAGGGCAGCCGTCAGCATCGACCTGCACACCGCGAGGGGTGTGCGGGCACTTGTCGCGACTGTCCGGCACACCATCGCCGTCTTCGTCGCCGTCACCGTGCACCCAGCAGTAGGCCGCTGCCGTACCACCGACCAGCAGCGCGCCGTAGCCGGCCCACGCCGAACTTTCCGTCGCGCCGAGGCCCGCACCGACCACACCGCCGACCGCCGCACAGGTCGGCCAGTCGGTTTTCTGCAAACCTGCGCAACCAGTCAACACACTGGTTAGCAGAATCAAAGGTAATGCTGTCCGAACTATGCTCATCTGGTTTTCTCCTGAGGGATCGGCTTAGAACCGATTCACGGAGTAAAGACCGGAGTTTTAATCTCCGCCAGCAATAGGCCAGCGTCATTTGGCACCGTGTTCACAGGGATTCGGCACTTTTGCCGCAAGCGATAAATCGGGGTCTAGGCCGGATCCGTCTGGCGCGCTAGTCTTGGCGATCTGATTGAGGAGCTTCGATGAACGTCGCCATTTCTTCGCGCACGCCGCAGCAGGCGCTGGCTGCATTACTGGATCGCTATGCCCCGGCGCGTTTGCTGCTGATCGGCGCCAGCGAATTTCCGGCGCTCGCCGCTTTTAAACAAGCGCACCCGGACTGCTGCGTGGCCCACGCCGAACCCGGCGCGTTGCCCGCCGAACTCGCGGCGCGGCGCTTCGACCTGGCGCTGGTGGTCGATTGCCTGGAGCATCTGCCCAAGCGTGACGGCCTGAATCTGCTGGGCGGGATTCGCAACCTCAACGCCAGTCGCATCGCGGTGCTGGCGGACCTGCCCGCCAGCGGCTGGCAGGAAACCGATTTCTACTCGCTGGCACTGCAGGCCAGTGAACGCTTCCAGCGTGACGAGCAGGTACTGACCCTGTTCACCTATGATCTGCTTGACTACAAACAAGTCCCCGACTGGCTCAACTCGCGGTTTTGGGCCAATCCGGAAAACTTCGGCAAATACTGGTGGTAATGCAATGAGTACAGCGATTTGCCCGTGCGGCAGCGGCAACCTGCTGGAGGCCTGCTGCGGTCACTATCACGCCGGCCACCCGGCCCCATGCGCCGAAGCGCTGATGCGGTCGCGCTACAGTGCCTACGTGCTGGGGCTGATCGACTATCTGGTGGCCACCACCCTGCCCGCCCAGCAGGCGGGTCTGGATCGCCAGTCGATCAGTGCCTGGAGCGCGCAGAGCACCTGGCTCGGTCTTGAGGTCGAAAGCTCCGAAGTATTCGGCGGCCAGCCGGAACACGCCTTCGTCACCTTCACCGCGCGCTGGCACGACAGCCAGGGCGAACACAGCCACCGCGAGCGTTCCTCGTTCGTGCAGAACAATGGGCGCTGGTACTTCATCGACCCGACCGTGCAGTTGAAGCTGGGGCGCAATGACAGCTGCCCGTGTGCCAGCGGGCAGAAGTTCAAGAAGTGCTGTGCGGGGTATTTCGGCGCATAGGATCAAAAGATCGCAGCCTGCGGCAGCGCCTACAAGGAACACGACACCTGTAGGCGCTGCCGCAGGCTGCGATCTTTTTAGCGTCTAGACTGGCTGCAAAGGGAGTTAATTCATGCTCGGACTATGGCGCACACTCAAAACACTTCCCCTGCTGCTGATCCTCAGCCTCGGCGGTTGCGCCTCATGGTTCAGCGACGACAGCGTCGACCCCGCCGTGCACCTGGTGAAGGTCGAGGTGGTGCGGGCCAAATTGCTCGAGCAGAAATTCATCCTGCACTTTCGCATCGACAACCCCAACGACAGCGATCTGACCGTGCGCGGCATGGAATATCGCATTCATCTGGCGGACCTGCTGCTGGCCGAAGGCGAGCATGAACACTGGATCACCGTGGGCCCGAAAAGCAGCGCGTTGTATCGGATACCGATCCGCACCAACCTGTGGCCGCGAGTGAAGGACGTGGTGAAAATGCTCAAGAGTCCGCACCAGCAAGTGCCCTATCGACTGCAAGGCGAGTTGGAAACCGGTTTATTCATCGCCCACTACGTGCACCTGGAGCGCAATGGCGTGATAATCCCCGCCGATTTAATTCCGGAGCAAAACCGATGACTCAGCAACCTCATGTCCATGGCCCTGACTGCAACCACGATCATGACCATCATCACGATCACGACCATGGCCACGTGCACGGCCCGAACTGCGGCCACGCCCACCAGGAACCGGTGCGCAACGCCCTGAAAGACGTCGGCCGCAACGACCCTTGCCCATGCGGCAACGGCAAGAAATTCAAGAAGTGCCACGGCGCTTGATGCCCTGGGCGAAGTCCTTCTTCGCCTGACACAACGCCTTCGCGAGCAAGCCCGCTCCCACACTCGACAGCGTTCCTGCTGACTGAGCTCGGTCGAGTGTGGGAGCGGGCTTGCTCGCGAAAGGGCCGGCACATTCACCCCAAACCGTTCAGACAGCCGCCAGAATCTGCTTCGCACTGACCACCGTCGCATACTCCCCGTGCAAATTCCCCAGCGACATCCCGTGCACCTCTTCGGCTGAGCGCTGCGTGCCGAAGTAATCGGCCTTGTCGAAGGTGAAACACGCGTCCTCCACCACCCAGGCATCAAAACCCAGATTGCCCGCCGTGCGCGCTGTGGATTCCACCGAGTTGTGGGTCGCCACACCAACGATTATCAATTGCCCGATCCCCGCCTCACGCAACTGCGCTTCCAGCCCTGTGGCGCAAAACGCATCCGGCACACGTTTCTGGATCAGCCACTCGCCTTGCTGCGGCGCAAACCGTGGCTGAAATTCAACCCCCGGTTGTTCGTGCCAGAACACCGAGTCCGCCGAGTGCGACAAATGCTGCACATGAATCACCGGTCGCCCGCTGCTGCGCCATGCCCCCAGCAAGTCGAGCATGCGTTCTTCGGCCTGCGGATTATTCCGCCGCCCCAGGCGCGGATGCAGAATGCCTTGTTGCTGGTCGATAATGATCAGTGCAGCGTTGGCCTTCAGCTCCATGGCGATTTTTCTCACGGGGGTCATTGAATTTTCCGCAGTTCAGCATCACCTGCACTTATTAAGCAAGCTATCGAACACACGGGACCACCTGCTGCCGGCGTTTGCGCTACGCAACCAAGCCAATTGTTGATCTGGAGTTTGCAATGATCGATCTGTATTACTGGACCACCCCCAACGGCCACAAAATTTCGCTGTTCCTTGAGGAGGCTGGCCTGCCTTACAAGGTGCATCCGATCAACATCAGCCAGGGCGAGCAGTTTCAGCCGCACTTTCTGAAGATCGCGCCGAACAATCGGATTCCGGCGATCGTCGATCACGAACCGGCCGATGGCGGTGAGCCGCTGTCGCTGTTCGAGTCCGGAGCGATCCTCCTGTATCTGGCGGAGAAGACCGGCAAGTTCCTGCCCAAAGACCTGCGCGGCCGGCAAACCGCGTTGCAATGGTTGTTCTGGCAGATGGGCGGCCTGGGGCCGATGGCCGGGCAGAATCATCACTTCAGCCAGTTCGCCGCGGAAAAAATCCCCTACGCGATCAAACGCTACATCGACGAAACCGCGCGCCTCTACGGCGTGTTGAACAAGCAACTGGCCGATCACGAATTCGTCGCCGGCAGCGAATACAGCATCGCCGACATGGCGATCTACCCGTGGATCGTCTCGCACAAGTGGCAGAGCCAGAACCTTGAAGACTTCCCGCACGTGTTGCGCTGGTTCAACCGGATCAAGGAGCGTCCGGCGACGGTGCAGGCGTATGCCTTGGTGCAGCAGATCAACCCGCCGAAAGCCTGATTGAAGCGCAAAAGATCGCAGCCTCCGGCAGCCCCTGCAGGGTGTACGCAAGCCAATGCAGGAACTGCTGCAGGCTGCGATCTTTTCCATTCGACAGAAATACACAAATAACCCCTGCCCCCGCTTGCGCGGCCACCTCCTGCTCACTAACGTAGCGGCTTTATTGCGCCCCCAGCCTCTACACCCCCGCAGGAGCTTTGCCATGGCCTCGCCAGCCCTTACACATTTTCTACCCCGGTTCGGCGTTGCCGCAGCAGTGACCGGTGTCTTGAGCCTGTCCGGTTGCCAGACCTGGAACGCGCAGGACACCGTTCCTCCCACCTCCGGCGTGCAACCGCTCAAAGGTCTGGCACAGAACGTCTCGGTACGCCGCAATGCCATGGGCATGCCGCTGATCGAAAGCAACAGCTTCCACGACGCCCTGTTCACCCTCGGTTACGTGCATGCCAGCGACCGCATCAACCAGATGGTCACCCTGCGCCTGCTGGCCCAAGGCCGACTGGCGGAAATGTCCGGCGCTTCGATGCTCGATGCCGACCGCTACATGCGCGCGGTCAACCTGAAGAAAAGCGCCGACGAGCTGTACAAGGCCTCATCGCCACGCCTCAAGCGGTTCTTCGAAGTCTATGCGCGGGGTGTCAACGCTTACCTGTTCCGCTACGCCGACAAACTGCCGGGCGATCTCGCGTCCAGTGGTTACAAACCGGAATACTGGAAAGCGGAAGACTCGGCGCTGATCTTTGCGCTGCTGAATTTCAGCCAGTCGGCCAATCTGCCGGAAGAGATTTCCTCACTGGTACTGGCGCAAACCGTGAGCAGCGACAAACTTGCCTGGCTGACCCCGTCCGCGCCGGATGAAAATCTGCCACTGGCCGAAGCCGACAAGCTGCAAGGCCTCAAGCTCAACGGGCAGATTCCCGGCCTCAGCGAACTGAACAACGCCAGTCAACAATTGGCGGCGGTTAATCTGCTGGGCGCCAGCACTTCGAACAACTGGGCGATCGCCCCGCAACGCAGCCGCAGCGGCAAGAGCATCCTCGCCAGCGACAGCCATGGCCCACTGGCGGCACCGTCGTTGTGGACCTTCGTGCAGATCCGCGCGCCGAAATATCAGGCTGCCGGCGTCACCGTCGCCGGCCTGCCGATGGTGCTCGGTGGTTTCAACGGCAAAGTCGCGTGGAGCGCCACCAGCGTGCTTGGCGACAACCAGGACCTGTTCCTGGAAAAAATCCGCCGTCAGGGCAACAGCCTGACCTATGAGGTCAACGGCAAGTGGCAGCCTATGGGCGTACGCAACGAAACCTATTTCGTCAAAGGCCAGCGACCGATTCGCGAAGCGGTGTACGAAACCCGCCACGGTGCGCTGCTCAACAGTGCCCAGGCAGCCCAGGGCAACGGTTTTGGTCTGGCCCTGCAAACCCCGAGCTTCACCGATGACAAATCGCTGGACGCATTTTTTGACCTGACCCGCGCGCAGAATGTTGAACGCGCTTCGGACGCCAGCCGCGAGATCCGCGCCATCGCCCTGAACATGGTATTCGCCGACGCCAGCAACATCGGCTGGCAAGTCACCGGACGTTTCCCCAACCGGCGCGAAGGCGAAGGTCTGCTGCCGTCGCCGGGCTGGGAAGGTCGTTATGACTGGGACGGGTATGCCGACCCGATGCTCCACCCGTACGATCAGGACCCGGCCCAGGGCTGGCTCGGCACCGCCAACCAGCGGGTCATTCCTCACGGTTACGGCATGCAGCTGTCCAATTCCTGGGCGGCGCCGGAACGCGGCGAGCGTCTGGCGGAACTGGCCGGCAGCGGCAAACAGGACGGTCGCAGCGTGATCGCCATGCAGTACGACCAGACCACCACGTTCGCCGCCAAGCTGAAGAAAATGTTCGAAGCGCCGGGCATGAAGCAGCCGCTGAAACAGGCGATCGACGCCCTGCCGGACGCCGATCGCAGCAAGGCTCGTGAGGCCTTCAGCCGGTTGATGGCGTTTGACGGCAAGCTCAGCCCGACGTCGGCTGATGCGGCGATCTATGAACTGTTCCTGCAAGAAAGCATGCAGCAGATCTTCCTCGACGAACTCGGCCCCGAGTCGAGCCCGGCGTGGAAAGCCTTTATCGCCAATGGCGACTTGTCCTACGCAGCGCAGGCCGATCACCTGCTCGGGCGCGAAGACAGCCCGTTCTGGGATGACATTCGTACCCCGCAGAAAGAAGACAAAGCGCTGATTCTGGCGCGCAGTCTGGCGGCCGCGATCAGCGCTGGCGACAGTCAGTTGGGTGGCGATCGCAAGGCCTGGCAGTGGGGCAAACTGCATGGCTACACGTGGAAAAACGCCAGCGGCCAGACCGTTCGCGGCCCACTGGCAGCCGGCGGCGATCACACCACGCTCAATACCGCGGCGTTTGCCTGGGGCAAGGACTTCAACACCACCCGCGCACCCTCGATGCGTTTCATCGTCGACTTCAGCCAGGCTGAGCCACTGATGGGGCAGAACGGTACCGGCCAGTCGGGTAACCCGGCCAGCCCGAACTACCTCAATGGCATTGATGCCTGGCTCAAGGGCCAGTACATCGGCTTGCCGATGCAGCCGCAGAACTTTGACCGGGTTTACGGCAAAAACCGATTGACCCTCACCCCCGGCAAATAAACGCAATCCCTTTGTAGGAGTGAGCCTGCTCGCGATCGCGGTCTGACCTTCAAAAATTGAAGCGTCTGACACACCGTGATCGCGAGCAGGCTCACTCCTACAGGGACTTTGTGCCGACCTGAAAATAATCGATAGAACTTCCGGACTCGCGCCCACCTCATAGCTAACAAGCCCTCCATTCAGGTAACGACATGGACCTTGTTATCGCCCGCCCCGAAGGTTTGTACTGCCCTGCCGGGGATTTCTACATTGATCCGTGGCGCCCGGTCGAGCGCTCGGTGATCACCCATGCCCACGGCGATCACGCCCGTAACGGCAATCAGCATTACCTTGCCAGCAGCGCCAGCGAAGGGATTTTGCGTGCGCGTCTGGGTCAGGACATCAACCTGCAAACCCTCGCCTACGGCCAGCGGCTGACCCACCACGGCGTGACCTTGAGTTTCCATCCCGCCGGCCATGTGCTCGGTTCGGCCCAGGTGCGCCTGGAATACGGCGGCGAAGTCTGGGTCGCGTCCGGCGATTACAAGATCGAGCCCGATGGCACCTGCGCGCCATTCGAACCGGTGCGCTGCCATACCTTCATCACCGAATCGACCTTCGGCCTGCCAATCTATCGCTGGCAACCGCAGGCGCAGGTGTTCAGCGAGATCAACCAGTGGTGGCAGGCGAACATCGCTGCGGGCAAGGCCAGCGTGCTGTTCTGCTATTCGTTCGGCAAGGCGCAGCGAATTCTGCACGGCATCGACGCCAGCCTCGGGCCGATCCTCAGCCATGGCGCCGTCGAGCCGCTGAACCGGGTCTATCGCGAGGCCGGGGTGTACCTGCCGCCAACGATCTACGCCGGCGACGTGAAAAAGTCCGACCCGATCATGCGTCAGGCGCTGGTCATCGCCCCGCCCTCGGCCGGTGGCAGCACCTGGATGCGCCGTTTCGGCGATTTGAGCGATGCCTTCGCCAGCGGCTGGATGCGCCTGCGCGGCACCCGCCGGCGGCGTGGCGTGGATCGCGGTTTCGTGCTGTCGGATCACGCCGATTGGCCAGGTCTGCTTTGGGCCATCGAACAGACCGGCGCCGAGCGGGTGATGGTCACCCACGGCTCGATCGGCGTGCTGGTCCGCCATCTGCGTGAACAAGGCCTGGATGCGCAGGGTTTCAACACCGAATACGGCGACGACGAGGAGGAAAACATCGACGCCGAACCGGCCATCCCCGAGGTGCAAGCATGAAAGCCTTCGCCGAGTTGTACGCCGAACTCGACGCCACCACGTCCAGCAACGCCAAACTGGCCGCCATGCAAGGTTACTTTGCTCAAGCTGCTCCGCAGGACGCGGCGTGGGCGGTGTACTTTCTCTCGGGCGGACGCCCGCGGCAACTGGTACCGGTGCGCATCCTGCGCGAACTGGCGGTGGAGGTTTCGGGGCTGCAACCTTGGCTGTTCGAGGAAAGTTATCAATCCGTCGGCGATCTGGCGGAAACCATTTCTTTAGTGCTGCCGGAAAATTCGCACAGCTCCGAAGCCGGCCTTGCCGAATGGATCGAAGACAAGTTGCTGCCACTGCGCGGTGAAACCCCGGAATACCTCGCCCGCCAACTGCCGGCGCTGTGGGCGCAACTGGATCGGCCGAGCCTGATGCTGTGCATCAAGTTGATCACCGGCAGCTTCCGCGTCGGCGTGTCGAAACTGCTGGTCACCCGCGCGCTGGCGTCGATGGCCGGCCTCGACAGCAAACGCGTGGCGCAACGGCTGGTGGGGTACACCGACCTGTCAAACCGGCCGAACGCGGCCAGCTACTTGAAACTGATCGCGCCGGAATCCGCCGACGAACACGCCCAGCGTGGCGGCCAGCCCTACCCGTTTTTCCTCGCGCATGCCTTGTCGCAACCGGTCGAGGAATTTGCAGGGCTGCTGGGGCCGGCGAGCAACTGGCAGGTGGAATGGAAGTGGGATGGCATCCGTGCGCAAGTAGTCAAGCGCGAGGGTCGGCTGTGGGTCTGGTCGCGGGGTGAGGAACTGGTCACCGAGCGCTTCCCCGAGTTCGACACGCTGGTCCACGCGTTACCCGACGGCACAGTGATCGACGGCGAAATCGTGGTCTGGAAAAGCACCCATCCGAGCACCGAAGACGCCTTCGATCCGCAATCGACCGCACCGCCGGCGGTGCAACCCTTCGCCCTGTTGCAGCAACGCATCGGGCGCAAAACCCTCGACAGGAAAATCCTCGAAGAAGTGCCGGTGGTGGTGCTCGCCTACGACTTGCTGGAATGGCAGGGCGAAGATTGGCGCAACCGCCCGCAGGCCGAACGGCGGGCGCAACTGGAGCAAGTCATCGCTCACGGTAACAACCCGGTGTTACTGGCCTCGCCGATTCTCACCGGCAGCGACTGGTTCGATCTCGCCCGGCAGCGTGAAGCCTCACGGCGACTGGGGGTCGAGGGCATGATGCTCAAGGCCCGCGACGCCCTGTATGGCGTGGGCCGGACCAAGGACATGGGCGTGTGGTGGAAGTGGAAGGTCGATCCGTTCAGCGTCGATGCGGTGTTGATCTATGCTCAGCGCGGACATGGCCGGCGCGCCAGTCTGTACAGCGATTACACCTTCGCCGTGTGGGACGGCCCGCCCGAATCCAGCCAACGAGCGCTGGTGCCGTTCGCCAAGGCCTATTCGGGGCTGACCGACGAGGAAATGCGTCAGGTCGACAGCATCGTGCGCAAGACCACCGTGGAAAAATTCGGCCCGGTCAGCAGCGTCAAACCGAGTCTGGTGTTCGAGTTGGGGTTCGAAGGCATCGCCCTGTCGCGACGGCACAAGAGCGGGATTGCCGTGCGCTTTCCGCGAATGCTGCGCTGGCGCCAGGACAAGACGGTGGATGAGGCCGACAGCCTGGCGACGTTGCAGGATTTGCTGGCCTGACCCGGTTTTCCGGGACATTCATCACCTTTGACTGAAGAAAGTCCCTGTGGCGAGGGAATTTTGTGGTGAGGGGATTTATCCCCGATGGGCTGCGAAGCGGCCCCTCAGCTTCCTTCAGTAGACCGCGTGTATCGGATTTGCGACTGCTGCGCAGCCGATCGGGGATAAATCCCCTCGCTACAAGTATTCTGAATCACTTAAAAATGCACGCATCGACCCAACTTGGTGCAGCCTTCAACAGCCGCCCATTTCCGTGCACCAATCCCTCGCCCTCCGCCCTTCCCCAACCTTTTAAAACACTTGTTCGGGACTCTGGTTCGGAAATTGCTACTTTCTATAGGTCGTACGCGTTGCAGTAACAATAATTCTGCGCCACAAGCGCTCATATTGGTTCTTAGGGATTGAATAATGAAAAAAGCATTGCTGACCCTTTCTGCACTGGCGTTGTGCATGGCTGCCGGCTCCGCGCTGGCCAAGGAATACAAAGAGCTGCGTTTTGGCGTTGATCCTTCCTACGCACCGTTCGAGTCGAAAGCGGCCGACGGCAGCCTGGTGGGCTTCGACATCGACCTGGGCAACGCGATCTGCGCCGAGCTGAAGGTCAAGTGCAAATGGGTTGAAAGCGACTTCGACGGCATGATTCCGGGCCTCAACGCCAACAAATTCGACGGTGTGATCTCGTCGATGACCGTGACCCCGGCCCGTGAAAAGGCGATCGACTTCTCCAGCGAGCTGTTCTCCGGCCCGACTTCCTACGTGTTCAAGAAGGGTTCCGGCCTGAGCGATGACGTCGCTTCCCTCAAGGGCAAGTCTGTCGGTTACGAGCAAGGCACCATTCAGGAAGCCTACGCCAAAGCCGTGCTGGAGAAGGCCGGGGTGAAAATCCAGGCGTACGCCAACCAGGATCAGGTCTACGCCGACCTGAAAAACGGCCGTCTCGACGCCTCGATCCAGGACATGCTGCAAGCCGAACTGGGCTTTTTGAAGTCGCCGGATGGCGCCAACTATGAAGTCAGCAAGCCGGTCGACAGCGAATTGCTGCCAGCCAAAACCGCTGTCGGTATTAAGAAAGGTAACAAAGAGCTGAAGGCGCTTTTAGATAAAGGTATCAAAGCGTTACACGATGACGGCAAATACGCCGAGATTCAAAAGAAACACTTTGGCGATCTGAATCTGTACAGCGGTAAATAATGCCCTGGCGCCCATCGTTCGATGGGCGCCTTTTCCATCCGCTCAGGTTGCTGATTTATGTTCGAAAACCTCTTACAAAATCTGGGGCTCTCCGCCTTCAGCCTCAAAGGCTTTGGCCCGTTGCTGTTGGAAGGCACCTGGATGACCATCAAATTGTCGGCGTTGTCGCTACTGGTGGCCGTATTGCTCGGCCTCTTGGGCGCCAGTGCCAAACTGTCGAAATCCAAACTGTTGCGCCTGCCTGCCCAGCTCTACACCACGCTGATTCGCGGGGTGCCGGATCTGGTGCTGATGCTGTTGATCTTCTACAGCCTGCAAACCTGGCTGACGGCCCTGACCGACGTCATGGAATGGGACTACATCGAAATCGACTCCTTTACCGCCGGGGTGATCACCCTGGGCTTCATCTATGGCGCGTATTTCACCGAAACCTTCCGTGGGGCGATCCTCGCCGTACCGCGCGGGCAGGTCGAAGCAGCCACCGCCTATGGCCTCAAACGTGGCCAGCGCTTTCGCTTCGTGGTGTTCCCGCAAATGATGCGCTTCGCCCTGCCGGGCATCGGCAACAACTGGATGGTGATGCTCAAGGCCACCGCGCTGGTGTCGATCATCGGTCTGGCCGACCTGGTCAAAGCCGCGCAGGACGCCGGTAAAAGCACCTATCAACTGTTCTACTTCCTGGTACTCGCCGCCTTGATCTATCTGCTGATCACCAGTGCTTCGAACGTCATCCTGCGCTGGCTCGAGCGTCGCTACGCCGCCGGTGCCCGGGAGGCCGTACGATGATCGAACTCCTGCAGGAATACTGGAAACCCTTCCTTTATACCGACGGCAACAACATCACCGGCCTGGCGATGACGATGTGGCTGCTCAGCGCCTCGATCTTCATTGGCTTCCTGGTGTCGATTCCGCTGTCGATTGCCCGGGTCTCGTCGCACTTCTATGTGCGCTGGCCGGTGCAGTTCTACACCTACCTGTTCCGGGGCACGCCGCTCTACATCCAGCTGCTGATCTGCTACACCGGGATCTACAGCCTGGCCGCCGTGCGCGCGCAGCCGTTGCTCGACAGTTTCTTTCGCGATGCGATGAACTGCACGATCCTCGCGTTCGCCCTGAACACCTGCGCTTACACCACGGAGATTTTCGCCGGGGCGATCCGCAGCATGAACCATGGTGAAGTCGAAGCGGCCAAGGCCTACGGGCTGACCGGCTGGAAGCTGTACGCCTACGTGATCATGCCGTCGGCGCTGCGCCGTTCGTTGCCGTATTACAGCAACGAAGTGATCCTGATTCTGCACTCGACCACCGTGGCCTTCACCGCGACCATCCCCGACATCCTGAAAGTTGCGCGGGACGCCAACTCGGCGACCTACCTGACCTTCCAGTCGTTCGGCATCGCCGCGCTGATCTACCTGACCATCACCTTCGCGCTGGTCGGCCTGTTCCGCCTTGCCGAACGCCGATGGCTGGCCTTCCTCGGGCCGACCCACTAGGAAACCCTGTAATGCGACACCAGATCCATGACCTGTTGGCCCCGGTGCCGGGGACCGCACGACAGATCCACAGCTTCCACTTCGGCCCGCAGCAGGCCCAAGGCAAGATCTACATCCAGTCCTCGCTGCATGCCGACGAAATGCCCGGCATGCTCGTCGCCTGGCACCTCAAGCAGCGGCTGGCGGAGCTGGAAGCCGCCGGGCGCCTGCGCAGCCAGATCGTGCTGGTGCCGGTGGCCAATCCGGTCGGCCTCGAACAAGTGCTGATGGACGTGCCGCTGGGCCGTTACGAAATGGAGAGCGGGCAGAATTTCAATCGCTGGTTCGTCGACCTCAGCGAAGAAATCGGCAACGACATTGAAGGCAAGCTGAGCGACGACCCGCAACGCAACCTTGAGCTGATCCGCGCCAGCCTGCGCAACGCGCTCGCCCGTCAGACCGCCGCCACGCAACTGCAATCCCAGCGCCTGACCCTGCAACGGCTGGCGTGCGATGCCGACATGGTGCTCGACCTGCACTGCGATTTCGAATCAGTGGTTCATCTCTACACCACGCCCGAAGCGTGGCCGCAGGTCGAGCCGCTGGCGCGTTACATCGAGGCCCAGGCCAGTCTGCTGGCCACCGACTCCGGCGGCCAGTCGTTCGACGAATGCTTCACCCTGCTGTGGTGGCAACTGCAGGAGCGCTTTGGCGAACACTTCGAGATTCCGATGGGCAGTTTTTCGGTGACCGTGGAGTTGCGCGGCCAGGGTGACGTCAATCACCCGATGGCCAGCCGTGACTGCCAGGCCTTGATCGATTACCTGATCCAGTTCGACGCGATCGTCGGCGAGACCAAGCCACAGCCGCCCCTGCCCTTCCCCGCCACGCCGCTGGCCGGCGTCGAACCGGTGACCACGCCGGTGGGCGGCTTGCTCGTGTACACCGCCACGCCCGGACAATACCTGCACGCCGGGCAACAGATTGCCGAAATCATCGACCCGATCCACGACCGGGTCACCCCCATTCATTGCACCGCCGCCGGCCTGCTGTACGCCCGCTCGCTGCGGCGCATGGCCACTGCCGGCATGGTGATCGCCCACGTAGCGGGCGCTGAAGCCTATCGCAGCGGCTACCTACTTTCGCCTTGAGGATGTCTGTCCCATGTACAAATTGACTGTTGAAGGTCTGCACAAAAGCTATGGCGACCATCAGGTACTCAAAGGCGTTTCGCTCAAGGCCAAAACCGGCGACGTGATCAGCCTGATCGGCGCCAGCGGTTCGGGCAAAAGCACCTTTTTGCGCTGCATCAACTTCCTCGAACAACCCAACGATGGCGCCATGAGCCTCGATGGCCAGGCGATCCGCATGGTCACCGACCGCCACGGCATGCACGTCGCCGACCCGAATGAACTGCAACGCCTGCGCACGCGACTGGCGATGGTCTTCCAGCATTTCAACCTGTGGAGCCACATGACTGTGCTGGAAAACATCACCATGGCTCCGCGCCGGGTGCTGGGTTGCAGCAAGCAGGAAGCTGAAGACCGCGCCCGCCGTTATCTGGACAAGGTCGGCCTGCCCGCACGGGTTGCCGATCAATACCCGGCGTTTCTCTCTGGCGGCCAGCAACAGCGGGTGGCGATTGCCCGGGCACTGGCGATGGAACCGGAAGTCATGCTGTTCGACGAACCAACCTCGGCACTCGATCCAGAATTGGTGGGTGAGGTGCTGCGGGTGATTCAGGGTCTGGCTGAAGAAGGCCGGACAATGATCATGGTGACCCATGAGATGAGCTTTGCGCGCAAGGTCTCCAGTCAGGTGCTGTTCCTGCATCAAGGCCTGGTGGAAGAAGAAGGCGCACCGGAAGAGGTGCTGGGCAATCCGCGCAGCGAACGGCTGAAGCAGTTCCTCAGCGGTAACCTCAAGTAACCCGAATCCCCCGTGTAGGAGCTGCCGCAGGCTGCGATCTTTTGAAGTTGCCTTTCAAGATCAAAAGATCGCAGCCTGCGGCAGCTCCTACATTGGGGTTGCGGTGTGATTAAACCTTTCGCATGTCGGCGCGGTCACTGAAGGAACACCTTCAGAGCGCACGCCGCCGGTATGCCGACCTCCACCGACTTCGCAAAACTCTGGTTCAGCGCACGCAACTGGAAGCCGTTCGCCTTTCAAAAGCAGGTGTGGGCCGCCGTCAAACAAGGTCAGTCGGGCCTGCTCCACGCCAGCACCGGCGCCGGTAAAACCTATGCAGTGTGGTTCGCCGCACTCAACCGCTTCGCCCGATCAGCCGCCCCCGCAGCTACAACCAGCAAACGCAAACCCCAGAGCGAACCGCTGACCGTGCTGTGGATCACGCCGATGCGCGCCCTCGCCGCCGACACCGCCCGCGCCCTGCAAGCGCCGGTCAGCGATTTGCAGATCCCGTGGAGCATCGGTCTGCGCACCGGCGACACCAGCAGCGCCGAACGCGCGCGACAGGGCCGACGCCTGCCGACCACGTTGATCACCACCCCGGAAAGCCTGACCCTGCTGCTCGCCCGCGCCGACGCCAGGACTGCCTTGGCGAGCCTGCGGATGATCGTCGTCGATGAATGGCACGAACTGCTCGGCAACAAACGCGGCGTACAGCTGCAACTGGCCCTCGCCCGCCTGCGCCATTGGCAACCCGAACTGATCGTCTGGGGCGTGTCCGCCACCCTCGGTAATCAAGCCCACGCCGAACAGGTGCTGATCCCACAGGGCGGTGGCATCAGCGTGCAGGGCCAGAGCGAAAAATCACTCAAGGTCGACACCTTGATCCCACCGGCCATCGAGCGTTTTCCGTGGGCCGGGCACATCGGTCTGAAGATGTTGCCGCAAGTGGTCGCCGAACTCGACGCCTGCGCCAGCAGTCTGGTGTTCACCAATACCCGTGCACAGTCGGAAATCTGGTATCAGGCGCTGCTCGAAGCGCGGCCGGACTGGGCCGGGTTGATCGCGCTGCACCACAGCTCACTGTCCCGCGAGACCCGCGACTGGGTCGAGCAAGCGTTAAAGGACGGCAAGTTGAAAGCCGTGGTCTGCACCTCAAGCCTGGATCTGGGCGTGGACTTTTTACCGGTGGAACGGGTCCTGCAGATCGGCTCGGCCAAAGGCGTGGCGCGGCTGATGCAACGCGCCGGGCGCTCCGGTCACGCGCCAGGGCGCACCTCGCGAGTGACGCTGGTGCCGACCCACAGCCTGGAACTGATTGAAGCCGCCGCCGCAGGCGACGCCGTGGCGCAACGACTCATCGAACCGCGTCTGTCGCCGCACAAACCGCTGGATGTGCTGGTGCAGCATCTGGTCAGCATGGCGCTGGGCGGTGGCTTTATTCCCGAAGAGCTGTACGAAGAAGTCCGTGGTGCCTGGGCCTATCGTGACCTTACCCTGGCGGATTGGGCCTGGGCGCTGGCTTTCGTACGTCACGGCGGGATGTCGCTGACAGCCTATCCGGATTACCGCCGGGTCGAACCGGACGAACACGGCGTCTGGCGTGTACCCGATGCGCGATTGGCGCGCCGTCATCGCATGAGCATCGGCACCATCGTCAGCGACGCGAGCATCAACCTGAAATTCTGGAGCAAGGGTGGCGGCGGCAAGCAGTTGGGCAGCGTCGAGGAGGGCTTTATCGCCCGTCTGAAACCGGGTGACGGCTTTCTGTTCGCCGGGCGCCTGCTGGAATTGGTGCGGGTGGAGAACATGACCGCGTACGTCAAACGCAGCACGGCGAAAAAAGCCGCCGTGCCGCGCTGGAATGGCGGAAGGATGCCGCTTTCCAACGAACTGGCCGCCGCCGTGGTCAGCCGCTTCACGGCGGCCGACCGCGGTGAGTTCGTCGGCCCGGAAATGCACGCGCTGCAACCATTGCTGCAAACCCAGGCGCGCTGGTCGGGTCTGCCCACCTCCGACAGTCTGTTGGCGGAAGTGCTGAAATCCCGCGAGGGCTGGCACCTTTTTCTCTACCCGTTTGCCGGGCGCCAAGTGCATCTGGGGCTCGCCAGCCTGTTGGCCTGGCGCGTCAGTCAGCGCCAGCCGCTGACGTTCTCGATTGCGGTGAATGATTACGGGCTGGAGTTGCTCAGTGCCACGCCGGTTGATTGGTCCGGGCAACTCGATGCGCCGCTGCTCAGCCCCGAACATCTGCTGCGCGACGTGCTGGCCAGCCTCAATGCCGGTGAGCTGGCGTTGCGGCGCTTTCGCGAGATCGCGCGGATCGCCGGGCTGGTGTTCGCCGGTTATCCCGGCGCGCCGAAAAGCACCCGTCAGGTGCAGGCCTCCAGCGGATTGTTCTTCGAAGTGTTCAAGCAATACGACGCCGACAACCTGCTGTTGGCTCAGGCCGGGGAAGAAGTCTTACGGGAAGAACTGGATATTCGTCGTCTGGAACAGACATTGGAGCGGATCAACCGGATGAAACTGGACATGCACCTGATCAAACGTCCTACACCGCTGGGCTTTCCGTTGCTGGTGGAGCGCATGCGCGAAAGCATGAGTTCGGAAAAACTCGCCGACCGCATCCGGCGCATGGTCGGCGATCTGGAGCAATCCGCCGACAAGGGGCAAGCCTCATGAGTGCAGCTTATCCCGTGCGGCTGGCCGGCGAAGAACTCTGGTTGCTGCCGGAAAAGGCCCTGTACTGGCCGGCGCAGCAAGCACTGCTGATCGCCGATGTGCATTTCGGCAAGGCCGCGGCCTACCGCCGCCTCGGCCAGCCAGTGCCACAAGGCACCACGACGGCGAATATCGAAGTGCTCGACCGCTTGCTGGCGAGACTGCCCTGCCGGCAGCTGATTTTCCTCGGTGACTTTCTGCACGGCCCCGGTTCGCATGCGCCGGGCACCCTGAATGCCTTGGCCGAATGGCGCGCACGGCACGCGGCTCTGCCGATGACACTGATTCGTGGGAATCACGACAAACGTGCCGGCGATCCGCCCCTGTCGTTGAACATCAGGGTAGTGCCGGAGCCGCTGCTGCTCGGGCCGTTTGCCTTGCAGCACGAACCCGACCCGCATCCCGAACGACATGTGCTGGCCGGCCACGTGCATCCGGTCTATCGGCTTAACGGCAAGGGGCGGCAGCGTTTGCGCCTGGCGTGCTTCCGCCTGGGCGAGCGTTTGAGCCTGATGCCAGCGTTTGGCGCATTTACCGGCGGCTATCCGGTAGAGAAGGACGAAGCCTGCAGGATTTTTGTCATCGGCGACGACGAAATATGGCCAGTCAGCTGAGGTCTTGGGCAAACCTCAGCTGACTGGCCATTCTTGGGGTAGCAGCTCAGGCCACTGGCGCGGGTGGTGGCTCGTCCGGCAGCGTCGGCTCGCCAGGTTCGGTCGGTTGTTCGTTGGGGGTGTCGGGATCAGGCTGGCCGGGAATCCCGCCGGCCATGTTCAGCGGGTGGGCCAACAAGGACCAGGCCAGAACGCCAACCTGATTGGGCTCAAGCCTTGCCAGTTCAGCGGTGATATGCGGATCGATCTTCATGGAACCCTCCTCGGCGAAGGCCCGCTTTGCCAGAAGCAAAAACGGGCAGTACACCCCATAGAGTGTCTGCCCGCCAAAGAATTCCCGCGAACTGCCGGATGGCTCAGGTACGCGGCAGAGTCACGCCACGCTGGCCCTGATATTTACCGCCGCGATCCTTGTACGAAACTTCGCATTGCTCGTCGGATTCGAGGAACAGCATCTGCGCCACGCCTTCGTTGGCGTAGATTTTCGCCGGGAGGTTGGTGGTGTTGGAGAATTCCAGGGTCACGTGGCCTTCCCACTCAGGCTCGAGCGGGGTCACGTTAACGATGATGCCGCAGCGCGCGTAGGTGCTTTTACCCAGGCAGATGGTCAATACGTTGCGCGGAATGCGGAAGTATTCGACGGTGCTGGCCAGGGCGAAGGAGTTCGGCGGAATGATGCAGACGTCGCTGTGAATGTCGACGAAGCTGCCGGCGTCGAAGTTCTTCGGATCGACGATCGCCGAATTGATGTTGGTGAACACCTTGAAATGGTTGGTGCAGCGCACATCGTAGCCGTAGCTCGACACACCGTAGGAGATCACTCGGCTGTCGTCGCTGCCACGCACCTGGCGCTCGACGAACGGCTCGATCATGCCGTGTTCCTGCGCCATGCGGCGAATCCACTTGTCCGATTTGATGCTCATGGCGGGTGTCCTGAATAGCGAGGTGGAAAAAATCTGTCCGGCATCTTACCGGGCGCGCCGCCGGGTTCAAAGTCCGCGCTGCAATTCTCGCCGAACACGCTGGAAATACGGGCTCTGGCGACGAACCGTCACACCGCCGATCCCTAAAACAGAGAAACCTTCGCAAGAAACATTGGCACGTTCCGGAAAAAGGGTTAAGGTGGCGCCACTGTGTTGCTTGTGTCACTGAGAATCTCTACACGATA
>NZ_JBIUVO010000004.1:0-128872 GCF_044742995.1 Pseudomonas sp. NPDC087803
GCACAGCTCAGGGCTCGAACCCCAGCCCTGTGCGAACTCTTCAACGCGACCCTTGAGTTTGTCGTTCTGATAAGTGAAGGCAAGCTCAGCGCCCTCGCGATGCATGGCGGCAGCGATGCCGGATGCGATGGACAGCTTGCTGGCGACACCGACGATCAGTACGCGCTTACCGGCGAGAAAACCCATGTGTTGCTCCTCTTTCAGGTTATTGCGCAGTGGCTGGTGCCAGAAAAGCGGCTTCCAGCAACTGCTGTGTATACGGATGTTTGGGGGCGGCAAAAATATCTTGCGCAGCTCCCTGTTCGACCACTTGGCCATGCTTGACCACCATCAACTGGTGGCTCAGCGCTTTGACGACAGCCAGGTCATGGCTGATGAACAAATACGTCAGGTTGTACTTGGCTTGCAGTGAACGCAACAGCTCCACCACTTGCCGCTGCACCGTGCGGTCGAGCGCCGACGTTGGCTCGTCCAGCAGGATCAGCGCCGGTTTCAGCACCAAAGCCCGGGCAATGGCGATACGTTGCCGTTGCCCACCGGAAAATTCGTGAGGGTAGCGGTGCCGGGTTTCCGGATCCAGACCTACCTCGTTCAATGCCGCAATAATCGCCGCTTCCTGCTCGGCGGCGGTGCCCATCTTGTGAATTCGCAGGCCTTCGCCAACGATGTCGCTGACGCACATCCGCGGGCTCAGGCTGCCGAACGGGTCCTGAAACACCACCTGCATCTCCCGCCGCAACGGGCGAACCTCGTTCTGCGTCAGGCAGTCTAGCTGCTTGCCCTCAAAGCGAATGGCGCCTTTGCTGCCGATCAGCCGCAAAATCGCCAGACCCAGCGTGGATTTGCCGGAACCGCTTTCCCCCACGATCCCCAGCGTCTGTCCCTGAGGCAGGCTGAAATTGATGCCGTCGACTGCCTTGACGTAATCCACCGTGCGTTTGAGCAGGCCTTTCTTGATCGGGAACCAGACTTTCAGGTTCTCGACTTCGAGCAGCGGCGCCCCGATTTTATTGGTCGCCGGGCCTCCGCTGGGCTCCGCGCCGAGCAATTCCCGAGTGTACGGATGCTGCGGCGAACGGAACAGCTCTGCGCACGATGCCTGTTCGACGATGCAACCGCGCTGCATGACACATACGCGATGCGCAATTCTTCGCACCAGGTTCAAATCGTGACTGATCAGTAGCAGCGACATGCCCAATCGAGCCTGAAGTTCCTTGAGCAAATCGAGGATTTTCAGCTGAACGGTCACGTCCAGTGCGGTGGTCGGTTCGTCGGCGATCAGCAGTTCCGGCTCGTTGGCCAACGCCATGGCGATCATCACCCGCTGGCGCTGGCCGCCGGACAGTTCATGGGGCAGGGCCTTGAGGCGCTTGTGCGGCTCGGGGATGCCGACCATCTCCAGCAGCTCCAGGGTGCGTTTGGTCGCGACTTTGCCGCTCAGGCCCTTGTGGATGCCCAATACCTCGTTGATCTGCTTCTCGATCGAGTGCAGCGGGTTGAGCGAGGTCATCGGCTCCTGAAAGATCATCGCGATGCGGTTACCGCGGATGTGGCGGATGGTCTTTTCACTCAGATCCAGCAGATTCTGCCCGGCATAACTGATGCTGCCGGCCGGATGGCGGGCCAGCGGGTAGGGCAGCAGGCGCAGGATCGAGTGCGCCGTGACCGATTTGCCCGAGCCAGACTCACCGACCAGCGCCAGGGTTTCACCGCGTTTGATGTCGAAGCTCACGCCCTCGACCACCCGATGCCGCCGCTCGTTGAGGCCGAACTCGACGGCGAGGTCGCGCACTTCGATCAGATTGTCCTGATTCATTTCACTTCCTCGGGTCGAAGGCATCGCGAGCGGACTCGCCGATAAACACCAGCAAACTCAACAACAAGGCCAACACGGCAAACGCGCTCATGCCCAGCCACGGCGCTTGCAGGTTGGATTTACCCTGGGCCACCAGTTCACCCAGCGACGGGCTGCCGGCCGGTAAACCGAAGCCGAGGAAATCCAGCGCGGTCAGGGTGCCGATGGCGCCGGTGAGGATGAACGGCATGAAGGTCATGGTCGAAACCATGGCGTTGGGCAGGATGTGGCGGAACATGATCGCGCCGTTCTGCATGCCCAGCGCCCGCGCGGCGCGCACGTATTCGAGGTTACGCCCACGCAGGAACTCCGCGCGCACCACGTCGACCAGGCTCATCCACGAGAACAGCAGCATGATCCCCAGCAACCACCAGAAATTCGGCTGGACGAAACTGGCGAGAATGATCAGCAGGTACAGCACCGGCAAACCCGACCAGATCTCCAGAAAGCGTTGCCCGGCCAGATCGACCCAGCCGCCGTAGAAACCCTGGAGGGCGCCGGCAATCACGCCGATGATCGAACTCAATACGGTCAGGGTCAGGGCAAACAGCACCGAGATGCGGAAGCCGTAGATGACCCGCGCCAGCACATCGCGGCCCTGATCGTCGGTGCCCAGCAGGTTGTCCGCCGAGGGCGGGGCCGGGGCCGGGACTTTCAGGTCGTAGTTGATGCTCTGGTAGCTGTAGGGGATCGGCGCCCACAACACCCACGCATCCTTGGCCTTGAGCAGTTCGCGGATGTACGGGCTCTTGTAGTTGGCTTCCAGCGGAAATTCGCCGCCGAAGGTGGTTTCCGGGTAGCGCTTGATCGCCGGGAAGTACCAGTTGTTGTCGTAATGCACCAGCAGCGGCTTGTCGTTGGCGATCAGCTCGGCGCCGAGGCTCAGGCCGAACAGGATCAGGAACAGCCACAGCGACCACCAGCCGCGCTTGTTGGCCTTGAACAGTTCGAAGCGGCGGCGATTGAGAGGGGACAGGTTCATCTCAATGCTCCCGGCTGGCGAAGTCGATGCGCGGATCGACCAGGGTGTAGGTGAGGTCGCCGATCAGTTTCACCACCAGGCCGAGCAGGGTGAAGATGAACAGGGTGCCGAACACCACCGGGTAATCGCGGTTGATCGCCGCTTCGAAACTCATCAGGCCGAGGCCGTCGAGGGAGAAAATCACTTCCACCAGCAACGAGCCGGTGAAGAAGATGCCGATGAACGCCGACGGGAACCCGGCAATCACCAGCAGCATGGCATTGCGGAACACGTGGCCGTAGAGCACGCGGTTGCGCGTCAGGCCCTTGGCTTTGGCGGTGACCACGTACTGCTTGTTGATCTCGTCGAGGAAGCTGTTTTTGGTCAGCAGGGTCATGGTCGCGAAGTTGCCGATCACCAGCGCGGTTACCGGCAGCGCCAGGTGCCAGAAGTAGTCGAGGATCTTGCCGCCCAGGCTCAGTTCATCGAAGTTGTTCGAGGTCAGCCCGCGTAGCGGGAACCAGTCCAGATAACTGCCGCCGGCAAACACCACGATCAGCAGGATGGCAAACAGGAACGCCGGAATCGCATAGCCGATGATGATCGCCGAACTGGTCCACACGTCGAAGTGGCTGCCGTGCCGCGTGGCTTTGGCGATCCCCAGCGGGATCGACACCAGGTACATGATCAGCGTGCTCCACAGCCCGAGCGAGATCGACACCGGCATCTTTTCCTTGATCAGGTCGATGACCTTGGCGTCACGGAAAAAACTGTCGCCGAAATCGAGCTTCGCGTAGTTCTTGACCATGATCCACAGACGTTCCGGGGCCGATTTGTCGAACCCGTACATGTGCTCGATTTCCTTGATCAGCGCCGGGTCCAGGCCTTGCGCGCCACGATAGGCGGAGCCGGCCACCGAAACCTCGGCACCGCCACCGGCGATGCGGCTGGTGGCGCCTTCGAAGCCTTCGAGCTTGGCGATCATCTGTTCCACCGGGCCGCCGGGCGCGGCCTGGATGATCACGAAGTTGATCAGCAGGATGCCGAACAGGGTCGGGATGATCAGCAGCAGTCGCCGAAAAATGTACGCCAGCATCTGATTACTCCGTGCCCACAGGGTCGGCTTGCAGTTTGGTTTCGACTTCTATGGCGGGTTTCGCGTCAGGCTTGACCCACCAGGTGTTAATTCCGATGTCGTATTTAGGCGAGACTTGCGGGTGACCGATGTGGTTCCAGTAAGCCACGCGCCAGGTCTTGATGTGCCAGTTGGGGACCACGTAGTAACCCCATTGCAGCACCCGATCCAGCGCCCGGGCATGCGCCACCAGGCTGCTGCGCGAGTCGGCGTTGATCAGGTTTTCCACCAGTTGATCGACGATCGGATCCTTCAGGCCCATGGTGTTGCGGCTGCTCGGTTTGTCGGCGGCGGCGCTCATCCAGAATTCGCGCTGCTCGTTGCCCGGCGAATTGGATTGCGGGAAGCTGCCGACCATCATGTCGAAGTCCCGCGAGCGCACGCGGTTGATGTACTGCGAGACGTCGACGCGGCGGATCACCAGATCAATGCCGAGGTCGGCCAGATTGCGTTTGAACGGCAGCAGCACGCGTTCGAATTCGGTCTGCGCGAGGAGGAATTCGATGACCACCGGTTTGCCGCTGGCGTCGACCATTTTGTCGTCGACGATCTTCCAGCCGGCCTCTTGCAGCAGTTGATAGGCCTCGCGCTGCTGGGCGCGGATCATGCCGCTGGCGTCGGTCTTGGGATTCTCGAAGGCTTCGCTGAACACCTGCGCCGGCAGTTTGCTGCGAAACGGTTCGAGGATCGTCCGTTGCTCGGCGTCGGGCAGGCCGGTGGCGGCCATTTCCGAGTTCTCGAAATAGCTGCGGGTGCGGAAGTAGGCACCGTTGAACAGCTGTTTGTTGGTCCACTCGAAATCGAACAGCAGACCGAGCGCCTGCCGCACCCGCACATCCTGAAACACCGGACGGCGCAGGTTGAAAACGAAGCCCTGCATGCCGGTCGGGTTGCTGTTGGCGATCTGTTCCTTGATCAGGCGACCTTCGGTGACCGCCGGGATGTTGTAAGCGTTGGCCCAGTTCTTCGCGGTCATTTCCAGCCAGTAATCGAACTGGCCGGCCTTCAGCGCTTCGAGGGCGACGGTGTTGTCGCGGTAGTAATCGGTGGTCATCACATCGAAGTTGTAGAAGCCGCGATTGACCGGCAGATCCTTGCCCCAGTAATCCTTGACCCGCTCATAGCGTACCGAGCGCCCGGCTTTCACTTCGGCGACCTTGTACGGGCCGCTGCCCAGTGGAATCTCCAGGTTGCCCTTGGTGAAATCGCGATTGGCCCACCAGTGTTTCGGCAGCACCGGCAACTGGCCGAGGATCAGCGGCAACTCACGATTGTTGTTGTGCTTGAACTTGAACAGCACCTTGAGCGGGTCTTCGGCGATAGCCTCTTCGACATCGCTGTAGTAGCCGCGAAACAGCGGCGAGCCGTCCTTGGTCAGGGTCTGGAAGCTGAACACCACGTCTTCGGCGCGCACCGGATGGCCGTCGTGAAAACGCGCTTCCGGGCGCAGGTAAAAACGCACCCAGCTGTTGTCCGGGGCTTTCTCGATTTTCGCGGCGATCAGGCCGTATTCGGTGAACGGCTCGTCGAGGCTGTGCTTGGTCAGGGTGTCGTAGATCTGCCCGACATCATCGGCCGGCACGCCTTTGCTGATGAACGGGTTGAGGCTGTCGAAGCCACCGAATCCGGCCTGACGGAAGATCCCGCCCTTGGGCGCGTCGGGGTTCACGTAATCGAACTGCTTGAAGTCCGCCGGGTATTTCGGCGGCTCGTTGTACAGGGTCACAGCGTGTTGCGGGGCGGCAATCGCCAGCCCGGCGAACAGCAGACCGCTGGCCTGCACGAGCAGGGCGCGGATGGGCGTCATTTATTGTTCTCCGAAGATTTTAGCCACCACGCGCTCAGGCCCAGGGTGTAGGGCGGCGTGGTGACGAAGGCCAGCCGGTTGCGGTAGGCCAGTCGGTGATAATTGAGGTACCAATTGGGAATGCTGTAGTGCTGCCACAGCAGCACGCGGTCCAGCGCCTTGCCGGCGGCGACCTGTTCGTCGCGGGTTTGCGCGGCGAGCAATTGTTCGAGCAGGTGATCGACCACCGGGTTGGCGATGCCGGCGTAATTCTTGCTGCCCTTGACCCCGACCTGACTGGAATGGAAGTACTGCCATTGCTCCAGTCCCGGGCTGAGGGTCTGGTTGAGCGTCATCAGGATCATGTCGAAATCGAACTGGTCCAGACGCTGTTTGTACTGGGCGCGATCCACCGTGCGCAGGCGCGCGTCGATGCCGATGCTGTTGAGGTTTTCGATGTACGGCTGGAGGATCCGTTCAAGGTTCGGATTGACCAGCAGCAACTCGAAACTCAGCGGCTGGCCCTTGGCGTTTTGCAGGCGCTGGCCGTTGAGCTTCCAGCCGGCCTCGGCGAGCAGCGCCAGGGCCTTGCGCATGGTTTCCCGGGGGATGCCGCGGCCGTCGGTCTGCGGCAGGCTGAACGGCTCGGTGAACAGCTTCGCGGGTAGCTGATCTTTATACGGCTTGAGCATCAGCCACTCATGCCCGACCGGCAGGCCGCTGGCGCTGAATTCGCTGTTCGGGTAATAGCTGGTGGTGCGCTGGTAGGCGTCGCTGAACAGTGCGCGGTTGGTCCACTCGAAGTCGAACATCAGGCCCAGCGCTTCGCGCACCTTGACGTCGCTGAAGGTCGCGCGTCGGGTGTTCATGAACAGACCCTGGCTCTGGGTCGGGATCTGGTGCGGGATCTGCGCCTTGATCACCTCGCCACGGCGCACCGCCGGGAAGTTGTAGCCGTTGGCCCAGTTCTTCGCCTGATGCTCGATGTAGATGTCGAACTCGCCGGCCTTGAACGCTTCGAAGGCCACGTCGCTGTCGCGGTAGAACTCGACCTCCATGCGATCGAAGTTGTACTTGCCGCGATTGACCGCCAGGTCCTTGCCCCAGTAATCCTTGACCCGCTCGAAAATCAGCTGGCGCCCCGGCGTCACCGAGGTGATGCGGTACGGGCCACTGCCCAGCGGTGGCTCGAAGGTGGTGGCCTTGAAGTCGCGATCCTTCCAGTAATGCTGCGGCAGCACCGGCAACTCACCGAGGCGCAGGATCAGCAGCGGATTACCGGAGCGCTTCATCACGAAGCGAATCCGCTGGCGGTTGAGGATATCGACCCGCGAGACCTCCTGCAGAGCGGTGCGGTACAGCGGGTGGCCGTCCTTGAGCAGCAAGCGATAGGAGAACGCGACGTCGTAGGCGGTGATCGGCGTGCCATCGTGAAAGCGTGCTTCCGGGCGCAGATTGAACACCACCCAGCTGCGATCTTCGCTGTACTCCACCGATTGCGCGATCAAGCCATAGCTCGACGCCGGTTCGTCACCGGAGGGCGAATATTGGCCGGTGCCGATCATCAGCGGCTCGTTCAACTCGTTGATGCCGTACTGCAGGAAATTCGGGGTGGTCACCGGGCTGGTGCCCTTGAACGTGTACGGATTGACCGTATCGAAGGTGCCGAACGCCATCACCCGCAACGTACCACCCTTGGGCGCTTGCGGGTTGACCCAGTCGAAGTGGGTAAATCTGGCCGAGTACTTGAGCGTGCCGAACTGCGCATAACCGTGACTTTCGGTGATCGTCGCGCTTGCGGGTGAGCTCAAGGCCAGGCTGATCAGGAGCAGGAGGAGGGGACGCTTCAAGTCAGATCCGATCCAGGCGGCTTGGGCTTTGTGGGCCGTACAGTAACAGCTTGTCTGGACAGGAAAAAGATAGCGGGTTAATGCTGTGTTAATGCAAAAAAAAGATCGCAGCCTTCGGCAGCTCCTACAGAGAACAATGTAGGAGCTGCCGAAGGCTGCGATCTTTTGATTTCAACTCAGTGCGGCTGGTAAACCGTGAGCATCTGCCCAGGCTTGAGGGCCTTGCCGGCACCCGGGTTCCAGCGCTTGAGATGTTGCATCTCGACGTTGAAACGCTTGGCCACCACATACAACGTGTCGCCACGCTTGACCTTGTACTGGGTCTGCTGCTGGCTGTCGGCCTTGCCTTTGGTCTTGCTGTTGGCGGCAATCACCGTATTGACCCGGCCACTGTTGCGAGTCGGGACGCGTTTGGTGGTGTCTTGCATCACCAGGGTCTGGCCGACCTTGAGGTTCTTCCCGGACAGCTTGTTCCAGCGTTGCAGATCCCTGACTTCGACCTTGTTGGCCTTGGCAATGGAACCGAGGTTGTCGCCGCGTTTGACCCGATAGGCGCGCTTGAGCTTCGCCACTTCAGTCGGGTCGGCACCGTCGAACACCGGCTTCAGCGAACGCGGGCTGATCAGTTCTTCAGGCCGCATGGTCTGCAGGCTGGCGGTCAGCAGTTGCGCCTTGGACGTCGGCACCAGCAGATGCTGCGGGCCGTCGATGGTGGTGCGCTGCTTGAAGGCCGGATTGAGCTGGAACAGCTCGTCTTCGTCGATGTTGGCCACCGCTGCGACCTTGGACAGGTCCATGCGCTGGTTGATTTCGACGACCTGGAAATACGGTTCGTTGGCGATCGGGTTGAGGTTCACCCCGTAGGCTTCCGGGGCCAGCACCACTTGCGACAGGGCCAGCAGCTTTGGCACGTAGGCCTGGGTTTCCGCCGGCAACGACGACAGGTTCCAGTAATCGGTCGGCAGGCCGAGCTTTTCGTTGCGCTCGATGGCGCGGCTGACCGTGCCTTCACCGGCGTTATAGGCCGCGAGGGCCAGCAGCCAGTCACCGTTGAACATGTCGTGCAGACGGGTCAGGTAGTCCATCGCGGCGGTGGTCGAGGCGGTGATGTCGCGACGGCCATCATAAAAGCGGGTCTGGCGCAGGTTGTAGTAACGGCCGGTGGACGGAATGAATTGCCACAGGCCCGATGCGTCGGCCCGGGAATAGGCCATCGGGTTGTAGGCGCTCTCGATCACTGGCAGCAGGGCCAGTTCCAGCGGCATGTTGCGCTCTTCGAGGCGTTCGACGATGTAATGAATATAGAGGCTGCCGCGTTCGCCGGCGTTCTCCAGAAAGGACGGGTTACTGGCGAACCACAGGCGCTGCTGCTCGATGCGCGGGTTGACGCCCAGGCCGTCCTGCAGCTGGAAACCACCGCGCATGCGTTCCCAGATGTCCTGAGGCACCTGCGGGCTGGGCTTCTCGCTGAGCCAGATCGGCTTCTGCTTGGCGCGCGCAGCAATGTTCGGCGTATGGCTCGCTTCAGGCTGCGGAGCATGGCTGGAACAGCCCGCCAACGTGGCGGACACAGCCACCGCGATGGCTTGCGCCAGGCGGGTCAGCGTGTCTGAATTGACGGACTTACGTATGGATGACGACATTGGCTGGAAGTAAGTTCCGGGCAAAAATGTCGGGCGATTCTAGAAAGCGCACCCCCCGCGGTCAACCATTCAGAATTTTTGTACCAAGTGGTGAGTCACTTAGAACGTATCTTTCCATGCCCGCAGAGCCGCAAAAACCTCACTCGGCGCCCGGTTTTGAGCGCCTGCCCGTTCGTCCACTTTTTGTGTAACTAATGTTTCAGAGGTACGCAAAAACGGATTTGTGAGCTTTTCCAGGGCCAGCGTCGAGGGCAGGGTCATCACGCCTTTTTCCCGTTGTTGGGTGACTTTTTCCAGACGGGCGGCAATGTCCGGGTTGCCCGGTTCGACCGCCGCGGCAAACTTCAGATTGCTCAGGGTGTATTCATGGGTGCAATACACCAGCGTATCCTCGGGCAAGGCAGCGAGGCGGCTGAGCGAGTGGTGCATTTGCTCCGGCGTGCCTTCGAACAGGCGTCCGCAACCGGCGGCGAACAGGGTGTCGCCGCAAAACAGCAGGCCGTGGTGGTAATAGGCGATGTGGCCGAGGGTATGACCCGGCACTGCATAGACATCGAAGTCCCAACCGAGGACGCTGACCTTGTCGTGGTCCTTGAGCGCCACGTCGCGCCCTGGAATGTTTTCGCTGGCCGGGCCGTAGACTTTGGCGCCGCTCGCGGCTTTCAGGCGTTCGACGCCGCCGACGTGATCATGGTGGTGATGGGTGATCAGAATGTCGCTCAGCACCCAGCCCGGGTGCGCGGCCAGCCAGGCCTGCACCGGCGCGGCATCGCCCGGGTCGACCACGGCGCAGCGCTGGGTGCGGTGATCCTGTAACAACCAGATGTAGTTGTCGGTGAACGCGGGCAGGGCACTGATCTGTATCATCGTCGGAATTCGCCAAGCGGAAAACATTGGCGCATCTTAGAGCTTCTAGCGGCGTTGGAGAATGACATGACCGATAAAGCGTTCGCTCAGGCCGATCCCGACTGGCTGGCGTTGATCGGCGCGGCCCGTGAATGGCTGGCCGGCCCGCTCGGGCAATTTCTGCTGGATGAAGAACGGCGCATGCTCGAAGACGAGTTGGGGCGCTTCTTCGGCGGTTATCTGGTGCATTACGGGCCGTCGGCCCAGACCCCGCCGTCGGCGCCGCAGGTGCAGCGTAACGTGCGGCTCGGCGCGCCATTGCCGGGGGTCGAGATTGTCTGCGAGGAGCAGGCCTGGCCGTTGAGCGAGCACGCCGCTGACGTGGTGGTGTTGCAGCACGGTCTGGATTTCTGCCTGTCGCCCCACGGCTTGCTGCGTGAAGCGGCGAGCAGCGTACGCCCCGGCGGGCATCTGCTGATCATCGGCATCAACCCCTGGAGCACCTGGGGCTTGCGTCACGTGTTCGCCCACGACGCCCTGCGCCAGGCGCGCTGCATCTCGCCGTCGCGAGTCGCCGACTGGCTCAACCTGCTGGGCTTTGCGCTGGAGAAACGCCGCTTCGGGTGCTATCGTCCGCCGCTCGCGTCGCCCAAGTGGCAGGCCCGACTGGCCGGCTGGGAACGCAAGGCCGGCGACTGGCAACTGTCGGGCGGTGGCTTCTATTTATTGGTCGCGCGCAAGATCGTGGTTGGCCTGCGTCCGGTGCGTCAGGAACGCCGCGAGCCGATGGGTAAGCTGATTCCGCTGCCGATGGCCAAGGTCAACCGCCGTCGTATCGAACCGTAAACCTTCTTTTTATAGTGGCCGGACTTGCTCCGGCTGCGGCCATCGTCGATCCGCGATTGACGGGGCCAGGCATTTTTCTGGATAGAGTGGCATGAGCGAAAGCGTCGATAGCGTAGAACTGTTCACCGACGGCGCCTGCAAGGGCAATCCCGGCCCGGGCGGCTGGGGCGCCTTGCTGGTGTGCAAGGGCGTCGAAAAGGAACTGTGGGGCGGCGAAGCCAACACCACCAACAACCGCATGGAACTGCTCGGCGCCATCCGTGGCCTCGAAGCCTTGAAGCGGCCCTGCGAAGTGCTGCTGGTGACCGACTCGCAATACGTGATGAAGGGCATCAACGAGTGGATGGCCAACTGGAAGAAGCGCGGCTGGAAGACGGCGGCGAAAGAGCCGGTGAAAAATGCTGACCTGTGGAAAGAGCTGGACGAGCAGGTCAACCGGCACAAAGTCACCTGGAAGTGGGTGCGCGGACACATTGGTCACCACGGTAACGAACGGGCTGACCAGTTGGCCAACCGTGGGGTGGATGAAGTGCGCGGGTACAAGCAGAGCTGATTCCCTCCGTTGCACCGAGTCGTGGCCTTCGCGAGCAAGCCCGCTCCCACACTGGGTCTCCTGCGTACATCAACATTGTGACCACCGCAGATCATGTGTGGGAGCGGGCTTGCTCGCGAATGGGCGCGACACGGTCTGACTGAAACACCCCACCGAGCGTGTTAACATCGCCGCTTTTGCACGATTGACCCCGTTGAGAACTGAACACTGATGGCCACCAGATCCGTTGTACTCGATACCGAAACCACCGGCATGCCGGTGACCGATGGTCACCGGATCATTGAAATCGGCTGTGTCGAACTGATCGGTCGGCGCCTGACGGGCCGGCATTTTCACGTTTACCTGCAACCGGATCGCGAAAGTGACGAGGGCGCGATCGGCGTTCACGGCATCACCAACGAATTCCTCGTCGGCAAACCGCGCTTTGCCGAAGTCGCCGACGAGTTCTTCGAGTTCATCAACGGCGCGCAGCTGATCATCCATAACGCGGCGTTCGACGTTGGCTTCATCAACAACGAATTCGCCCTGATGGGCCAGCATGATCGTGCGGACATCACGCAGCACTGCACGATCCTCGACACCCTGATGATGGCCCGGGAACGTCACCCGGGGCAGCGCAACAGCCTCGACGCCTTGTGCAAGCGTTATGGCGTCGACAACTCCGGCCGTGAACTGCACGGCGCCTTGCTCGACTCGGAGATTCTGGCCGACGTCTACCTGACCATGACCGGTGGCCAGACCAGCCTTTCGCTGGCCGGCAACGCTTCCGACGGCAATGGCACGGGCGAGGGCGCGGACAATTCCGCTACCGAGATCCGTCGTCTGCCGGCGGATCGTCAGCCTGCGCGGATCATTCGCGCGACGGAAGACGAACTGGCGGCGCATATGGCGCGGCTGGAGATCATTGCCAAGTCGGCGGGTGGGCCGGCGTTGTGGACGCAGATTGCCGAGGCTGATGCTCAGGCCTGAACACATTTGTGGCGAGGGAGCTTGCTCCCGCTTGGCTGCGAAGCAGTCATAAAACCTGAATGCACATTGCTGCTGAACGAATACCGGGGGCCGCTTCGCGCCCCAGCGGGAGCAAGCTCCCTCGCCACAAAAGCCGAGTCAGGCTGAGTGAAGCCAAGTGGCCACCCTCGCCACTTTCGCTGCAACCCTCTACCCTGAGTGCATTGGCAGACTTTGATCCGCCGCCTCGGGACACTGAGCCTCATGTACAAAGATTTGAAGTTTCCGGTGTTGATCGTCCACCGCGACATCAAGGCCGACACGGTCGCCGGTGACCGTATCCGTGGCATCGCCCGGGAGTTGGAGCAGGAAGGTTTCAATATCGTTTCGGCCATCGACTATACCGAAGGGCGGTTGGTGGCTTCCACCCATCATGGGCTGGCGTGCATGCTGATCGCTGCCGAAGACGCCAGCACCAATTCCCATCTCTTACAAAACATGGCCGAACTGATCGGCCTGGCGCGGGTGCGGGCGCCGGATCTGCCGATCTTTGCTCTGGGCGAACAGGTGACCCTGGAAAATGCCCCGGCCGATGCCATGGCCGAACTCAATCAGTTGCGCGGCATTCTCTATCTGTTCGAAGACACCGTGCCGTTTCTCGCCCGGCAAGTGGCGCGGGCGGCGCGCAAATATCTGGATGGTCTGCTGCCGCCGTTCTTCAAGGCGCTGGTGCAGCACACCGCCGATTCCAACTATTCCTGGCACACCCCCGGTCATGGCGGTGGCGTGGCTTATCACAAGAGTCCGGTGGGGCAGGCGTTTCATCAGTTTTTTGGCGAAAACACCCTGCGTTCGGACTTGTCGGTCTCGGTGCCAGAGCTGGGTTCGCTGCTCGATCACACTGGGCCACTGGCCGAAGCCGAAGAACGCGCCGCGCGCAACTTTGGCGCCGATCACACGTTTTTCGTGATCAACGGCACCTCGACCGCCAACAAGATCGTCTGGCACTCGATGGTCGGCCGTGATGATCTGGTGCTGGTGGATCGCAACTGCCACAAATCGGTGCTGCACGCGATCATCATGACCGGTGCGATCCCGCTGTACCTGTGCCCGGAGCGCAATGAGCTGGGGATCATCGGCCCGATTCCGCTGAGCGAATTCAGCCGCGAGTCGATCCAGGCCAAAATCGACGCCAGCCCGCTGACCAAGGGCCGGGCGCCGAAAGTCAAACTGGCGGTGGTCACCAATTCGACCTACGACGGCCTGTGCTACAACGCCGAACTGATCAAGCAGAGCCTGGGCAACAGCGTCGAAGTGCTGCATTTCGATGAGGCGTGGTACGCCTACGCGGCGTTTCACGAGTTCTTCGCCGGGCGTTATGGCATGGCCACTTCGCGCACGGAAGACAGCCCGCTGGTGTTCACCACCCATTCCACGCACAAGCTGCTCGCTGCATTCAGCCAGGCCTCGATGATTCATGTGCAGGACGGCGGTGCGCGGCAACTGGACCGCGACCGCTTCAACGAAGCGTTCATGATGCACATCTCGACCTCGCCGCAATACAGCATCATCGCTTCGCTGGATGTGGCTTCGGCGATGATGGAAGGACCGGCCGGGCGCTCGTTGTTGCAGGAAACCTTCGATGAAGCGCTGAGTTTTCGCCGGGCGCTGGCCAATCTGCGCCAGCACATTGCGGCGGATGACTGGTGGTTTTCGATATGGCAGCCGCCGGGCGTCGAAGGCATCGACCGGGTGCAAACCGAAGACTGGCTGTTGCAGCCGGACGCTGACTGGCATGGCTTCGGCGAAGTCAGCGACGACTATGTGTTGCTCGACCCGATCAAAGTGACCCTGGTCATGCCCGGATTGAATGCCGGCGGCGCGCTGAGCGAAAAGGGTATCCCGGCGGCGGTGGTCAGCAAGTTCCTCTGGGAGCGCGGGCTGGTGGTGGAGAAAACCGGGCTGTATTCGTTCCTGGTGCTGTTCTCGATGGGCATCACCAAGGGCAAGTGGAGCACGCTGCTCACCGAGTTGCTGGAATTCAAACGCAGTTACGACGCCAACGTCAGCCTCGCGACCTGCCTGCCGTGCGTGGCGCAGCAAGACACCGCGCGCTATCGCGGCATGGGCCTGCGTGACCTGTGCGATCAGCTGCACGCCTGTTACCGCAGCAACGCCACCGCCAAACATCTGAAACGCATGTACACGGTGCTGCCGGAAATCGCCATGAAACCGGCCCACGCCTACGATCATCTGGTGCGTGGCGAAGTCGAGGCGGTGCCGATCGACGCGCTGGAAGGGCGGATCGCGGCGGTGATGCTGGTGCCGTATCCACCGGGGATTCCGTTGATCATGCCAGGCGAGCGCTTTACCGAGGCAACCCGCTCGATCATCGACTACCTGAAGTTTGCCCGCACGTTCGATAGCAGCTTCCCCGGTTTTGTCGCTGATGTGCATGGACTGCAACATGAAGACGAAGGCAATGGGCGGCAGTACACCGTCGATTGCGTCAAGGAATGAGGACCTTTCCGAGTATGCAACCGGTCATGAATCCGAAATACCCAGGGCTGTCGGTGCGCGTCGCCGACGATGGTTTCGCCGCTTATATCTGGGGCAGCGATTTCAGTTTTGAGGTGGCCGCGTATGGCACGGCAGTGATCGGCCAACCGGTCGAGCGCTGGGCGGTGACCCCGATCGTGCCGTACCGCAAGTGTTACGGCATCGACCCTGAGGAGTTCAGCAGCTACCGCGATGGCGCCGACAGCGCGATCTTCATGGCATATCTGGACGACGAGCCGGTCGGTCATCTGGTGGTCAGCACCAATTGGAACGGCTTCGCCCACATCGACGAGTTGGCCGTGCATGCCCCGGCACGCCGGCATGGCGTGGCCAAGGCATTGCTGGATGTCGCGCAGTTCTGGAGTCGCAAGAAGAAACTGCCGGGGATCATGCTCGAGACGCAGAACAACAACCTCGGTGCCTGTCGCCTGTATGAGCGCTGTGGCTACGAGATTGGCGGTATCGACCATTTGCGTTATCGCGGGATTGACCCGAACACCGCTGAAGTTGCGCTGTTCTGGTACCGACTGTTCGATAATCCGTTGGAAAACCCGCTCAGCTCGCCAGCATCGCCTCGGCTTGTTCCGTGATGATCGTCAGCAGGGACTGAATCGCCGCTGGCGTCGCCGAGTGCTGGTAGGTCAGGGCATACAGGGTGATCGGCACCGCCGGTGACAACGGGCAGACATCCAGTCCGCCGGCCCGCGCGCCGAGGGCGGTGAACGGATCGACGATGGCCAGGCCTGCGCCGGCCTCGACCATGCTGCGCATCATCTGATGGGTCTGCACCCGGGTCTGGATGCTTGGCGCCGGGCGCAGGGCCTGGAGTTTGTTCTCCAGTGCCGGGCTCAACGGGTCGTGGCCTTCAAGGCCGACCATCGCCTGTCCGGCGAGATCCTGCAGGGAAATGTATTTCTGTTTCGGTTGCAGCCAGCCGTGGGGCGCAAGCAGTTGCAGCTTGCCGTGGGCCAATGGCTGGCAGTGGATGTCGGCATGTTCGGGGTCGTGCAGGCTCAGGCCCAGATCGCTTTCACGCAGCAACAGGCTGCGGACGATGTCGCACGTGGGCGAACTGAGCAAGCGGCAGGGGGCATCGGGCAAACGTCGGCGCAGCAGCGCGATGCTTTGCGGCAACAACTGTTGCGCCAGCGGCGGGGTGCCGATAATGCGCAGGGGCGGGGCGAGGTATTGCTTGAGGCTGCTGGCCAGACGCTGCACCGGTTCCAGCGCTTGATAGACGTGAGCGATTTCCACCTGCAACGCCCGCGCTTCAGGCGTCGATTGCAGTCGGCCCCGTACGCTGGCGAACAGCATGAACCCCAGCTGACTCTCGGCTTCGCGCAATCGCTCTTCGACGTCGGTCACCGGCAGTTGCAGCCATTCGGCGGCGGTGCCCAGGTGACCGGTCTGCAAGAGCGCCTGAATCACTTCGATATGACGTAAACGCATGCGTGAAGTCCATGTTCAGCAGGTGGGGTCAGTGGCTGAATCCTACCCCAAGTCTGCGCATATGACTTCTGCTCATAACGCGCGGTTATTGAGCGACGGTTGGCTCGGGTTCGCGAATCAGCGTGATGTCCGACTGAACCAGCAAAAACTCGCTGTCGCTGAGCTTTTTGACGCGATCGCCAATGGCCAGCTTGTAGGTGGTGACAGGCTCCATGCCGGTGAGACCGTCTGCCGACGGGGTGGATTCCTGGAACTCATGCACGGAATAAACGCGGCCTTCCGCATCTCTTGCATGGAACTGACCGACGAGTACTGCTGCCATCTGCTTAGAACCTCTGGAGATAAAACACTTGATTTGCGGCTTGGTAGACCGTGATCAAGCCCTGTAAGTTTTCCTACAGGAAAAAAATAATCAGTGCGGAGGAATTTCCTTCGCTCACTGGTGGAGTCGGCATCGGATCATCTATAACTACAGGCTCCTTCCACGGACAGTCGAGAGTCTTCCATGAGCAATGTCTACAACGTCGCTGTAGTCGTCGGCAGCCTACGCAAAGCTTCGATCAATCGCAAAGTCGCGCTGGCGCTTGCTGAACTGGCACCGGCGAACCTCAAACTGAAGATTGTCGAAATCGGCGACCTGCCTCTGTACAACGAAGACATCGACGGCGATTCACCGCCGGCAGCCTACAGCACTTTTCGCCAGCAGGTGGGCTCTTCCGACGCGGTGCTGTTTGTCACCCCGGAATATAACCGCTCGGTACCGGCACCGTTGAAGAATGCGATTGACGTGGGTTCACGGCCGTATGGCAAAAGCGTCTGGGGCGGCAAGCCGGGGGCGGTGATCAGCGTGTCGCCGGGGGCGATTGGCGGTTTTGGCGCCAACCAGCATTTGCGCCAGTCTTTCGTGTTTCTCGATGTACCGTGCATGCAGCAGCCAGAGGCGTATCTGGGCGGGGCGGGTTCGGCGTTCGATGAGGCCGGCAAGTTGAGCGAGTCGGTGAAACCTTTTCTGCAGAATTTCATCAATGCCTACGGACAATTCGTAGAGCAACACAAAAAATAAGCCATACCCGGAACACAATGTAGGAGTGAGCCTGCTCGCGATAGCGGTGTGTCAGTCGACTTATCGGTAACTGACAGATCGCTATCGCGAGCAGGCTCACTCCTACAGTTTTTGGTGTTGGCTTCACTTCTTCATTTCAATCCAAGGCTGTTGCGAATGCTCGCTGCGTCACTGATCTTTCTGCTGACCATCACCCTTGTCATCTGGCAACCCAAAGGCCTCGGGGTCGGCTGGAGCGCGACGCTCGGCGCGGTGCTGGCCCTGATTTTCGGCGTTGTGCACCTGAGCGACATTCCGCTGGTGTGGCAGATCATCTGGAACGCCACCGGCACCTTCGTCGCCCTGATCATCATCAGCCTGTTGCTCGACGAAGCCGGGTTCTTCGCCTGGGCGGCGCTGCATGTGGCGCGTTGGGGGCGGGGCAGCGGACGCAAGTTGTTTGCCTACATGGTGTTGCTCGGTGCGCTGGTGTCGGCGCTGTTCGCCAATGACGGCGCGGCGTTGATCCTCACCCCGATCGTGATCTCGATGCTGCTGGCGCTGCGTTTTTCCCCGGCGGCGACCCTCGCGTTCGTCATGGGCGCCGGTTTCATCGCCGACACCGCGAGCCTGCCGCTGGTGGTGTCGAACCTGGTCAACATCGTTTCGGCGGACTTTTTCCACATCGGCTTCAACCGTTATGCGGCAGTGATGGTGCCGGTCAACTTCGTCAGCGTGGCCGCGACGCTCGGCGTGCTGATGTGGTTCTTCCGCCGCGACATTCCCAAGGCCTACGACCCCGAACAACTCGACCCGCCGCAGACGGCGATCCATGACAAAGCCACGTTCTACGCCGGTTGGGTGGTGCTGGTGATTTTGTTGATCGGCTGCTTTTTCCTCGAGCAGTTGGGCATCCCGATCAGCGCGATCTCGGCGGTCTGCGCGGCGCTGCTGCTGGGGATCGCCGCCCGTGGCCACAAGATCTCCACACGCAAGGTGTTGAAAGAGGCGCCGTGGCAGATCGTGATTTTCTCGCTGGGCATGTATCTGGTGGTCTATGGCCTGCGCAATGCCGGGCTGACCGGCTATCTGGCCGGTTGGCTGGACGTGTTCGCCGGGTACGGCGTGTGGGGCGCGGCGCTGGGCACCGGGGTGCTGACGGCGTTGCTGTCTTCGATCATGAACAACTTGCCGACGGTGTTGATCGGGCTGTTGTCGATTGATGCCAGTCAGGCCAGCGGTGTGGTCAAGGAAGCGATGATCTACGCCAACGTGATCGGCAGCGATCTGGGGCCGAAAATTACCCCGATCGGCAGTCTGGCGACCTTGCTCTGGCTGCATGTGCTGGCGCGCAAGGATATCCGGATTGGTTGGGGGTATTACTTCAAGGTCGGGATCGTGCTGACGGTGCCGGTGTTGTTGGTTACCTTGGCGGCTTTGGCGCTGCGGTTATCCCTTTAGACCGCGCTGGCCTTATCGCTGGCAAGCCAGCTCCCACAGGTTTTGTGGCGTGGCTCAGGAAGCGAGCACACAGAAGATCCCTGTGGGAGCTGGCTTGCCAGCGATGGGGCCGGTGCAAACACCGCAAAATCTCAGGCCTGCCCCGGCACATTCGGCCAAAGATCCGCCACCAGAAACAACCGCTCCGCCTCTTCCCATTCGCCCTGCGCATTCTCGGTCAGGCGCACCAGCAGTTGCGCCGGCGCCAGCGCTTGCAGTTCCTCCAGCCACGCCTGCAATTGCGCGGAACTCCAGGTCTGATCCGCCGGGTAATGCGCCGGCGCCAGCCACGCATGGCGGGGCAGGGGTTGCCAGCGGCCGGCCGGGCGCTGGGCGACGAACGCTTTCCAGTCCTTCTGATGCAGCCAACTGCCGCGCAGGTGCTGCGGATGCGCGCCTTGCGGTGGTTCGGCCTGGCCGGGCCACGGATACAACAGGTATCCGCCGAGCCACAGTTGTGCACTGAACACTTCGATGTCCAGCGTGGCCAGCGCGGCGCGGCTTTCCGGGCGCGCCGAGATCGGCAGTTGATGTTCGGCCAGATGCGCCAACTTGCGGTCCAGCCGATCATGGCAGCCAGGCCCCAGCCACTGCGCCGGATCGTGGCCGTTGCCCTCCTGCGGGCCGAGGTAGAGCTTGATCGCCAGCTCCAGGTGATGCACGCCGTCGCGGTCGCGCAGCAGCATGTCGAGTTCGCCGAGGGTGTGGCCTTCACGGCGGATCGGCAGGTTGGCGGCAATCAGCTCGATGCCCGGCGCATGCTGCACCGCAAACTGCCACAACCGCTCGTAATACAGGCCCAGCCGCCGAGTGCGCGCCTGCGCCAGCCAGTGCAACAAGCCATAACTGTCACGATCGAGTTGCCGCAGCCAGTGTTCCAGGCGCGCGGGATCGCTCACCCAGTCGCTGCCGGCCAGCGGATGGCGCTGCGGCCATGGCGTCACGGCCAGCATCGGTGGGGCGAGAATCACCCACGCCAGGTCACGCACTTCCGGATGGCGTAATTGGTGTGGCAGCTGGAGCAAGTCGGGAAACAGGATCATCCTGCGAGCATAGCCTTAAACGCGGGCGCACCCTTGAGGCTGAAAGGATTTTGTCTATCGCGGGCTTTCGCCCATAATCGGGTTTTTCGCGTTTTCGATTGTCCGCAGAGGTCCCATGGAGCAATTTCGTAATATCGGCATCATCGGTCGCCTGGGCAGTTCCCAGGTGCTGGATACCGTCCGCCGACTGAAACGCTTTCTGCTCGATCGTCACCTGCACGTGATTCTCGAAGACACCATCGCCGAAGTTCTGCCGGGTCATGGCTTGCAAACCTCGTCACGCAAGATGCTCGGCGAAGTCTGCGACATGGTCATCGTCGTCGGCGGTGACGGCAGCCTGCTCGGCGCCGCGCGGGCGCTGGCCAAGCACAACATTCCGGTGCTGGGGATCAACCGTGGCAGCCTCGGTTTTCTCACCGATATTCGCCCCGATGAACTGGAAGTCGAAGTGGCCAAGGTGCTCGACGGCCATTATCTGGTGGAAAACCGCTTCCTGCTGCAAGCCGAAGTGCGCCGGCATGCCGAGGCCATCGGCCAGGGCGATGCGCTGAACGACGTGGTGCTGCACCCGGGCAAATCGACGCGGATGATCGAGTTCGAGCTGTACATCGACGGCCAGTTCGTCTGCAGCCAAAAAGCCGACGGCCTGATCGTCGCCACCCCGACCGGTTCCACCGCCTACGCGCTGTCGGCCGGCGGGCCGATCATGCATCCCAAGCTCGATGCCATTGTGATCGTGCCGATGTACCCCCATATGTTGTCGAGCCGGCCAATTGTGGTCGATGGCAACAGTGAGCTGAAAATCGTCGTGTCGAAAAACATGCAGATCTACCCGCAGGTCTCCTGCGACGGCCAGAACCACTTCACCTGCGCGCCGGGCGACACCATCACCGTCAGCAAGAAAGCACAGAAGCTGCGGCTGATTCACCCGCTCGACCACAACTACTACGAAGTCTGCCGGACCAAGCTCGGCTGGGGTAGCAAGTTGGGTGGTGGAGGCGACTGATGCTCGATCCCGCGCGCAGTTATGACTTGATTGGTGACGTGCACGGATGCGCCCTGACCCTCGAACACTTGCTTGACCGTCTCGGTTATCACAAGCAGGGCGGGGTCTGGCGGCATCCATCGCGCATGGCCGTGTTCGTCGGCGACATCATCGACCGTGGCCCGCGAATCCGTGAGGCCCTGCACATCGTCCACGACATGGTCGAGGCCGGGCAGGCGCTGTGCATCATGGGCAACCACGAATTCAACGCACTGGGCTGGAGCACGCCGGCGCCTCCGGGCAGCGGCAAGCAGTTCGTCCGAGAGCACACGCCGCGCCATGCGCGTCTGCTCCAGGAAACCCTGACCCAGTTCGAAGGCCACCCCGCGGACTGGCACGATTTCCAGCGCTGGTTCTACCAACTGCCGCTGTTTGTCGACGCCGGACGTTTCCGCGTGGTGCACGCCTGTTGGGATGCCGGACTGATCGAACCGTTGCGCGCGCTGTTCCCCGCTGGCTGCATCGACGAACACTTCCTGCAGGCCTCTGCCGTGCCGGACAGCTTCGCCTGCACCGTGTTCGATCGGCTGTTGCGCGGCACTGACATGCGCCTGCCGGACGGCCTGACCATGACCAGCGGCGACGGTCTGGTGCGTTCGTTCTTCCGCACCAAATTCTGGGAAGACGACCCGAAAACCTACGGCGACATCGTCTTCCAGCCGGATGCATTGCCGGAGCCGGTGGCGCAGAAGCCGCTGACCTCCAGCGAAAAAAACAACCTGCTGCGCTACGGCATCGACGAGCCGTTGCTGTTCGTCGGCCACTACTGGCGCAGCGGCAAACCGGCGCCGATCCGCCCGAACCTCGCGTGTCTCGATTACAGCGCGGTGCTCTACGGCAAACTGGTGGCCTATCGTCTGGATCAGGAAACACGCCTGGATCCGCATAAATTTGTCTGGGTCGATGTCGAGCGGCCGGAGGTGCTGCAATGAGTGCGGTAGCGGTATTGCGTCTGCCGTTGGCGGTGGACCTGAGCGGTTTCGTCAAACTGCTGCAACGGATGCAAGTGCCGCATCGGGTCAGCGAGGAGGCGGGCGAGCAGGTGCTGTGGGCGCCGGCGGAAATCAGCGAGGACGTGCGTTCGCTGTACGAACGCTTCCCGGCCGGTGATCCCGATCAGCAACTGGACATTCCGCCTGAGCCGACCTTCAAGCGTGCGGGCTTCGCCGAACAACTCAAACACGCCAAGGCCACCGGGTTCATCCTGCTGCTGAGCCTGCTGGTCGGCGGCCTGACCTATCTGGGCGACAACCTCGACACCATTCGCTGGCTGACCTTCCTCGACTTCCGCGTGGTCGGCGAGTACATCCAGTTCACGCCGCTGGCCGACAGCCTGGCGGCGGGGCAGTGGTGGCGCCTGTTCACGCCGATGCTGCTGCACTTCGGCATCCTGCACCTGGCCATGAACGGCATGTGGTACTGGGAGCTGGGGCGGCGCATCGAATCGCGTCAGGGCAGCATCAATCTGCTCGGTCTGACCCTGTTGTTCAGCCTGGTGTCGAACTACGCGCAGTTTGCCTGGAGTGGCCCGAGCCTGTTCGGTGGCCTGTCCGGCGTACTCTACGGTTTGCTTGGCCACTGCTGGATTTTCCAGTTGCTGGCGCCGAACCCGGCGTATCGCCTGCCGCGTGGCGTGCTGGTGATGATGCTGGTGTGGCTGGTGATTTGCATGTCCGGGCTGGTCTCGATGATCGGTTTCGGCCAGATCGCCAATGCCGCGCACGTCAGCGGCTTACTCATCGGATGCTTCACCGGTCTGTTGGGTGGTTTGTATAACCGCCGTAAACTGGCCGCCTAAAATTTTCAGTGAATAAAGAGCACGGAGACCCTGATGTCCTCTTTTAACGACATGATCAACAACATCACCCCGGACCTCTACGAGAGCCTGAAACTGGCCGTGGAAATCGGCAAGTGGTCCGACGGCGGCAAACTCACCGCCGAACAGCGCGAGCTGTCGCTGCAGGCGATGATCGCCTGGGAAATCCAGAACCTGCCTGAAGACCAGCGCACCGGTTACATGGGCCCGCAGGAATGTGCGTCGAAGTCGATCGAAGTGCCGAACATCCTGTTCAAGTCGGATGCCATCCATTGATCGAGATTGGCCGCGGTGCAATCAGCAAAATGTCGGCGCGCCTGGACGGGCCGAATGTGCAATACGCGTTTCGTCTGGATGACGTCGAGGTGCCGGTCAATCCCATGATCGGCACCACGGTGCGTCTGGAGTATCTTGGGGCGATCCACTGCACCCATTGCGGGCGCAAGACCAAAACCAGTTTCAGTCAGGGTTACTGCTACCCGTGCATGACCAAACTGGCGCAGTGCGACCTGTGCATCATGAGTCCGGAACGCTGCCACTTCGACGCCGGCACCTGCCGCGACCCGGTGTGGGGCCAGCAGTTCTGCATGACCGATCACGTGGTGTATCTGGCCAACTCGTCGGGGATCAAGGTCGGCATCACGCGCGCCACGCAACTGCCGACCCGCTGGCTCGATCAGGGCGCGAGTCAGGCGCTGCCGATCATGCGCGTATCGACGCGCCAGCAGTCGGGCTTCGTCGAAGACCTGTTCCGCAGTCAGGTGGCCGACAAGACCAACTGGCGCGCCTTGCTCAAGGGCGATGCGGCGGCGGTGGACCTGGCGCAAGTGCGCGATCAACTGTTTGAAAGCTGCGCCGAGGGCTTGCAAGGCCTGCAACAGCGATTCGGCCTACAAGCCATTCAGACAATTGCTGATGTAGAACCTCTCGAAATCCGCTATCCGGTCGAGCAATACCCGGCCAAAATCGTCAGCTTCAACCTGGACAAGAACCCGATTGCCGAAGGCACGCTGCTGGGAATCAAGGGGCAGTACCTGATTTTTGACACCGGCGTGATCAACATTCGTAAATACACGGCCTATCAACTCGCCGTGCATCAATAAGGATTCCAGCATGCGCACCGAACAACCGAAGATGATTTACCTGAAGGACTATCAGGCGCCCGAGTACCTGATCGACGAGACGCACCTGACCTTCGAGCTGTTCGAGGACCACAGCGTGGTCCACGCGCAACTGGTGATGCGCCGCAACCCGGAGCGTGGCCCGGGCCTGCCGCCGCTGGTGCTCGACGGCCAGCAGTTGGAGCTGCTGTCGGTGACCCTGGCCGACCAGGAACTGAGCGCCGGCGATTATCAGCTGAGCGAAAACACCCTGACCCTGCAACCGGCCAGCGCCAGCTTCACGGTCGATACCAGCGTCAGGATCCACCCGGAAACCAACACTGCGCTGGAAGGCCTGTACAAGTCCGGCACGATGTTCTGCACCCAGTGCGAGGCTGAAGGCTTCCGCAAGATCACCTATTACCTCGACCGCCCGGACGTGATGAGCAAGTTCACCACCACGGTGGTCGCCGAGCAGCATCGCTATCCGGTGCTGCTGTCCAACGGCAACCCGATTGCCTCGGGCCCTGGCGAAGATGGCCGGCACTGGGCGACCTGGGAAGACCCGTTCATGAAGCCGGCGTACCTGTTTGCACTGGTGGCCGGTGACCTGTGGTGCGTCGAAGACTCCTTCACCACCATGACCAATCGCAATGTCGCGCTGCGCATCTACGTCGAGCCGGAAAACATCGACAAGTGCCAGCACGCGATGAACAGCCTGAAGAAGTCGATGCGCTGGGACGAAGAGGTCTACGGTCGCGAGTACGATCTGGACATCTTCATGATTGTCGCGGTCAACGACTTCAACATGGGCGCGATGGAGAACAAGGGTCTCAACATCTTCAACTCCAGCGCCGTGCTGGCCCGCGCTGAAACCGCCACCGACGCCGCGCACCAGCGGGTCGAGGCGATCGTCGCCCACGAATACTTCCACAACTGGTCGGGCAACCGCGTGACCTGCCGCGACTGGTTCCAGCTGTCGCTCAAGGAAGGCTTCACCGTATTCCGCGACGCCGGTTTCTCCTCGGACATGAACTCGGCCACGGTCAAGCGCATTCAGGACGTGGCGTACCTGCGTACCCACCAGTTCGCCGAAGATGCAGGTCCCATGGCGCACGCGGTGCGTCCGGACAGCTTCATCGAGATTTCCAACTTCTACACCCTGACCGTGTACGAAAAAGGCTCGGAAGTGGTCGGCATGATCCACACCCTGCTGGGCGCCGACGGCTTCCGCAAGGGCAGTGACCTGTACTTTGAACGCCACGACGGCCAGGCCGTGACCTGCGACGATTTCATCAAGGCCATGGAAGACGCCAACGGTGTCGACCTGACCCAGTTCAAACGCTGGTACAGCCAGGCCGGCACACCGCGTCTGGCGGTCAGCGAGTCCTACGACGCCGCGGCGAAAACCTACAGCCTGACCTTCCGTCAGAGCTGCCCGGAAACCCCGGACAAGGTTGAAAAACTGCCGTTCGTGATCCCGGTCGAACTCGGTCTGCTCGACAGCAAAGGCAACGAGATTGCCCTGCGTCTGGCTGGCGAAGCATCGGCCCAGGGCACCAGCCGCGTGATCTCGGTGATCGAAGCCGAGCAGACCTTCACCTTCGTCGACATCGCTGAACAGCCGCTGCCATCGTTGCTCCGTGGTTTTTCCGCACCGGTAAAACTGAGCTTCCCGTACAACCGCGACCAGTTGATGTTCCTGATGCAGCACGACAGCGACGGCTTCAACCGCTGGGATGCCGGTCAGCAACTGTCGGTGCAGGTGCTGCAAGAGCTGATCGCCCAGCAGCAGAAGGGCGAGAGCCTGGTGCTCGATCCGCGTCTGATCTCGGCGCTGAAAACCGTGCTGTCCGACGAGACGCTGGATCAGGCCATGGTCGCCGAAATGCTCTCGCTACCGAGCGAAGCGTATCTGACCGAAATCAGCGAGGTGGCGGATGTCGAGGCGATCCACACCGCTCGCGAGTTTGCCCGCAAGCAACTGGCGGACAACCTGTTCGAAGCGCTGTGGCTGCGTTATCAGGCTAACCGCGACCTGTCGAAGCAGACGCCGTATGTGGCCGAAGCCGAGCACTTCGCCCGTCGCGCGCTGCAGAACATTGCGCTGTCGTACCTGATGTTGAGCGGCAAGCCGGAAGTGCTGGCCGCTACGCAGGAACAGTTCGAAAACAGCGACAATATGACCGAGCGCCTGACCGCACTGGCGGTACTGGTCAACTCGCCGTTCGACGAGCAGAAAGCCGTGGCGCTGGCGAGTTTCGCCGAGCACTTCAAGGACAACCCGCTGGTCATGGATCAGTGGTTCAGCGTGCAGGCCGGCAGCACGCTGCCGGGCGGTCTGGAACGCGTGAAAGCCTTGATGCAGCACCCGGCGTTCAACATCAAGAACCCGAACAAGGTGCGTGCACTGGTCGGTGCATTTGCCGGGCAGAACCTGATCAACTTCCACGCCGCCGACGGTTCGGGCTACCGCTTCCTCGCGGATCTGGTGATCGAGCTGAACGGCTTCAACCCGCAGATCGCCTCGCGCCAACTGGCGCCGCTGACCCGCTGGCGTAAATACGACAGCGCCCGTCAGGCGTTGATGAAGGCTGAGCTGGAGCGGATTCTGGCTTCGGGGCAGTTGTCGAGCGATGTTTACGAAGTGGTCAGCAAAAGCCTGGCGTAACGCATAACGACGTGTGGGAGCGGGCTTGCTCGCGAAAGCGGTGTATCAGACACGCAGATGTCGACTGGTACACCGCATTCGCGAGCAAGCCCGCTCCCACAGTTTTTTGCGTCGTGCACAAACCCCTGTAGGAGCTGTCGAGTGCAACGAGGCTGCGATCTTTTGATTCTGGTTGTTTGAATCAAGGTCAAAAGATCGCAGCGTGCCGCAGCTCCTACAGGCTATTTCAGGTCGAATCGATCCAGATCCATCACTTTCGCCCACGCCGCCACGAAGTCTTTGACGAACTGTTCCTTCGCGTCAGAACTCGCATACACCTCGGCCAGCGCACGCAGTATCGCGTTGGAACCAAACACCAGATCGACCCGCGTCGCCGTCCATTTCACGCTGCCGGTTTTGCGGTCGCGTCCTTCGAACTCGTCCGCGGCCCCCGAGGTCGGCTTCCACTCCACGCCCATGTCCAGCAGGTTGGTGAAGAAGTCGTTGCTCAGCGTTTCCGTACGCGAGGTGAACACGCCATGTCGGCTTTGCCCGACGTTCGCCCCCAATACCCGCAGACCACCGACCAGCACGGTCATTTCCGGAGCGGAGAGGGTCAGCAGTTGCGCCTTGTCGATCAGCAGCGCTTCGGCGGAAACGGTGTATTTGCCTTTGCTGTAGTTACGGAAACCATCGGCAATCGGCTCAAGGAAGCCGAACGACTCGACGTCGGTTTGCTCCTGAGTCGCATCGGTGCGGCCTGGATTGAACGGCACAGAGACCGAGTGCCCGGCGTTTTTCGCCGCTTGCTCGACCCCGGCGTTACCCGCCAGCACGATCAGATCCGCCAGCGACACTTTCTTCCCGGATGAGCCGGCGTTGAACTCGTTCTGAATGCCCTCAAGGGTCTTCAGCACCTTGTCCAGTTGCTCCGGCTGGTTGGCCTGCCAGAATTTCTGCGGGGCCAGACGCAGACGCCCGCCGTTGGCGCCGCCGCGTTTATCCGAACCACGGAAGGTTGATGCGGCGGCCCATGCCGTCGAAACCAGCTCCGAGACGGAAAGCCCCGACGCCAGCACTTTGCTTTTCAGCGCCGTCGCATCGTTGCTGTCGATCAGCGGGTGAGTGGCTTCAGGAATCGGGTCCTGCCACAGCAGTTCTTCGTTCGGCAGCTCCGGGCCGAGGTAGCGCGACAGCGGGCCCATGTCACGGTGGATCAGCTTGTACCAGGCGCGGGCGAAGGCGTCCGCCAGTTGATCCGGGTTGGCCAGGAAGCGTCGGGCGATCGGCTCGTAGATCGGGTCGAAGCGCAGCGCCAGGTCGGAGGTGAGCATGGTCGGCGAGAGCTTTTTGCTCGGATCGTGCGCATGGGGAACGGTGCCGGCCCCGGCGCCGTTTTTTGGTTTCCATTGGTGCGCACCGGCCGGGCTTTTGAACAGTTCCCACTCGAAACCGAACAGGTTTTCCAGGTAGTTGTTGCTCCACTGGGTCGGGGTGGTGGTCCAGGTCACTTCCAGGCCGCTGGTGATGGTGTCGGCGCCTTTGCCGGTGCCGAACGCGTTGCGCCAGCCGAGGCCTTGTTCTTCCAGGCCGGCCGCTTCCGGCTCAGGCCCGACATTGTCGGCAGGGCCGGCACCGTGGGTCTTGCCGAAGGCGTGACCGCCAGCGATCAGCGCCACGGTTTCTTCGTCGTTCATCGCCATGCGGCCGAAGGTTTCGCGGATGTCGCGACCCGAAGCCACCGGATCCGGGTTGCCCTCGGGGCCTTCCGGGTTCACATAAATCAGGCCCATCTGCACTGCGGCGAGCGGGTTTTCCAGGTTGCGTTCGCCCTGATCGGTGCGGCTTTGCTCTTTGCCGTGCAAGTCCGGCTCGGCCACCAGCGTGCCGTCACCGGGTTCCTGCATGGCCGATTTGTCTTTGCCGTAGCGGCTGTCGCCACCGAGCCATTCGTGTTCCGAACCCCAATAAACGTCTTCGTCCGGTTCCCAGACATCGGGACGTCCGCCGGAGAAGCCGAAAGTCTTGAAGCCCATGGATTCCAGCGCGACGTTGCCGGTGAGCACGATCAGGTCGGCCCAGGAAATATTGCGCCCGTATTTCTGTTTGATCGGCCATAGCAGGCGGCGGGCCTTGTCGAGGCTGACGTTGTCCGGCCAGCTGTTGAGCGGTGCGAATCGCTGTTGCCCGGAGCCGGCGCCACCGCGGCCATCGGCGGTGCGATAGGTGCCGGCGCTGTGCCAGGCCATGCGGATGAACAGCGGGCCGTAGTGGCCGAAGTCGGCGGGCCACCAGTCCTGCGAATCGGTCATCAGCGCGCGCAGGTCTTGTTTCACGGCCTGAAAGTCCAGGCTCTTGAAGGCTTTGGCGTAGTCGAAGTCCTTGCCCAGTGGATCGGACTTGGGCGAGTGCTGGCTGAGGATCTTCAGGTTCAGTTGATTCGGCCACCAGTCACGGTTCGTCGTACCACCACCGGCGGCGTGGTTGAACGGGCATTTCGATTCGTTTGCCATGTTCGAGTCCTTATCAGGTCTTGTGTGGCCGGCTCGTGCCGACTTCGGACTAGTAAGGCTAGACCCGACTTGGGTAGTCAGCTAATAGGCCGACTATTGGAGGCTGATAGGCGCAGTCTTTCAGCGGTTTTTTGCTGTTGCGCAGGCAGCCTGACTCGCTGATTCGAAGCTGAAATCCGCGTGCTTGAGCGCTTGCTGCAAAACGAATTGGAAGAATCGTGATGACAGAAAGAAATGTTATTGTATAACATAAAAAAGATTTCATTCTGTTTCTGCCGGTGTTATTTGCCAATCACCGGCAGCGATTCCTCACTTTTCTGCTCACGGAAGTTCTGAAATGCCTGCCCGTTCCCAACCCCTTCAACGACGCCTGACTCCTCTGGCTGCCGCGCTGCTGATCGCCTCTCCAGTGTTCGCCGCCGAACCGCTCGAACTGCAACCGCAAGTCATCACCGGCAACCCTTTGGGCAGCCAGACCCTGGCATCACCCTCAACCGTGCTCAGCGGCGACGACCTTACGTTGCAGCAGAAGGGCAGCCTCGGCGAGACGCTGAACAAGCAGCCCGGCGTGTCCTCGTCATACTTCGGCCCCGGCGCGAGTCGACCGATCATTCGCGGTCAGGACGGTGATCGCATTCGCATCCTGCGTAACGGCGTCGGCGCGCTGGATGCCTCGTCACTGTCCTACGACCACGCGGTGCCGCTGGACCCAGTCAACGTCGAGCGCATTGAAATCGTCCGTGGCCCGGCAGCGTTGCTGTATGGCGGCAGTGCGATTGGCGGGGTGATCAACACCTTCGATAACCGCATCCCCACCGAAGCCATCGATGGCATTCAAGGTGCGGGCGAGTTGCGGTACGGCGGTGCCGACACCACCCGCAGCAGCGCCGGGAAACTGGAGGCCGGCAACGGTCAGTTCGCCTTGCACCTGGACGCCAGCGCCCGGGAATTCAATGACCTGAAAATCCCCGGTTACGCCAAGACCGGCGCGGCACGCGCCAACGACGACGGCGACTCGCGCAAGCATCGACTGGCCAACAGCGACGGTCGTCAGGACGGTGGCGCCGTCGGCGGTTCCTACACCTGGGATGACGGTTACGCCGGTCTGTCCTACAGTAATTACGATTCGAACTACGGCTCACCCGCCGAAGACGATGTGCGCATTCGCATGCAGCAGGAGCACTACGCGTTCGCCTCGGAAATGCGCAATCTCGACGGGCCGTTCAGCTCGGTCAAACTCGACGCCGGCTACACCGATTATCAGCATCGGGAAATCGAGGGCGGTGAAGTCGGCACCACGTTCAAGAACAAGGGCTACGAAGCGCGGATCGAGGCTCGGCATCAACCGTTCGGCCCGTTCAACGGGGTGATCGGCGCTCAGGTCAGCCGCAACGAGTTCTCGGCACTGGGCGAAGAAGCTTTTGTGCCGCACACCGATACCGACGCCGGCGCACTGTTCATTCTGGAAGAGTTGCAAGCCACCGAGCGCCTGCTGTTCACCCTTGGCGGCCGATTGGAACACACCACGGTCGACCCGGACGCCAAAGGCAACGAGCGCTTCGCCAATGCCGACCGCTCCAGCCGTTTCACCGCCGGCAGCCTGTCGTCTGGCGCGGTGTACACGCTGACGCCGGTCTGGTCGGTCGCCGCGACACTGGGCTACACCGAGCGCGCGCCGACTTTCTATGAGTTGTACGCCAACGGCGCCCACGTCGCGACCGGCACCTATGAAGTCGGTGATGCCGGGCTGTCGAAAGAAAAAGCCGTGTCCAGCGACCTCGCGCTGCGTTTCGACAACGGCACGCACAAAGGCAGCGTCGGCGTGTTCTACAGCCACTTTTCCAACTACATCGGCTTGCTCGGCACTGGCCGCACCCTGAATGACGAAGGCGAAGAGGATGGCGGCGGGATTCCCGAATACACCTACTCGGGCGTGCGTGCACGTTTCAGCGGCATCGAGGCGCAGGATCGCTGGACCCTTGGTGAAAATGCCTACGGTAAGTTCGCGCTGGAGCTGTCGGGTGATTACACCCGCGCCAAGAATCTCGACAACGGCCAGGACCTGCCGCGCATTGCGCCATTGCGCTTGAACAGCGGTTTGTTGTGGGAACTGGATCGCTGGCAGGCACGGATCGATATCGAGCACGCCAGCTCGCAGCATCGTGTGCCGACCAATGAAAGCAGCACCGATGGGTACACCACGCTGGGGGCGAATGTGGGGTACCACTTCGATGTCGGCCAGAGCAAATGGCTGGCCTTCGTCAACGCCGAGAACCTGACCAACCAGACCGTGCGTTACGCCAGCTCGATCCTGCGCGATATTGCACCGGCAGAAGGGCGCAGCATTCAGGTGGGGTTGCGCACGACGTTCTGATAGTCCCTCGCCCCCCTGTAGGAGCTGCCGAAGGCTGCAATCTTTTGATCTTGATCTTGATCTTGAAAAAACAAAATCAAAAGATCGTCCGAACGCGGCCCGAGCCTGCGGCAGCTCCTACACGGGGGGGCTTCAGCTCGATTGCGCAGTCTCATCATCCGGCAACGCATCCAGCGGATCTTCCTGCCCCGGCAACTCGGTGATCACGCTGAAATCCGTGACCTCGACCGCGCCCAATCCATAACCCAGCAAGTGGAAGGAAAAGGCTTTGCGCTGCTGCGGGTTGTCGAAGCTGAAATCCATCTCCAGCGGCTGATCGGCCGTGGCGACCATCTCGGTCGGCAGGCCCAGTTGCACGTCCTGTTCGAACTCCTTGGCCTTGAGCTGAATGTACGCCGCCTGCTGCGGATCCACCGAGCGCACGGTCAGGCGCACTCGGGTGTGCGAGCCCTTGGGCATTTCCAGGTATTGCGCACCGATCAGGTTGTCGGCCCAGTCGTCCTTGATCTGCGCCTGCAGCGGGATCACGTTGTTGCTGCCGAACTGGTAACGCTGATTGAGTGGGGTGCGCAACAGTGACAGGTCCAGCGCCATCGCTCGTGCGGCTATCTGGCGGGCCTGCTGGCTGCTTTCATTGCCTTTGAGGGTGGCGCGCTCGGCAATGAAACCGGCACTTTCGTAGTATCGGCAACGGCGCGGCATGTCGCACTCGGAGAAGATTCCCTGACCGTTGTGGTAGCGCAGCTTGCCGTTGGTGTAAGACATGATTTCGCGCCCGCTGTCGTAGTCGCGAAACAGCGAACGGCCGCTCAGCGCCGACGGCACCGGCAGATCGAAATAGTCGAGGATCGACGCGCTCAGATCGACATGACCGTACACCCCGGCATTCAGTCGCGGCAGTTGTTCGTGTTCCGGGGCCAGCGTCAGGTTGAAGCCCCACGACGACGCCAGACGCACGCCGTCAATGCCGTGGGATTCGTCCGAGGTGATCACCACCAGCGTGTCCTTGAGCACGCCTCGGCGTTCGAGACCGCTGAGGAACTGCTCCAGCGCATCGTCGAGGTAACCGACGGCAGCCTGTTTCGGCGTCTCGTAGCGCGCCAGATATTCTTCCTGTGCGGAGTAGGGCTGGTGGGTGCCGACGGTGAGCAGGGTGAGCATCCACGGTTTTTTCTGCTTCTTCAGTTGGCCCACGTAATCCAGCGCGCCCTCGAAGAACGCCTTGTCATCCTTGCCCCACGGGAACTCCAGATAGTTGGCGTTGCTGAACCATTCCAGACCATGGGTCGCATCGAAACCGATGTGCGGCATGATCTTGTCTTTGGCCATGAAGCGCAGACCGGCACCTTGCAGATAGTGGGTACTGAAGCCGTTCTGCCGCAGTTGCGCCGGCAGGCAGGCCTGATTGCGCTCGTGCTGAGTGAGCATTTCCACGCCTTTGGGCGTGCCGTTGTTGAGCTTGTCGTAATCGCCACAAAGCATGGCGTACAGGCCGCGAATGGTCTGGTGCGTATGCAGCACGTAATCCGGAGTGTTCATGCCGCGCTCGGCCCAGCGGCTGAGGTTAGGCATCAGGTCTTCCTGATAATGGCTGCCGATGGCCTCGCGATTGGCGCGGATGTAAGCGCCAGGAATGCCTTCCAGGGCGATGATCAGTACGTTGCGCGCCTGGCCCGGCGCGGTCAGCAGCTTGTGGCCATTGAGATCCAGATCGGTCAGCCCGGCCATCTGTGGCGCGGCGGGTTCGACGTCACCGTCCAGCCATTCCTCGGCCTGCAACTGCAGATCGGCGACTTGTGAGGCGAGCAATTGATGCGGCAGGTTGTACATGCGCCATGGGTCTTCCTCGCTCGGCCACTGGTTTTGCACGGCCCAATGCGCGGCGAACAGCAGCGCGGGTGCGGCCCACACGGCACGGGGCAGGGCAGCAGCGGGTTGCGCGCGATTGGCGAAACGCGTCAGCAACCACAGCAGCAGCGCCAGCAACAGGGCCACGCCCAGCGCCGGATGAGCGAAACCGCCACCGGTGGAGTTTTCCACGAACTGCGGGTCAATCAGGTAATGCAGGTCGGCAGGATTCGGCAGCCGGCCGACAGCGCTGACCAACTCGGTCGTCGCCACCGCCAGCAATCCCCAGAACAGCAGCAACGGCAACGCCAGCCACCACGCGCGGCGATGCAGCAACAGCACCAGCAAACTGCCAATCGCCAGGTCGGACAAATAGCCCAGCGGCGACGACCAGCCCAACGCCGCGCGCAGGCACACCGGCACGATCAGCACCAGCAGAATCAAGGAGAACAGGCGGGCATGCGGCTGCCGCAACCAACGCAAAAGAACGCTCACAAAAAAAGACCTTCCAGCCATCAAACCGTCATAAAAGTGTGCGCGATGATACCAAGGGTGGGCTGTCTGATCGCCCTTTTAAACGCCTGGCTGATCTGCTCGCGCAGGCGCGGTAAAAGCGTTGAGGCCGTGACCGGCGTTCGTGTCAGCCCGATAGCGGCGGATGGGCGGGCTGCTATCGACGGCTGATTTATTGTTTCAGGCTGTTTAAGGAAGCCGCCCGCACTGTATGAAAGCCACACCACGACGGCAGCGGGAATCGAAGAAGCGCATGGCGATGCCGGCAGCTGACAACTCTGAGGCATCGCCCACCGTCAGCCAATTCGGCGCTCAGTTCAAACCGTCGTCGAAGATGCTTTCAATCGGTAACTCGAACGCCCGGGCAATCTGAAACGCCAGTGGCAGGCTAGGGTCATAACGCTCGTTTTCGATGGCGTTGATCGTCTGGCGCGACACCTTGAGGCGTTCAGCCAGATCGACCTGCGACCAGTTGCGCTCGGCGCGGAGTGCCTTGAGGCGATTTTTCATTGGTAGCGACGTCGCGCGATTTGCAGGCCGAGAATCCACATGGCGCCCATCACGGGCCACACGCAAGTCCACGGTATGTGTGGGGCGCCGACGTTTTCCAGAAAACCGTAACTGAAGGTCAGCAGCGCCGAGGCGGCGAAGGCAAATCCCAGCGCTTCGAACTGTATACGCAGATGCATTTCGTCCATGCGCCGCATGTTGCGCACGATGCTCCAGCACATCAATCCTGCCGGGATAATCGGTGTCAGCGCGACGGCTGAACGCAGAATCATGTTGGCATCCGTCAGGTATTGCGTAGCGATCACTGAGGCCGTCAACACCAGCATATAGAGGATCAACGCCGCGCCCATTTCAAGGTAGTACCGGTTCATTCTTCAACTTCCTATGTAAAAGACCCTTTACATACTTGCTAAGATTTTTCCTTATGTAAAGCAGGCTTTCCATAAACCTCGACCGGGTTGTTTCTGGACAGCCTGATGGCCACTCAGTAGCATTCGCGCTCAACGGAATTTCCCTCAACACGTCGTCCGACGTGAAATTCTCAAGGAATTGACATGCGCGAGACCCCCACTGGCGAACAGCGAACGATCGTGACCATGGTCAACGGCGAGATTCATCGCGAAACCCAGATCAGTTTCAGTTCGGTGTCGGTCGTCAATGGCGAAGTTCGGGTGCATACCGCTGATGGCAATCGAATAGACGTTCAGGTGCCCGGCGCGGACGTTTCCCTGCGCTTCGATCTGAACGGGGTGCAACCCATATCGGTGGCGCAAGCGCCGCCGGTTGAAAAGGTGCCTGTCGACGCCAGCCTGAAGCTGTTCACCTGGAAATCCGTGCTGATTACCCTCGGGCTGTGGACGGTGGTCAATATGATCACCGGTTGGCTGGGGTTCTTCGCGGCGGCCGGCTATCTCGGTTATCGCTGGAGTCAGGTGTTGAAGCGCAAGCAGCAGTTAGCGGCGGCGCCAGTGGAGAAAGCTGCGGAGGCTTCGCGCTCGGGGATGTCGAGGGAAAGCGTGCGCAACGCACTGGCCCGCAAGCGCGGCTGACATGCGCGATAAAAAAGGGGCGACCTGATCATCGATCAGGCCGCCCCTTTTTATTGCCGCCAAGTCAGATCAATGCATCTTGCTGTGATCGTGACCTTCCATGTGCGTCAGCGCACGGACTTCAGCTTTGACTTCGACGGTTTCCTTCTCGCCCTTGGCGTTTTCCACGGTCAGGGTCAGCGGCACGCTTTCGCCTTCCTTGAGCTGGCCGGTCAGGCCCATCAGCATCACGTGGTAGCCGTTCGGGTCAAAGGTGACGGCTTTGCCGGCTGGCAGGTCGACCGATTTGACCGGACCCATGCTCATCACGTCGTTCTTCATCGACATTTCGTGGATCTGCACATCTTTGGCCACCGGCGAGGCAACGCTCAGCAGTTTGCTGTCGCTGTCAGCGGTGACGGTCATGAACGCACCGCTGGCCGATTGGGTCGGCACGGTCGCACGCACCCAGGCATCGTCGACCTTGGTCTGAGCGCTGGCCTGAAAAGCCAGGCCCAGCAGGGACAGGGCGAAAACGGCGCGTTTGATGTTGTTCAAAACGGGGTGCATCAGCAGACCTCCATAACGGTGAGCAAATCTTCCGTGCACTCTTGTGCCGAAAGCGATACAGACAGACCCATGCGCAGCTGGCCGCGCGAGTCATAGACGTAACTGGTGGACGTGTGGGAGATGGTGTAGGTGTCGCCCGCCGGCACCTTCTCGAAGAACACGTCGAATTCCTTGGCGGTGGCCCGGGTTTCTTCCAGCGTGCCGTACAGCGCGACGAAGCTCGGGTCGAAGGCTTTGACGTAGGCGTCGAGGATCTGCGGCGTGTCGCGTTCCGGATCGAGGGTGATGAAGATCACCTGCAGACGGTCGCCGTCCTTGCCCATCAGCTTCTTGATTTGTGCGGCGCGGGCGAGGGTGGTCGGGCACACCGCCGGGCATTGGGTGAAGCCGAAAAAGATCATCGGCATCATCCCGCGAAAGCTCGACAGCGTCATGGTTTCGCCGTCGGTGTTCTTCAGCTTGAAGGTGCGTCCGAGGATCTTGTCACTCAGGTCCTTGCCGTACTTGTACGACAGTTGGCCACGAGTGTCGCAGCCGGCGAGCAGGCCCAGGCCCAGCACGCCCATTCCCGCAAGCACCTTGCGGCGAGTCAACAAAGCCGTCATCTAATACCGCCTTTTGCAGCCCGTCAGTCGGCAGGACTGGCGGGGGGTTAACCGTAAAAGCGGCGCATGATACCAAACTGACGGCAGACGCCGGTCACGGATCGCCGCGCGGCGCCGGATCGGGCGACAAAAGGTGTAAGAAAAAGTGACGAGTGACTACTGAACACTGGCCTCATCGGCCCGCCAGCCGCCGCCCAGCGCGGTGTACAGGTTGACCTCGGCAACCAGCTGCGCAAGACGATCAGTGATCAGCCCCTGCTGGGAACTGAACAGCGAACGCTGTGCATCGAGAAACGTCAGGCTGCTGTCGACGCCATTCTGATAACGGTGTTGCGCCAGGTCGTAGTAGTCCTGAGTGGCCTGCACCAGATCGCGCTGCGCCTGCAATTGCTGCTGATAAGTACTGCGCGCCGCCAGACCGTCGGCGACTTCCTGAAACGCGGTTTGAATCGATTTTTCGTATTCGGCGACCGCCACATCTTTCTGCAATTTCGAATAATCCAGGCTCGCGCGCAGGCTGCCAGCGTTGAAAATCGGCAGGTTGATTTGCGGCTGGAACGTCCAGGCGCCAGAGCCGCCGCTGAACAGCCCGGAGAGATCGCGGCTGGAGGTACCGGCGCTGGCGGTCAGGCTGACACTGGGGAAAAACGCCGCCCGCGCCGCGCCGATATTGGCGTTGGCCGCTTTCAGTTTGTACTCGGCCTGCAGAATGTCCGGGCGACGCTGCAGCAGATCCGAGGGCAAGCCGGCCGGCAGTTGCCGGACCAGATCGCTGGCCAGTGGTTGCGCCGGCAGTTGCTCGGGAACCTGAGCACCGACCAGCAGCGTCAAACTGTTGAGATCCTGCGCCACCTGGCGCTTGTATCGCGCCAGATTGGCTCGCGAACTGTCGACGCTGGTCTGCGCCTGCGCCTGCTCCAGCGCCGAAGACTTGCCGGCGTCACGGTTGCGCGTGGTCAGGCGCAAGCTTTGCTGATCGGCGGCCAGGGTCTGGCGGGTCAGTTCAAGCAGCTCCTGATCGGCGCGCCAGGTCAGGTAGGCATTGGCGACGTTGGCCACCAGACTCAGCTCGGCGCTGCGCCGCGCCTGTTCGGTGGCCAGCCAGGTTTGCAGCGCCTGCTCGCTGAGGCTGCGCACCCGGCCGAAAAAATCCAGCTCATAGGCACTGACACCCAGATTCACCGCATAGGTCGAATTGATCATGGCTTTGCTGCCGGTCACGCTGGGCGGCAGGCGCTGGCGCGACTCGCTGGCATTGGCCGACACCGCCGGCAGCAGATCGGCACGCTGGATCCGGTACTGCGCCTGGAACGCCTCGACGTTCAGCGCCGCCACCCGCAGGTCGCGATTATTGACCAGCGCGCTTTCGATCAACTGTTGCAGCGCCGGGTCGTTGAACAGCGTGCGCCAGTCTTCAGCGCGCGCCGACGCGGGTGTCTGCGTCGGGTAAACGGCGCCTTGCGGGTATTGCGCAGCGCTCGGTGAGGCAGGGCGCTGGTACTCGGGAATCAACGAACAACCGGCCAGCAGGACGGCAAGGGACAGCAGGGAAATGCGCAGCATCGAACGCTCTCATGCAGAAAAAACACGTGCCGGGGACTGCGTCCCCACACCACCATCGAACACCGTTGGACCACGACCGCGCGGTTACGCCCCGGCCATCCAGCGCGCCAGACCATGCCGTCCGCTGACCCCCAATTTGGCGGTCGCACGCTTGAGGTAAGTCTCGACCGAACTGCCCTTGACCCGCAGTTTCTCGGCCAGTTGCGGCACGGTGCCGCCAGTCAGCAGACCCAGACAGACTTCCTTTTCCCGGGCCGACAGGACGATGCCGCCCAGTGCCAGGCGTTCGTCAAACACCTGCGGCAACGGTGCCTGCTCCAGATCGGCCAACGGCAGGCGCGGCTGTTTGGCAACAAATTGCCGACTGAGGTGGGCGTGCCGCTCGATCAGCGGCAGCAGGGTGTCGGACAGGCTTTTGAGAAACGACAGTTCCGGCAGGGAAAACACCCGTTGCGTATGCGGTCGATAGAACGAGATGACACAGCGGCGGTTGGAGGTGCGGGACACCAGATTGCACTGGTGCACGCTGTGCTGCGGATGTTGCGGCTGGAGCGATGCTTTGAGTTGAATCAGCAGGGAGTCATTCATCTCGATCATCTTCTGCAACAACGGATGATCGTCCGGACTCTGCAGCGGGTCCGGTGGCGGGAAGGTCTGCGGCAGACCGGCGCTGCCCAATGCCTTGATTTCGACCACGCTGGCCTGGCGCTCGTCCAGCGTCCACTCGCTGAGATCGACGCGATTGACCGGCACCAGAGTGTCGACCAACTGGAACAGGTTGCTGGCGAAATGATCGTCGCCGGTGCTGGCAATCAGTTCCCCCAGTTGCCAGTAGAAGTGCGGGTTTTCCATGTTGCGAATGCTGCCGGTCAGATTCATATCCTTGTCATCCCTGGTTCCGAGTCATCACCGAGTCGTCCGCTGTTGATGCAAAAGCCGCCCACGCAATCGTCTCTCCTTGAAACTGATCTGGGGCGGGATTTAAGCCTATGGATTTGTCCTACGTCTGTAGGGGAAAACAGGGACACAAAGTGCCATCATTTCCGAATGTTGGCGCCGGGCTTCTGACGCCGTTCGGTACAGGTGTCGCCCGTCGCGTGACTGTTTGGTCACGGCACGACCTTTAAAACCGGGGCAGTTGCGTTTTGCCGGGGTGACTGATCAGGGCGATGGCAGCGCTGGTCTGTGGCATTTTTCCTACAAGAATTTCAGTGTTTCCTCTCCGAACTTTTAGCTGGTTCCCACCCAATAAGGCTCAACAAGCGCTGACAGGCCCGCGTCGGGGGGAGGTTGTCCGGGTTTTACGTGTCATGTCGGCATCGGGGCCGATGCTTGAATAGGCGCAAAATCACATGAGAAGGATCTTATGCCGCCTATTTCTGCCCCTGCGGTGGCCACGCCGTCCGCATCGCTCCAGACGTATCCGATGAGCGCTGCGCAGTTGGATATCTGGCTGGATCAGTTGAGTCGCGGTGATTCGCCGCTGTACAACATCGGCGGCTACATGGACCTCAGCGGTCCGCTGGATCCGGCACGGATGCACGCCGCCCTCCAGGCACTGGTGGCCCGGCATGACGCGCTGCGCACGATTCTGCTGCCGGGCGCCAGCGCCGATGGCCTGCCTCTGCAGCAGTTTGCCGAGTCATGTGCGGTGCCGATGCCGATTCACGATGTGTCGGCGCACGCCGACCCGGAGTCGGCGGCGCGGGCTTTGGTCCAGGCGCGCATGGATCAGCCCTTCGTGCTGGACGGCGGCTGCCTGTTGCGCTTTCTGTTGATCCGCCTGGATGACCAGCGACATTGGCTGTCGGTGCAGGCTCATCACTTGATCGTCGATGGCTGGAGCTTCGGCGAAATGTTCAAGTCGCTGGACGAGATCTATAACGCTCTGGCGCACGGCCAACCGGCACCGAAATCGGCGCCATCCTACATCGACTTCATCGAGGACAATACGCGCTACAAGGCCTCGCCGCGTTGTGCGCAGGACCGCGCCTACTGGCTGGACAAATACCGACAATTACCCGAGCAACTGTTGCTGCCGCGGCATCAACAGAACCTCGCCGGCCATGGCGCGCAGACGCAGGTGCATGCGCAGCCCTTGCCGGCGCTGCTGCACGAACGCATGAAGCAGGTTGCCCGGACATTGGGCGGCTCGGCGTTCCATGTGTTGCTGGCGGCGCTGCATGTGTATTTCAGCCGTACCGAACAGCGTGACGAGTGGGTGGTGGGGCTGCCGATTCTCAACCGCTCCGGCGCGCGCTTCAAATCCACGCTCGGGCTGTTCGCGCAGGTCAGCGCGGTGCGCATGGGGTTTGGCCGCGAACAGACATTCGCTGAACTGATCCGGGCGATCCGTGACGAACTGCGCAAGGACTTCCGTCATCAACGCTTCCCCGTGAGTGAGATGAACCGCGCGCTCGGCCTGTTGCGGGAGGAGCGTTCGCAATTGTTCGAGGTCACGGTGTCCTACGAGCAGGGCACTCACGACTATCGCTACGGCGAGGCGTCGGGACGGATCATCAAAGCCTCGAATCTGGAGGAAGCCACACCGCTGGCGGTGCACCTGCTGAGCAATCCTGCCAATGACGATGCGCGCCTCTACCTGATCTACAGCGAGGCGTATTTCAGCGCCGATGAAGTCAAGGCGCTGACTGAACGCTGGTTGCTGATTCTGGAGCAGGGGCTGGAAGCGGTGGACCTGCCGCTGGCGGATTTCGAGCTGAGCACGCCGGAAGAAATCGTGCAGCTGCAACAGTGGAATGCGACACGGGTGCAATATCCGGCGCCGACGACTATTCAGCAGCGTATCGAAGCGCAGGCGACACTAAGGCCGCAGGCGCTGGCGGCGGTTGATCAAGGGCAAGGCCTGAGCTATGCCGAACTGAATCGACGCGCCAATGCGCTCGCTCATCACCTGCTCGAACTCGGTGTGCGCCCGAATGAGCGGGTGGCGATCGTCGCCCGGCGTGGCCTCGACACGCTGGTCGGGCTGCTGGCGATTCTCAAGGCCGGCGCCGCCTATGTGCCGCTTGATCCGGCGCATCCGGCCGAGCGTCTGAGCTATCTGCTGGAAGACAGCGCGCCGTTGGCGGTGCTGACTCAGCGTGCGCTGCGCGAGCATCTGCCGGCACTCTCGGTGCCGGTGATCGAGCTGGATCAGCCGAGCTGGTCCGCCTTCGATGTAGGCGCGCCGCAGGTGCCGGGGCTGACCCCGGCCAACCTCGCTTATGTGATTTACACCTCCGGTTCAACCGGCCTGCCCAAAGGCGTGATGGTCGAGCACCGCACCCTGTGCAATCTGGTCGACTGGCACGCTGACGTCTTCGATTTGCATGCCGGTAGCCATACCTCGAGCCTCGCCGGATTCGGTTTCGACGCGATGGCCTGGGAAGTCTGGCCGGCGCTGTGCGTCGGCGCGACCTTGCACCTGGCCCCCGTCAGCGATGGCAACGAAGACATTGACGGGCTGCTCGACTGGTGGCGTGCGCAGCCGCTGGACGTGAGTTTTCTGCCGACGCCGATCGCCGAATACGCGTTCAGCCGCCAACTCGATCACCCGACGTTACGCACGCTGTTGATCGGTGGCGATCGCCTGCGCCAGTTCCCGCGTCAGCCATCGTTCGAAGTGATCAACAACTACGGGCCAACCGAAGCCACGGTGGTGGCGACCTCGGGGCGCATCAGCGCCGGGCAGGCGCTGCACATCGGCAAACCGGTGAGCAACGCCACGGTGTATCTGCTCGATGAGCAGCAGCGGCCGGTACCGATTGGCGTCAGTGGCGAGTTGTACGTTGGCGGTGCCGGCGTGGCGCGCGGTTACCTGAACCGCGCGGACCTGACAGCCGAACGCTTCCTGCGCGATCCATTCAGCGCTGAACCGGGCGCGCGCCTGTACCGCACCGGCGACCTTGCACGCTGGCGCGCCGACGGCACGCTGGACTACCTGGGGCGCAACGACGATCAGGTGAAAATCCGTGGCGTACGGATCGAACCGGGCGAGATCGAGAGCGCACTCGCCAGCCATGCCGCGGTGCGCGAAGCGGTGGTGCTGGTGCGCGATGGACAATTGTTGGCGTGGTTCACCGAGCAGGCGCCGCTGGACATCAATGAGCTGCACGCTTACCTGAAAACGCGCCTGAGCAGCGCCATGCTGCCGAGCGCCTATGTGCGTCTGCCGGCGCTGCCGCTGACTGCCAACGGCAAGGTCGATCGCAAGGCGTTGCCGGCGCCCGGGGCGGACGATCTGATCCGCCGCGAATACGAGGCGCCGCAAGGTGACGTTGAAATCGCCCTGGCGCAGATCTGGGCCGAAGTCCTGCAAGTCGAGCGGGTCGGGCGTCACGACCATTTCTTCGAGCTGGGCGGGCATTCGTTGCTGGCGGTGATTCTGATCGAGCGCATGCGTCAGCTCGGTCTGAGCAGTGACGTGCGCGTGCTGTTCAGTCAGCCGACCCTCGCGGCGCTGGCGGCTTCGGTCGGCAGCGGTCGCGAGATCGAAGTGCCGGCCAACCGCATCGCCGCCGACTGCACCCACATCACCCCGGAGATGCTGACCCTGCTGCAACTGGATCAGCCGACTCTCGAGCGGATCGTTGCCACGGTGCCGGGCGGCGCCGCCAACGTGCAGGACATCTACCCGCTGGCACCGTTGCAGGAAGGCATTCTCTACCACCACATCACCGCCGCGCAGGGCGATCCGTACCTGCTGCAATCACAACTGGCGTTCGACAGTCTTGAGCGCGTCGAGGCCTTCGCTACAGCGCTGCGTCAGGTCATGGCGCGCCACGACATTCTGCGCACCGCGGTGCTTTGGGAAGGCCTGACCACCCCGGTACAGGTGGTGTGGCGCGAGGCGATTCTGCCGTTGCAGGAGGTCGAACTGGATCCGGCCGATGGCCCGATCATCGAGCAGTTGCACCAGCGCTTCAACGCCCGCCGTTATCGCCTCGACGTCAGTCAGGCGCCGCTGATGCGCCTGGTGTATGCCCGTGATCCGGCGCAGGATCGGCTGGTGGGGATTTTGCTGTTCCATCACCTGGCCATGGACCACATTGCTCTGGAAGTGATGCGCGGCGAGATGCAGGCCAGCCTGTCGGGGCAGGTCGTGACGCTGGCGCCGCCGGTGCCGTATCGCAATTACGTGGCGCAGACGCGGCTGGGCGTCAGCGAGCAGGAACACGAGGCGTTTTTCCGCGCGCAACTGGCGGACATCGACGAGCCGACCCTGCCGTTCGGGTTGCAGGAAGTGCAGGGCGACGGCAGCGGTATCGACGAAGCGCAGCAGGCGCTGCCGGCGGACGTTTACCAGCGCTTGCGCACCCAGGCGCGACAGACCGGGGTCAGCGTGGCGAGCCTGATTCATCTGGCGTGGGCGCGGGTGCTGGCGGCGACGTCCGGCCAGCAGCGTGTGGTGTTCGGCACCGTGCTGATGGGGCGCATGCAGGGCGGTGAGGGCGCCGACCGGGCCTTGGGCGTGTTCATCAACAGCTTGCCGCTGCGCATCGACGTTGATGCCGGGGTGCTCGATGCCGTACACGCCACCCATGCGCGGCTGACCGCGCTGCTCGGCCATGAGCACGCGTCGCTGGCACTGGCGCAGCGCTGCAGCGGCGTCGCCTCGCCGTCACCGTTGTTCAGCGCGCTGCTCAACTACCGGCACAGTGACGAATCTGAACTGCTGGAGCCATCCAGTCAGGCCTGGCAAGGCATCGAAACCCTGGCCAACGAGGAGCGCACCAATTACCCGCTGACCATGAGCGTGGACGATTTTGGCAACGGCTTGCGCCTCACCGGCCGGACTGTCGCGCAGATTGGCGCACAACGGATTTGCGGCTACATGCAAGCCGCGCTGCACGGTTTGCTGCAGGCCCTGGAACAGACACCGCAACAGCCGTTGAACCGCTTGCCGATCCTGCAACCCGAAGAGTTGCGACGCTTGCTGATCAGCTTCAACGCCACCGAAGTCGATTGTCCGCTGGAGCAGCCGTTGCACACGTTTTTCGAGGCGCAGGTGCGGCGTAAACCTTTTGCAATCGCCGCACAGACCGGCGAGCAAAGCCTGACCTATGAACAACTCAATGAGCGCGCCAATCGTCTGGCCCATCACCTGCGCGAACTCGGCGTGCAGCCGGACTCGCGCGTAGCGATCTGCGTCGAGCGTGGGCTGGAACTGCTGGTCGGTCTGCTCGGCATCCTCAAGGCGGGCGGCGCTTATGTTCCGCTGGATCCGGACTATCCGCTGGAACGCTTGAACTACATGTTGCAGGACAGCGCGCCCGTCGCACTGCTGGTACATGGCGCGACGCGACAACTGTTGGGCGAACCGGGTGTGCCGCTGATCAATCTGGATCACGACAGTTGGCAGCAGCAGCCGGCAGGCAATCCGCAGGTGCCGGGCCTGAGTGCTTCGAACCTTGCCTACATGATCTACACCTCCGGCTCTACCGGGTTGCCGAAAGGCGTGATGATCGAACACCGCAGCGCCTGCAACATGGTGCATTGGGGCTCGCAGCTCAGTCCGCCGACCGAACACGGTGCGCTGCTGCAAAAAGCACCGTTCAGCTTCGACAGTTCGGTGTGGGAGATCTTCTGGCCGCTGTGTTCCGGGATGCGCCTGGTATTGGCGCGACCGGATGGCAACCGCGATTCGGCGTATGTGGTGCAGACCATTCGCGAGCAGCAGGTGACGGTGGTCAAGTTCGTCCCGGCGCTGTTGCAGCAGTTCATCGAGCAGGACGGTGTCGAGCAGTGCACCAGCCTGACCGATGTGCTCAACGGTGGCGGTGAACTCAGTGCGGCGCTTGCGCGTCAGGTACGAGCGCGGCTGCCATGGGTGCGGTTGCACAACGTCTACGGTCCGACTGAAACCACGGTGGACAGCACGGGCTGGACGCTGGAGCTGGACATGAGCGTGCCGGACAACGTGGTGCCGATTGGCACAGCCTTGAGCAATACCCGTTTGTACGTGCTCGATGCGTACGCTCAACCCGTGCCACAAGGCGTCAGCGGTGAGTTGCACATTGGCGGTGTCGGCGTGGCGCGTGGTTATCACGGTTTGCCGGAAATGCAGGCCGAGCGCTTCATCGATAGCCCGTTTGTGCCGGGTGATCGCCTATACAGAACGGGCGATCTGGCGCGTTACAACCACCACGGCGAGCTGGAATTCCTCGGCCGTAATGACTTCCAGATCAAGCTGCGCGGCTTGCGTCTGGAGCCGGGGGAAATCGAGGCGCGGCTGATCGAGCATCCGGCGATTCGCCAAGCGGTGGTGATGGTCCGTGATGAACGTCTGGTGGCCTGGTACACCGTGCGCTCGGGCGTAGAAGCATCCAGTCTGGAGGCCTTGCGCGCGCATGTGCTGGAGCGTCTGCCGGAGTACATGGTGCCGGGTGCGTTTGTACAACTTGATGCGCTGCCGCTGACGCCAAACGACAAGATCGACCGCAAAGCCCTGCCCGAACCGGGGGCGGACGCGGTGATCAACCGCCCCTACGTGGCGCCACAAGGTGACGTTGAAACCGCGCTGGCGCAGATCTGGGGTGAAGTCCTCGGCGTCGAACAGGTCGGTCGCCACGACAACTTCTTCGAACTGGGCGGGCATTCGTTGCTGGCGGTGAGCCTGGTGGCGCGTATGCGTCAGAGCGGTTTGCACACCGACGCCCGGGCGCTGTTCAGCCAGCCGACGCTGGCGGCACTGGCGCTCAGCACCTCGAATCAGGCGCAGCAAGTCGTCATCCCGCAAACCACCATCCCGAGCCTCAACCGCAAGCGCCGGCTCTGACCCAAAACTGATTGTACAAACCAACCCTGTGGGAGCGGGCTTGCTCGCGAATGCGGTGCAACAGTCACCATCAACATCGACTGGCCCACCGCATTCGCGAGCAAGCCCGCTCCCACAGGGGATTTGCGTTGCTCACCCGCAGGGAGGCCGGCTTGTCCCCGCTTCCCATGTCAGCCCCGCAGGCCCCGATGTTTTAGCTTTTCCAGGCTGCACGCAGCAAGCACGGACTCGCCGCTGCGCGCTCCTTTTTTCTCGTATTTACAGCAGGTTATCCCATGCATTTCAGCGAACTGATGGCTGTTCTTTCCACCCATGCGATCCGCCTTCAACAGGAAGATGAAGACCTGGTCATTCTGGGCAGTGACGACGCGCTGGACGATGCGTTGTGGGACAGCCTCGGCGAACACAAGGCGCAATTGCTGGAACTGGTCGCCCGCCACGGTGGCGACTGGCTGAGCCCGGCGTTCCGCATCACCCCGGACATGCTGCCGCTGGTGAAGCTGGATCAGCCGACCATTGACCGGCTGGTCGCCAAGGTGCCCGGCGGCGCCGCCAACCTGCAGGACATCTACCCGCTGGCACCGCTGCAGGAAGGCATGCTCTATCTGCACCTGTCGGCGCCCGCCGGCGACCCCTACGTGTCGCAGGCGCGCTTCGCCTTCGCCAGCCGCGAACGGTTGGAGGCTTTCGCCGAGGCTTTGCAATGGATGATCGAACGCCACGACATTCTGCGCACCTCGTTCGTCTGGGAACGCCTGGATGAACCGCTGCAAGTGGTGCAGCGGCAGGCTCGTCTGTATTGCGAAGAGATCGCCCTCGCGCCGGGCGCGGACGTCCTGACGCAACTGCTGGAGCGCCACGACCCACGGTTCTTCCGCCTCGACATCCAGCAGGCGCCGCTGCTGCGTCTGGTCTACGCCATGGATCCGGACAACGGGCGTGTGGTCGCGCTGTTGCTGTTCCATCACCTGATCATGGACCACGTCGCCCTCGACGTGGTGCGCCGCGAAACCCGCGCGCACCTGCTCGGCCAGACCGCGCAGGTCGGGCCGCCGGTGCCGTACCGCGATCACCTGGCCAAGGCCCGTCTGCGCCTGGACGAGCAGGTTCACGAAGAGTTTTTCCGCGAAATGCTCGCCGACATCGACGAGCCGACTTTGCCCTGTGGTCTGCAGGATGTGCAGGGCGACGGCCAAGGCATCGAAGAAGCCTTGCTGATGCTCGACACCGATTTCAGCCGGCAACTGCGCGGGCAGGCGCGTCAGCTCGGCGTCAGCGTCGCCAGTCTGATGCACCTGGCGCTGGCGCGGGTGCTCGGGCAGTTGTCGGGGCGCACGGCGGTGGTGTTCGGCACCGTGCTGCTGGGACGGATGGCGGCGGGTGAGGGCGGCGAACAGGCCCTGGGAATGTTCATCAACACCTTGCCGCTGCGGGTGGATGTCGGGCAGGACGGCGTGCGTGCCGGGGTGCTGGCCACCCATCGACGCCTGACCGCGTTGCTCGGCCATGAGCAGACCTCGCTGGCACTGGCCCAGCGTTGCAGCGCGGTGGCGGTGCCGACGCCGTTGTTCAGCGCGATCCTCAACTATCGCCACAGCAGCAATGAAGAGATCGCCGAGGTCAGCGAACTGGCCCCCGGCGTCCAGGTACTGGGCGCCCGCGAGCGCACCAACTACCCGCTGACGATCAACATCGACGACCTCGGTGAAGACTTGCGCATCACCGCGCTGGCCGATGCAGCGCTGGGTGCCGAACGCATCGCCGCTTATCTGCACACCGCGTTGCACAGTCTGCTGCAGGCCTTGCAATCAACCCCGGACGCGCCGCTGCAACGCCTGAATATTCTGCCGGCCGCCGAACGCGAATACCTGCTGCACGGGGTCAACTCGCCGTTGCCGCAGTTCCCGGAAACGCCGCTGATTCATCAGCAATTCGAAGCGCATGCGGCGGCGCGTCCTGAAGCCACAGCGCTGCTGTTCGAGGAGCAGGCGTTGAGCTACGGCGAGCTGAACCGCCGCGCCAATCAACTTGCGCATCACCTGCTGGCACAAGGGATTCGCCCGGATCAGCGCGTGGCGATCTGCGTCGAACGCGGCCCGCAAATGCTCATCGGCCTGCTCGGCATCCTCAAAGCGGGCGCCGGTTACGTGCCGATTGACCCGGCCTATCCACTGGAGCGCATCACCTACACCTTGCAGGACAGCGCCCCGGTGGCGGTGCTGACCCAGGCCGATACGCTGGCCAGGGTTGGCGCGCTCAACGTGTCGATTATTGATCTGGACAGCGTGCAGTTGCAGGCTGAACTCAGCAGCAATCCGCAGATTCCCGAGCTGACTCCAAGTCATCTCGCCTACGTCATCTACACCTCAGGCTCCACCGGGCTGCCCAAAGGCGTGATGGTCGAACACCGCAACGTGGTGCGGCTGTTTTCGGCGACCCACGACTGGTTCAACTTCAACCCGCAAGATGTGTCGGCGCTGTTCCATTCTTTCGCCTTCGACTTCTCGGTCTGGGAAATCTGGGGTGCGCTGGCGTTTGGCGGTCAGTTGTTGCTGGTGCCGCAGGCCGTCAGCCGCTCGCCGGACGACTGCTACGCATTGCTCTGCCGCACTGGCGTCACCGTGCTCAATCAGACCCCGAGCGCCTTCCGCCAGTTGATCGCCGCGCAGGGCCGCAGCCCGTTGCAGCACTCGTTGCGCGAAGTGATCTTCGGCGGCGAAGCCCTGGAACCGGGCCTGCTCAAACCGTGGTATGCGCGGGTCGGCAATGCCGGTACGCGACTGGTAAACATGTACGGCATCACCGAAACCACGGTGCACGTCACCTATCGCCCACTGGAAGCGGCGGACGCGTTACTGGTCGGGCGCAGCCCGATTGGTGTGGGCATTCCCGACCTGCAGCTGTACGTGCTCGATGCGCAGCGCGAACCGGTGCCGGTCGGCGTGATCGGCGAGTTGTACGTCGGTGGCGCCGGGGTTGCCCGGGGTTACCTCAATCGTGAAGCGCTGACTATTGAACGCTTTATCGCCGACCCGTTCAGCGGCCGTGCCGAGGCGCGTCTGTACAAGACCGGTGACCTGGCGCGCTGGGCGGTGGATGGCAGCCTCGAATACCTGGGGCGCAACGACGATCAAGTGAAGATCCGTGGTTTCCGCATCGAACTCGGTGAAATCGAAGCTCGCCTCGCAGCCTGCGCCGGGGTACGCGAAGCGGTGGTGATCGCCCGCGAAGACAGCCCCGGCGATCAGCGTCTGGTCGCCTACTGGCTGGCCGCCGCAGGCACTGAGCCGAGCGCCGCGCAATTGCGCGACGAGTTGCTGCTGTCGCTGGCCGACTACATGGTGCCGAGCGCGTTTGTGCGCCTCGATGCGTTGCCGCTGACCAGCAACGGCAAGCTCGATCGCAAAGCCTTGCCGCAACCGGACAGCGAGGCGTTCGCCCGGCGCGGTTTCGAAGCCCCGCTGGGACCGGTGGAAACCCTGATCGCCGGGATCTGGCAGACCCTGCTCGGTGTCGAGCAGGTCGGTCGGCATGACAATTTCTTCGAACTTGGCGGTCATTCGCTGTTGGCGGTGAAACTGATCGAGCGCATGCGTCAGCACGACTTGCAGTGCGACGTGCGCGTGCTGTTCGGTCAGCCGAGCGTGGCATCACTGGCGGCGACCTTGAGTCACAGTCATGCCCTGCGAGTGCCGGACAATCTGATTGCCGCCGATTGCCCGCGGATCACCCCGGACATGCTGCCACTGGCCACTCTGGATCAGGCGGCCATCGACCGCGTGGTCGCCAGCGTGCCCGGTGGCGTGGCCAATGTGCAGGACATTTATGGGCTGGCACCGTTGCAGGCGGGGATTCTCTATCACCATCTGGCGTCCAGCGCCGGTGACCCCTACGTGTTGCAGGCGCAATTCGCTTTCGCCGGTCTGGCGCAGATCAAGGCCTTCGTCCGCGCGTTGAACGCGGTGATCGAGCGCCACGACATTCTGCGCACCAGCGTGGTCTGGGAAGGGCTTGAAGAGCCGGTGCAAGTGGTCTGGCGCGAGGCGCCGCTGGCGCTGGAACGGGTCGATGCCGACTTGCTCGAGGGCGATGTGCTGGCGCATATGCAGGCACGTTTCGATCCACGCCACTATCGCCTCGACCTGCGCCGGGCGCCACTGATGCGTCTGGCCTACACCGAAGACCGTGAGCAGCAGCGCTGGGTCGGCATCCTGTTGCTGCACCACATCGTGCTCGACCACACCGCACTGGAAGTGTTGCTCGCGGAAATGAACGACAGCCTGTACCCGAGCGGCGCCGATCTGCCGCCACCGGTGCAGTACCGCAACTACGTGGCACAGGCGCAACAGCAGGCCGATACTCAGGCGCACGAAGCGTTCTTCCGCGACATGCTCGGCGACATCGACGAGCCGACCGTGGCCTTCGGTGTGCAGGATGTGCATGGCGATGGCAGCACCATCATTGACAGTGAGCAGGCGCTGGACGCCGGCGTGGCCGAACGCTTGCGCGAGCAGGCGCGGCGGCTCGGCATCAGCGCGGCCAGTCTGGTGCATCAGGCCTGGGGTCAGGTGCTGGCGCAGGTTTCGGGGCGCGAAGAGGTGGTGTTCGGCACCGTGCTGCTCGGGCGCATGCAGGGCGGCGAAGGCGCCGATCGCGCACTCGGCATGTTCATCAATACCTTGCCGTTGCGGGTCAGTGTCGGCGCGACCACGGTGGAGCAAGGCGTGCGCGCTACTCATGAGCGTCTGGCGCAACTGCTGGCGCATGAGCAGGCCTCGCTGTCGCTGGCCCAGCGTTGCAGCGGTGTGGCGGCGTCGCTGCCGCTGTTCAGCAGCTTGCTCAACTATCGCCACAGCGCGGCAGAACCGGCAGGCGTGGCCTGGGACGGGATCGAGATTCTCAGCTCGCGCGAGCGCAGCAACTATCCGCTGGTGGTCAGCGTCGACGACCTCGGCACAGGTTTCCGCCTGAGCGTGCAGGCGGTTCCGCAAGTGGATGGCGCGCGGGTCTGCGATTACCTGCAAACCGCGCTGCACAACCTGCTGACCGCACTCGAGCACAATCCGGCCACGCCGCTGCGGCAGATTTCGGTGCTGTCGCCGAGCGAACGCCAGCGGGTACTGGTCGGCTTTAACATCACCGGTCGCGACTACCCGCAGGCGCAAACCGTGCAGCGTTTGTTCGAGGCCCAGGCGGCCGCGCACCCCGAGGCCTTGGCGGCGCTGCAAGGTGCGCAGCAGGTGAGCTATGGCGAACTCAATCAGCGGGCCAATCGCCTGGCGCATCACCTGATCGGACTGGGCGTGCAGCCCGATGATCGAGTCGCCCTGTGTGTCCGGCGCAGCCCGGACATGCTGGTGGCGCTGCTGGCGATCCTCAAGGCCGGCGCCGGTTATGTGCCGGTCGATCCGGCGTATCCGCCGGAACGCATCGCCTACCTGTTGCAGGACTGCGCCCCGATAGCGGTTGTGGCGCAGGCAGCGACCCGCGATCTGCTCGGCGGCGTGCCGGTCATCGACCTGGACAACGACCTCTGGCAGCACCTGTCGGATGCCAATCCGCAGCTGCCAGCATTGACGCCGAAGCATCTGGCTTACGTGATCTACACCTCCGGTTCCACCGGCCAGCCGAAAGGGGTGATGGTCGAGCATGCGACTCTGGAAAACCTCGTGCATTGGCACGCTGAAGCCTTCGACTTGCACGCGGGTAGCCACACCGCGAGCGTCGCCGGTTTCGGTTTCGACGCGATGGCCTGGGAGGTCTGGCCGGCACTGTGTGTCGGCGCCACTTTGCACCTGCCGCCGGCGTCGATCCGCAACGAGCATCTGGACGAATTGCTCGACTGGTGGTGCGCGCAGCCGTTGCAGGTCAGCTTCTTGCCGACGCCGGTGGCCGAATACGCGTTCAGCCGGCAATTGCAGCACCCGACCTTGCGCACGCTGCTGATCGGCGGCGACCGACTGCGTCAGTTCAGTCGGCAGCAAACCTTCGCAGTGATCAACAACTATGGCCCGACCGAAGCGACGGTGGTCGCCACCTCGGGGCCGGTCGAACTGGATCAGCCGCTGCATATCGGCCGCCCGATCGCCAATGCCAAAGTGTATGTGCTGGACGCTGAGCAGCGCCCGGTGCCGGTGGGTGTGGCTGGTGAGTTGTATGTCGGCGGGGCGGGTGTGGCACGCGGCTATCTGAATCGTCCCGAACTGACCGCTGCGCAGTTCCTCTTCGATCCGTTCAGCGACGAGCCACAGGCGCGCATGTACCGCACTGGCGATCAGGCGCGTTGGCTGGCTGATGGCAATATCGAGTACTTGGGGCGCAACGACGATCAGGTCAAGTTGCGTGGCGTGCGTATCGAACTCGGTGAAATCGAAGCCGCGCTCGGTAGCCACGCTGCGCTGCGCGAGGCGGTGGTTCTGGTTCTCGACGGGCGGCTGATTGCGTGGTTCACCGAGTGCACAGCGGTCGATATCCAACAGTTGCACACGCATTTACAGGCGCGCTTGCCGGATGCGCTGCTGCCGGCGGCTTACGTGCGTCTGGACGCATTGCCATTGACCGCCAACGGCAAGATTGACCGCAAGGCCTTGCCGGAACCGGAGCAGGGCGCGTGGCTCAGCCGCGAATATGAGGCGCCACAGGGTGCGGTGGAAACCGCGCTGGCGCAGATCTGGATCGACGTGCTGAAAGTCGAGCGCGTCGGGCGTCAGGATAATTTCTTCGAACTGGGCGGGCATTCGCTGTTGGCGGTGAGCATGATCGAACGCATGCGCCAGATCAACCTCGCGGCTGACGTTCGCGTGTTGTTCAGTCAGCCGACCCTGGCCGCACTCGCCGCCGCAGTGGGCAGTGGTCGCGAAATCGAGGTGCCGGCCAACCGCATTCCGCTGGGCTGCACGCACATCACCCCGGACCTGCTCAGCCTGACTGAACTCGATCAAGCGAGCATCGAGCGCGTCGTTGCCTCGGTGCCGGGCGGGGCCGCCAACGTGCAGGACATCTATCCGCTGGCACCGTTGCAGGAAGGCATTCTTTACCACCACTTGAGCGCCGAACAGGGCGATCCGTACCTGCTGCAATCGCGGCTGATCTTCGACAGCGTCGAGCGTCTGCGTACCTTCAGCCAAGCCTTGCAGCAGGTCATCGCGCGCCACGACATTCTGCGCACCAGTGTGGTCTGGCAAGGGCTGGCGAGTCCGCAGCAAGTGGTCTGGCGTCAGGCGCCGCTGGTGGTGCAAGCGGTGCCGCTGGATCCGGCGCAGGGCGACGTCCTCGAGCAGTTGCACGCGCGCTTCGACGCCCGGCACAACCGCCTCGACCTGAGCCAGGCGCCGCTGATGCGCATCGTCTACGCCGAAGACCCGGCGCAACAACGGGTGGTGGCGATCATCTTGTTCCAGCACCTGATCCTCGACCACACCGCGATGGAGGTGGTGGGCCAGGAAATGCGCGCGTTCATGTTCAATCAGGCCGACAGCCTCGGCACGCCGATGCCGTACCGCAACTACGTGGCGCAGGCGCGTCTGGGTGCCAGCGAGCAGGAGCACGAAGCGTTCTTCCGCGACATGCTCGGCGATATCGATGAACCGACCCTGCCGTTCGGCCTGCACGACGTGCAAGGCGATGGCGGTGCCATCGAGGAGGCGCAGCAAGCCGTGGATGCCGGGTTGACCCTGCGCCTGCGTGAACAGGCGCGGCAGTTGGGTGTCAGCCCGGCGAGTCTGATGCACCTGGCCTGGGCGCAGGTGATAGGGGTGCTTGCCAACCGCCGCGACGTGGTCTTCGGCACGGTGCTGTTGGGACGGATGCAGGGCGGCGAGGGCGCGGATCGCACCCTTGGCGTGTTCATCAACACCTTGCCGCTGCGGGTGGATGTCAGCGAAGGCGTGCGCGCAGCGGTCAAGACCACCCACGCCCGACTGACGGCATTGCTCGCCCATGAACACGCGCCATTGGCGCTGGCCCAGCGTTGCAGCGCGGTGTCTGGGGCGCCGCTGTTCAGCGCCTTGCTCAACTACCGGCATAGCGCGGCCGAGGCGCAACCGCGTGACGGTCAGGGCATCTGGGAAGGCGTGCAATTGCTCGGTGGCGAAGAGCGCAGCAACTATCCGCTGACCCTCAGCGTCGACGATCTCGGCGCAGGCTTTGCCCTGTCGGTGCTGGCGCTGGCGCAGATCGGCGCGCAACGAATCTGCGGCTACATGCACACCGCGCTGGAACATCTGGTGCACGCGCTGGAACAGGCGCCACAGCGTGCGCTCAACCGTTTGCCGATTCTTGCGGTGGAGGAATACGAGCGCTTGCTGGTCGGTTTCAACCCGACGGCGGCGTATCCCCGTGGGGCAACCATTCATGCACTGGTGCAAGCCCGGGCCGAGCAGCAGCCGCAGGCATTGGCGGTGGTGCAGGGCACGCAGCAACTGACCTATGCGCAACTCAATCAGCAGGCCAATCGTCTGGCGCAGCACTTGCTCGGCCTCGGCGTGCAGCCGGACGACCGGATTGCCGTGTGCCTGCAACGCAGCCCGCAGATGCTGGTGGCGCTGCTGGCGATTCTCAAGGCCGGTGCCGGTTACGTGCCGGTCGATCCGGCGTACCCGGCGGAGCGCATCGCCTACCTGTTGCAGGACAGCGATCCGGTGGCGGTGCTGGCGCAGGGCTCGACCCGCGAGCTGCTGGGCCGGGTGCCGGTGATTGATCTGGACAATGTCACCTGGCAGCACCTGTCCGATTGCAATCCGCAACTGCCGACGCTGACTCCGGCGCATCTGGCCTACGTGATCTACACCTCGGGTTCGACCGGCCAGCCGAAAGGCGTGATGGTCGAACACGCGACCCTGGAAAACCTCGTGCACTGGCATTGCGAGGCGTTCGACCTGCGTGCCGGCAGCCACACCGCCAGCGTCGCCGGTTGCGGTTTCGACGCGATGGCCTGGGAGGTCTGGCCGGCGCTGTGTGTCGGCGCGACCCTGCACCTGCCGCCGCCGTCGATCAGCAACGAACACCTTGATGAACTGCTCGAGTGGTGGCGCGCACAGCCGTTGCAGGTGAGTTTTCTGCCGACGCCGATTGCCGAATACGCCTTCAGTCGTGAGCTGGGTCATCCGACCTTGCGCACGCTGTTGATCGGCGGCGACAAGTTGCGCCAGTTCTCGCGTGAGCAGACGTTTGCCGTGATCAACAACTACGGCCCGACCGAGGCCACGGTGGTCGCGACCTCCGGGCAGATCAATGCCGGCCAGTTGCTGCACATCGGCCGGCCCATCAGCAACGCCCGGATCTACCTGCTCGATGAACAGCAGCGTCCGGTGCCGGTGGGTGTTGCCGGTGAACTGTACGTCGGTGGCGCGGGTGTCGCCCGTGGTTATCTGAACCGTCCCGAGCTGACCGCCGAACGCTTCCTCGAAGACCCGTTCAGTGACGAGCCGCAGGCGCGCATGTACCGCACCGGCGACCTTGCGCGCTGGCTGGCCGACGGCAATATCGAGTACCTGGGGCGTAACGACGATCAGGTCAAGCTGCGCGGCGTGCGCGTGGAACTGGGGGAAATCGAAGCCGCGCTGTCCAGCCATCCGGCGGTGCAGGACGCGGTGGTGCTGGTGCGCGAGGCACGCTTGATCGCCTGGTTCACCGCCCGCACAACGGTCGATATCGAGGACCTGCGCAGCCATCTGCAAGCGCATCTGCCGCAGGCACTGGTGCCGGCAGCCTACGTGCGGCTTGCGGCGCTGCCGCTGACCGCCAACGGCAAACTCGACCGCAAGGCCTTGCCCGAACCGGCTCAGGACGCCTGGCTCAGCCGCGAATACGCAGCACCGCAAGGACCGGTGGAAACCGCGCTGGCGCAGGTCTGGGCCGAGGTGCTGCAGGTCGAACAGGTCGGGCGGCACGACAACTTCTTTGAACTGGGCGGGCATTCGCTGCTGGCGGTGAACCTGATCGAGCGCATGCGTCAGCTCGGCCTGAGCACCGACGTGCGCGTGCTGTTCAGCCAGCCGACCCTCGCCGCACTGGCCGCCGCCGTTGGTAGTGGTCGCGAAGTCGCGGTGCCGGCCAACCTCATTCCGGCCGGTTGCACGCGCATTACCCCGGAGCTGCTGCCGCTGGCACAACTGGATCAGGCCAGCATCGAGCGCATCGTCGCCACGGTGCCCGGCGGTGCCGCCAACGTGCAGGACATTTATCCGCTGGCGCCGTTGCAGGAAGGCATTCTTTATCACCACTTGAGCGCCGCGCAGGGCGATCCATACCTGCTGCAATCGCGCCTGTCATTCGACAGCCTTGAACGCTTGCAGGCCTTTGCCGCCGCGCTGCGTCAGGTCATGACTCGCCATGACATTCTGCGCACTGGAGTGGTCTGGGAAGGGTTGGCAACACCCGTTCAAGTGGTCTGGCGTGAAGCTGAGTTGCCGGTGCAGGAAGTGGTCCTCGACCCGGCGGCCGGTGATGTTCTGGCGCAGTTGTACGAGCGTTTCGACGCAAGGCATTACCGCATCGACCTCAGTCAGGCGCCGTTGATTCGCCTGGTGTATGCGCAGGATCCGGCCAACCACCGGGTGGTCGCGATGCTGCTGTTCCATCACATCGCCATGGATCACACGGCGCTGGAAGTGGTGCAGCAGGAATTGCAAGCGCTGCTCTTCGGTCACGGCGAAGCCTTGATCCCCGCCGTGCCGTATCGCAATTACGTGGCGCAGACCCGGCTGGGGGTCAGCGAGCAGGAACATGAAGCGTTCTTCCGCGCGATGCTCGGCGAAATTGACGAACCGACGCTGCCGTTCGGTCTGCTCGATGTGCACGGTGACGGCCATGACATCGAAGAAGTCCGGCAGCGCCTGCCCGACGCCTTGGCGCGGCGCTTGCGCAACCAGGCGCGGCAGCTGGGCGTGAGTGTCGCGAGCCTGTTTCATCTGGCGTTTGCCCAGGTATTGGCGGCGACCTCCGGGCATGAGCGCGTGGTGTTCGGCACCGTGCTGCTGGGGCGGATGCAGGGCGGTACCGGCGCTGATCGCGGCCTCGGGATGTTCATCAACACGCTGCCGCTGCGGGTGGATCTGGGCGATGTTTCGGTGCGTGCCGGGGTGCGCGCCACCCATGCGCAACTGACCGCATTGCTCGGCCATGAACATGCGTCCTTGGCATTGGCCCAGCGTTGCAGCGGGGTCGCCGCGCCGTCGCCGCTGTTCAGCGCCATGCTCAACTACCGGCACAGTGTCAGCGAGGAACAGTTGCAGGCCAATCGTCTGGCCTGGCAAGGCATCGAAAACCTGTCCAGCGAGGAGCGCACCAACTATCCGCTGAGCTTCAACGTCGATGACCTCGGCCAGGGTTTTGACCTCACTGCCATGACCCCGTCGCAGATTGGCGCGGCGCGGGTTTGTGGCTACATGCAGCAGGCGTTGGCGGGGCTGGTCGAGGCGCTGGAGCAGACACCGCAGCAGGCCTTGAATCGCCTGTCGGTGCTGGCGGATGCCGAGCGCCAACAGTTGCTGTTCGGCCTCAATGCCACGGACGTCGATTACGACCTTGGGCAGACCATCCACGGCTTGTTCGAGGCGCAAGTGGCGCGCACGCCGCAGGCGCCAGCGGTGGTCGCGGGTGAGCAGCCACTGAGCTACACCGAACTCAACGCTCGGGCCAATCAACTGGCGCGGCATCTGCGTGAGTTGGGCGCAGGGCCGGATACGCGGGTGGCGATCTGCGTCGAGCGCGGTCTGGACATGGTGGTCGGGCTGCTGGCGATCCTCAAGGCCGGCGGCGGTTATGTGCCGCTGGACCCGGCGTATCCGCTGGAGCGTCTGGCGTACATGCTTGAGGACAGCGCGCCGCTGGCGGTGCTGGTGCAGGGAACCACGCGTTCGTTACTCGGCGAAGTCTCAGTGCCGGTGGTCGATCTGGATCAGCCGCACTGGCAATCGCTGCCAGAGGAAAACCTTTCTCTTGCAGAATTGACCCCGCAGCACAGCGCTTACGTGATCTACACCTCAGGCTCCACCGGCCAACCGAAAGGCGTGATCAACGAACATTGCGGGGTGGTCAACCGCTTGCTGTGGATGCAGGATGCCTATCAACTGACCTCCAGCGACACGGTGTTGCAGAAAACCCCATTCAGCTTCGACGTCTCGGTCTGGGAGTTCTTCTGGCCGCTGATGACCGGCGCACGTCTGGTCATGGCCCGACCTGAAGGGCACAAAGATCCGCAGTACCTCAGTGAAGTGATCGAACGCGAACACATCACCACGCTGCACTTCGTACCGTCGATGCTCGACGTATTCCTCGCCCACGGTGACAGCGCACGTTGCAGCAGTCTGCGGCAAGTCATGTGCAGCGGCGAAGCGCTGCCGGGCAGCGTGGTGCGACGCTTCAAGCAGCAACTGCCGGACAGCCAATTGCACAACCTTTACGGCCCGACCGAAGCCGCAGTGGACGTGACGGCGTGGAACTGCGCCGGCCCTCTGGAAAGCACCCCGGACAACACGCCAATCGGCAAACCGATCGCCAACACCCGCATGTACATCCTCGATGCGCAACAGCAACCGGTGCCGCACGGCGTGGTCGGCGAGCTGTACATCGGCGGCGTGCAGGTGGCGCGCGGTTATCTGAATCGCCCGGAGCTGAACGCCGAACGCTTCCTCAATGACCCTTTCCAGAGCCATGGGCGGATGTACCGCACCGGCGACGTCGCCCGCTATTTGCCGGACGGCAATATCGAATACCTCGGCCGCAACGACGATCAGGTGAAGATCCGTGGCCTGCGCATCGAACTCGGCGAGATTCAGGCGCGTTTGACCCAGATCGACGGCATCCAGGAAGCCGCCGTGCTGGCCCGCGAAGATGCATCCGGCGACAAGCGTCTGCTGGCGTACTACACCGGGGCACGCCTGGAAATCGACGTGCTGCGCAGCCACTTGCTGGAGCATCTGCCGGACTACATGGTGCCCGCGCTGTTCGTGCATCTCGATGCATTGCCGCTGAGCCCCAACGGCAAACTCGACCGCAAGGCGCTGCCGGCGCCGGATCAGGCTGCATTGCCGGTGCGCGAATACGAAGCCCCGGTGGGCGACGTCGAAATCATCCTCGCACGGCTCTGGGCTGAATTGCTCAACGTCGAGCGGGTAGGGCGCCACGATCATTTCTTTGAACTGGGTGGTCACTCGCTGCTGGCGGTCAGTCTGATCGGCCGGCTGCGTCAGGAAGGCATGGAAGCCGATGTCAGGTCGCTGTTCGAACATCCGACCCTGGCCGGCTACGCCGCAATTACCGAACGAATGGAGATCGTCCTGTGAACGTGATCGAACTGTTGGCCACATTGAAGGCTAAAGATATCCAGCTGGCGGTCGCGGACGACCAATTGCGGGTGAATGGCAACAAACAGGCGTTGAACGATCCGGCGTTGCTGGCGCTGTTGCGCGAGCACAAACCGGCGCTGATCGAGCTGATCAAGGCCGGGCAATACTCGGCCAGCAAGCACGGCCAGGTCGAAGTGCCGGCCAACGGCATCGTTGCGGGTACCACGCGCATCACCCCGGCGATGCTGACGCTGGTCCAACTCGACCAGGCGACTATCGACCAGCTCGTCGCACAAGTCCCCGGCGGCGCCGCCAACGTGCAGGACATTTACCCGCTGGCGCCGTTGCAGGAAGGCATCCTCTATCACCACGTCAGTGGCGGTGACGGTGATCCGTATGTGATGCAGTCGCATTTCGCCTTCGCCAGCCGTGAGCGTTTTCAGGCGTTCGCCCAGGCCCTGCAAAGCGTGATCGATCGCCATGACATTCTGCGCACCGCTGTGCATTGGGCAGGGCTGGACGCGCCGGTGCAGGTGGTCTGGCGCCGGGCCGAACTGCCGGTGGAAGAAGTGACGCTGCCAGATGCCACCAGCGACGTTCTGGCGTATCTGCACGAGCGCTTCGACGCCCGGCACTTCCGCCTCGACGTTGCCCAGGCGCCGCTGATGCGTCTGGCCCACGCCTGGGATGAAGCCGGGCAACGGGTGATCGCCACGCTGTTGTTCCATCACATGGCCCTCGACCACTCGGCCCTCGACGTGGTGCGCCACGAAATGCGCGCCTGCCTCACCGGGCAAAGTGCGCTGCTGGGGCGCCCGGTGCCGTTTCGCAATTACGTAGCGCAGGCGCGGCTGGGCGTCAGCGAAGCCGAGCACGAGGCGTTTTTCCGCGACATGCTCAGCGACATCGACGAACCGACGCTGCCTTACGGCTTGCAGGATGTGCAGGGTGACGGCAGCCAGATCGTCGAACTCAGCGTGCCGGTGCCGGCGCTATTGGGCCAGCGACTGCGGGCGCAGGCGCGGACGCTCGGCGTCAGTGTCGCCAGTCTGTTCCACCTCGGCTGGGCGCAGGTGCTGGCCGCGCTGACCGGCAAGCAGCAGGTGGTCTTTGGCACCGTGCTGATGGGCCGCATGCAAGGCGCCGAAGCGATTGACCGGGCGCTGGGGATTTTCATCAACACCCTGCCGTTGCGGGTGAATATCGACGGGCAGGATGTGCGCGCGGCGGTCAACGCCACCCACGCACGGCTGACCACGCTGATGCGTCACGAACACGCACCGCTGGCCCTGGCTCAGCGCTGCAGCAACGTGGTGGCGCCGACGCCGCTGTTCAGCACGCTGCTCAATTATCGCCACAGCCACAACGTGGCCACCGCCAGTGCCGAAACCCTCGCAGCGTGGCAGGGCATCACCACCCTGCATTCCGAGGAACGCACCAACTATCCGCTGACGATGAGTGTCGATGACCTCGGTGACGGGTTCAGCCTGACCCTGCTGGCCAGCACCCAGACCGATCCGCAGCGCATCTGCGATTACCTGCACTGCGCGCTGGAAAACCTGCTGCTCGCTTTGGAGCAGGCGCCGCAGACACCGGTCAATCAACTGCCGATCCTGCCGGCGGCGGAGCTTGCGCAGGTACTGCTCGAGTTCAATGCCACTCAAGTGGATTTCCCGGCTACACAGACCATCCAGCGACGTTTCGAGGCGCAGGCGGCCGAACGGCCGGACGCGCTGGCGGCAGTGTTCGCCGACGCGCAACTGACCTACGCCGAACTCAACCGTCAGGCCAACGCCTTGGCGCAGCACCTGATCGGCTTGGGCGTGAAACCGGATGACCGCGTGGCGATTGTCGCCCGCCGTGGGCTGGACACCCTGGTTGGACTGGTGGCGATCCTCAAGGCTGGCGCCGGTTACGTGCCGATTGATCCGGCGCACCCGGCGGAGCGTTTGAACTACCTGCTCGACGACAGCGCCCCAGTGGCGGTGCTGACCCAAAGCCATCTGCGCGAGCGACTGCCGGCGCTGAACGTGCCGGTGCTCGACCTCGATCACTGCACTTGGCCGCTGACCGTCGCGCATAACCCGCAGGTAGCGGGGCTGAGCACCGCGCACCTGGCCTACGTGATCTACACCTCCGGCTCCACCGGTCTGCCCAAGGGCGTGATGGTCGAGCATCACACCTTGAGCAATCTGGTCGACTGGCACTGCACCGCGTTCGACCTGTGCGCCGGTCGCCACACCTCAAGCCTCGCCGGGTTCGGCTTCGACGCGATGGCCTGGGAAGTCTGGCCGGCATTGTGCGCGGGCGCGACCCTGCATCTGGCGCCGACCCACGAGGGCGGCGAAGACATCGACGCCTTGCTCGCGTGGTGGTGCGCGCAGCCGCTGGACGTGAGCTTCCTGCCGACGCCGGTGGCCGAATACGCTTTCAGCCAGAACCTCGAACACCCGACCCTGCGCACACTGCTGATCGGCGGCGACCGCTTGCGTCAGTTCAACCGCAACCAGCATTTCGACGTGATCAACAACTACGGTCCGACCGAGGCCACAGTGGTCGCGACTTCAGGTCTGGTGCAAAGCGGCGATGCGCTGCACATCGGCAAACCGCTGAGCAACGCCACGGTGTACCTGCTCGACGAACAACAGCGCCCGGTGCCAATTGGCGTGGCGGGCGAGTTGTACGTTGGCGGCGCCGGGGTCGCTCGTGGCTACCTGAACCGCCCGGAAATGACTGCCGAGCGCTTTCTGCGCGACCCGTTCAGCCGCGCACCGAATGCGCGGATGTACCGCACCGGCGACCTTGCACGCTGGCGCGAGGACGGCAACCTCGAGTACCTGGGGCGCAACGACGATCAGGTGAAAATCCGTGGCGTGCGCATCGAACTGGGCGAGATCGAAACCTGCCTCAACCAGCTGCCGGGGATTCAGGAAGCGGTACTGCTGGCCCGCGAAGATCAACCCGGCCAGCCGCGACTGGTGGCTTACTTCACCGAACAGGCGCAGGTCGAAGCGCTGCCGGTGGGCGAATTGCGCGCGCAACTGCTCAGCCGTTTGCCGGAGTACATGGTGCCAACGGCGTTCGTCAAACTCGCCGCGCTGCCGCTGACCGCCAATGGCAAGGTCGACCGCAAGGCCTTGCCGGCGCCGGATCTGGCGGCGCTGTTCACCCGCGAGTACGCAGCGCCCGAAGGCGAAGTGGAAACCGCGCTGGCGCAGATCTGGGCCGAGGTGCTGCAGGTTGAACGGGTCGGGCGCCAGGATCACTTTTTCGAACTCGGCGGGCATTCGTTGCTGGCGATGCGCATGGTCTCGCAAGTGCGCCAGCGCCTGGGTGTGGAGCTGGCGCTGAGCGATTTGTTCGCCAACGCCGAACTGGCGGCGGTCGCGTCAGTGCTGAGCGCGGCCGGGCGCTGTGCGCAGCCGCAAATCGTGCCGGTCCCGCGTGACGGCGCCTTGCCGCTGTCGTTCGCCCAGCAACGCTTGTGGTTCCTCGCGCAAATGGAAGGCGCCAACACCGCCTACAACATTCCCGTGGCCCTGCGGCTGCGTGGCCGTCTCGACGATGCGGCGCTGCAACGCGCACTGGCGCGGATCGTTGCCCGCCACGAAACCCTGCGCAGCCGCTTCGCACAATTCAACGACGAAGCACAGGTGCTGATTGCCCCGGTCGACACCGGTCTGCTGCTGCGGGTCGAGGACCTGCGCCAGCACCCGCAACCCGACGAAACCCTGCAGGCGCTGATTCAGGGCGAAGCCTCGGGGCCGTTCGACTTGCAGGACGATCCGTTGATTCGCGGGCGTCTGGTACGCCTGGCCGACGATCACCATGTGCTGTTGCTGACCCTGCACCACATCATCTCCGACGGCTGGTCGATGGGTGTTTTGACCCGCGAACTGATGGCGCTGTATCAGGCGTTCAGTCATGGTCAGCCGGATCCATTGCCGCCGCTGGCGCTGCAATACACCGACTACGCGGTGTGGCAACGGCGCTGGCTCAGCGGCGAGGTGCTGCAACGCCAGAGCGAGTACTGGCAACAGACCCTAGCTGGCGCCCCGGCGCTGTTGATGCTGCCGACCGATCGGCCGCGCCCGGCGCAGCAGGACTATGCCGGCAGCAGCGTTGCCGTCGTGCTCGACGAGCGCTTGAGCGCCGGGCTCAAAGCCTTGGGCCAGCGCCACGGCGTGACCCTGTACATGACGCTGATGAGTGCCTGGGCGATGTTGCTCAGCCGCTTGTCCGGGCAGACTGAAGTGGTGATCGGTTCGCCAGTGGCCAACCGCACCCGCGCCGAAATCGAAGGCCTGATCGGCATGTTCGTCAACACCCTGGCGCTGCGCATCGACACCTCGGGCGAGCTGAGCGTCGAAGCGCTGCTGGCGCGGGTCAAGGCGCAAACCCTGCACGCCCAGGCGCATCAGGATCTGCCGTTCGAGCAAGTGGTGGAAATCACCCGGCCCGTGCGCAGCCTGGCGCACAGCCCGTTGTTCCAGACCTTGCTCAGTTGGGATGGCCTCGAAAGCCCGGCGCTGGCCCTCGGCGAACTGACGCTGGAAGGCGTGGCCGAGCCGAGCCACTTCGCCAAGTTCGACCTGTCGCTGAGCCTCAGCGAGTCCAACGGCAGCATTCGCGGATCGCTGGAATACGCCACGGCGTTGTTCGACCAGAGCACGGTCGAGCGCTTCACCGGTTACTTCCTGCGCCTGTTGCAGGCGATGGTCGCCAACGATCAGGCAGTGCTGGAACAGGCGCCGCTGTTGGCGCAGGAAGAACAACAGCGCTTGTTGGTCGAGTTCAATGCCACGGACGTCGATTACGACCTTGAGCAGACGATTCATGGTCTGTTCGAGGCGCAAGTGGCGCTTACGCCGCAGGCACCCGCCGTGGTCGCGGGGGAGCAGCAACTGAATTACGCCGAACTCAACGCTCGGGCCAATCAACTGGCGCGGCACCTGCGTGAATTGGGTATAGGGCCGGATTCGCGGATGGCGATCTGCGTCGAACGCGGTCTGGACATGGTGGTCGGGCTGCTGGCGATCCTCAAGGCTGGCGGCGGTTATGTGCCGCTGGACCCGGCGTATCCGCTGGAACGGCTGGCTTACATGCTTGAGGACAGCGCGCCGCTGGCGGTGCTGGTGCAGGGAACCACGCGTTCGTTACTCGGCGAAGTCTCAGTGCCGGTGATCGCTCTGGATCAGCCGCACTGGCAGTCGCTGCCAACGGAAAACCTTTCTCTTGCAGAATTGACCCCGCAGCACAGCGCTTACGTGATCTACACCTCAGGCTCCACCGGCCAACCGAAAGGCGTGATCAACGAACATCGCGGGGTGGTCAACCGCTTGCTGTGGATGCAGGACACCTATCAGCTGACGGCAGTCGATACGGTGCTGCAAAAAACGCCGTTCAGCTTCGACGTCTCGGTCTGGGAGTTCTTCTGGCCGCTGATGACCGGCGCACGTCTGGTCATGGCTCGGCCCGAGGGGCACAAGGATCCGCTGTACCTCAGCGACATCATCGAACGCGAGCACATCACCACGCTGCACTTCGTACCGTCGATGCTCGATGTCTTTCTCGCCCACGCCGACACCGCACGTTGCAGCAGCCTGCGGCAAGTCATGTGCAGCGGCGAAGCGCTGCCGGGCAGCGTGGTGCGACGCTTCAAGCAGCAACTGCCGGACAGCCAATTGCACAACCTCTATGGCCCGACCGAAGCCGCAGTGGACGTGACGGCGTGGAACTGCGCCGGCCCTCTGGAAAGTACCCCGGACAACACGCCAATCGGCAAACCGATCGCCAACACCCGCATGTACATCCTCGATGCCCAGCAGCAACCGGTGCCGCACGGCGTGGTCGGCGAGCTGTACATCGGCGGCGTGCAGGTGGCGCGCGGTTATCTGAATCGCCCGGAACTGAACGCCGAGCGCTTCCTCAACGATCCGTTCCAGAACAATGGACGGATGTACCGCACCGGCGACGTCGCCCGCTATCTGCCTGACGGCAATATCGAATACCTCGGCCGCAACGACGATCAGGTGAAGATCCGTGGCCTGCGCATCGAACTTGGCGAGATCCAGGCGCGTTTGACCCAGATCGACGGCGTGCAGGAAGCCGCCGTGCTGGCCCGCGAAGACGTGCCGGGCGATAAACGTCTGGTCGCGTACTACACCGGCGCGCCGCTGGAAGTCGAAACACTGCGCCGCCATCTGCTGGAAAACCTGCCGGACTACATGGTGCCCGCGCTGTTCATGCATCTCGATGCACTGCCGCTGAGCCCCAACGGCAAACTCGACCGCAAGGCGCTGCCGGCCCCGGATCTGGCGACGCTGATCATCCGTGAATACGAAGCCCCGGTCGGCGAAGTGGAAATCGTCCTCGCGCAGCTCTGGGCGGAAATGCTCAAGGTTGAGCGGGTAGGGCGCCACGACCATTTCTTCGAACTCGGCGGCCACTCGCTGTTGGCAGTGAATCTGGTGGCACGGATGCGTCGCGCTGGCCTGAGCGCCGACATCCGCGTGCTGTTCAACCAGCCGACCCTCGCCGCATTGGCCGCTGCCGTGGGCGGTGAACCGGAGGCTGAGGTCGCGGCCAACCTGATCACTGCGGACTGCACGCGCATCACTCCCGAGCTGCTGCCACTGGTGGCGCTCGACCAGCCAAGCATCGACCGCATCGTCGCCAGCATCCCCGGCGGCGTGGCCAACGTGCAGGACATTTACCCGCTGGCGCCGTTGCAGACCGGCATCCTCTTTCATCACCTATCCGCCGCACAGGGCGATCCGTATGTGTTGCAGGCGCAGTTCGCGTTTGCTGACGAGCAACGCCTTGACGCTTTCACCCAGGCCTTGCAGAACGTAATCCAGCGCCACGACATCCTGCGCACCTCGCTGTTCTGGGACGGGCTGCAAGACCCGGTGCAAGTGGTCTGGCGTGAGGCGCCGCTGGCTTGCGAAGCGCTGGAACTGAATGGCGCGGACGGCGATGCACTCGAGCAATTGCGCCAACGCTTCGACGCCGTGCAGTACCGCATGGCCGTCAATCAGGCGCCGCTGATGCGCGTGGTACACGCGCGGGATGCAGCCAATCAACGTGTGGTGGCGTTGTTGCTGTTCCATCACCTGGTGATGGACCACGTGGCGCTGGAGGTGCTGCAACACGAAATGCAGGCGTTCCTCAGCGGCCAGCCGCAACGTCTGGCCGAACCGGTGCCGTATCGCAATTACGTGGCACACACCCGTGACGCGATAGGTGATCAGGCGCATGAAGCGTTCTTCCGCGAGATGCTTGGTGACATCAGCGAACCGAGCGCGCCGTACGGCCAGCACAGCATTGCCGAGGGCCACGCCGCAGAAGCACGACGGATGCTCGACCTCGATCTGAGTCAGCGCGTCAGGGCCAAGGCCCGGCGGCTGGGGATCAGCGCCGCGAGCCTGATGCATCTGGCCTGGGCGCAGGTGCTGGGAAAACTCTCCGGGCGAGACGCGGTGGTGTTCGGCACCGTGTTGCTGGGGCGGTTGCAGGCGGGCGAGGGCGCCGAACGCGCGCTGGGGGTGTTCATCAACACCTTGCCGCTGCGCGTCGATCTCGGGCAACGCTCGGCGCAGGAAGCCGCGCTCGCCACCCACCAACAGTTGAACGCGCTGCTGCAACATGAGCATGCGCAATTGGCACTGGCCCAGCGTTGCAGTGGCATGCCCGCCGGCACGCCGTTGTTCAGCACGCTGTTCAACTATCGCCACAGCGCTGCTGCCGGCACGCCTTCCGCGGAGGCGGCGAACGCGTGGCAAGGCATGCAGTTGCTCAATACCCAGGAGCACACCAATTATCAGTTGAGCGTGAGTGTCGATGACCTCGGCGAAGGTTTCGGCTTCACCGCACTGGCTGCCCCCGGCATTGATCCCGCACGCATCTGCGAGTACCTGCAACGGGCAGTGAGCAACCTGCTGCTGGCACTGGAACAGACACCGCAACTGAGCGTTGACCAGGTGTCGATCCTGGCGCCAGACGAACGCCGGCAATTGCTGGTCGAGTTCAACGCCACCGAGCGGGAATACCCGCGTGCGCTGACCGTGCACGCATTGTTCGAAAGGCAAGTGGCGGCAGATCCGCACGCCATCGCCGTGGTGCATGGCGGGCAAACCTCGAGTTATGGCGATTTGAATGATCGGGCCAACCGCTTGGCCCACTACCTGATCGCTCAAGGCGTACAGCCGGGCGATCACGTGGCGATCCTGCTGCCGCGCTCGCGGGAGCTGTTGCTCGCGCAACTGGCGATTGCCAAGTGCGCGGCGGCCTATGTGCCGCTGGACATCAACGCGCCGAGCGAGCGTCAGGCATTCATGCTCGAGGACAGCCGCGCCGTTGCGCTGCTGACCCTCAGCAGCGAAGCTATTGATTACGTCGCGCCGCGTATCGACGTCGACCGGCTCAAGCTCAGCGGTCAGCCGACGCACAATCCGAACCTGGCGCAAAGCCCGGAGGCGCTGGCGTACATCATGTACACCTCCGGTTCCACAGGCACGCCGAAGGGGGTGATGGTGCCGCACCGTGGCATCGCTCGTCTGGTGCTGAACAACGGTTACGCCGATTTCAACCCGCAGGATCGCGTGGCGTTTGCGTCCAACCCGGCGTTCGACGCCAGCACCATGGACATCTGGGGGCCGTTGCTTAACGGCGGGCGCGTGGTGGTGATCGATCACCAGACCCTGCTGGATCCGCACGCGCTCGCTCGGGAATTGCACGCCAGCGGCGCGACAATCCTGTTTGTCACCACGGCGCTGTTCAACCAGTACGTGCAACTGATTCCGCAGGCCCTGAAAGGCTTGCGCATGGTTCTGTGCGGCGGTGAACGCGGCGATCCGGCAAGCTTCCGCCGCTTGCGGGCCGAGGCGCCAAAGTTGCGCATCGTGCATTGCTACGGCCCGACCGAAACCACCACTTACGCCACCACGTTTGAAGTGCACGAGGTGGCGGAAAATGCCGAAAGCGTGCCGATTGGCGGGCCGATCTCCAACACCCAGGTGTATGTACTCGATGCGCACCAGCAGCCGGTGCCGATCGGCGTGACCGGCGAGTTGTACATTGGCGGGCAGGGCGTGGCGCTGGGTTATCTGAATCGCCCGGATCTGACTGCCGAGAAGTTCCTGCGCGATCCGTTCAGCGACCGTCCGGGCGCGTTGCTCTACCGCACCGGCGACCTCGTGCGCTGGCTGGCGCCGGGGCAGCTCGATTGCATCGGGCGCAATGACGATCAGGTGAAAATCCGTGGTTTCCGCGTCGAACTCGGCGAGATCGAAAATCGTCTGCTGGGCTATCCGGGGATCAACGAAGCGGTGGTGCTCGCCCGTCGCGAAGGTCAGGAACCGCTGCGGCTGGTGGCCTACTACACCGCGCACGACGGCACGCTGGACCTCGCCGACCTGCGTGAGCACGTGCAGGCGCAGTTGCCGGAATACATGGTGCCGAGTGCCTGGGTGCAGCTCGATGCCTTGCCGCTGAACAACAACGGCAAGGTCGATCGCAAAGCCTTGCCCGCACCGGATGCTGCGGCGTTGTTCACCCGTGAATACGTTGCGCCGCAAGGTGAACTGGAAACCGCGCTGGCGCAGATCTGGGCCGAGACCCTGCAAGTCGAGCAGATCGGCCGCCATGACCACTTCTTCGAACTGGGCGGGCATTCGTTGCTGGCGATGCGCATGCTGTCGCAGGTGCGTCAGCGTCTCGGCGTTGAATTGCCCCTGAGCGAGTTGTTTGCCGATCCGCATCTCAGCGCCGTGGCCGAGGTGTTGACCCGTGCCGGGCGCAGCACGCTGCCGGAGATCGTCGCGGCGGCGCCTGATCAAGCGTTGCCGCTGTCCTTCGCTCAGCAGCGCCTGTGGTTCCTCGCGCAGATGGACGGCGGCAACTCGGCGTACAACATTCCGCTTGGCCTGCGCCTGCGCGGGCAGCTCGATGGCGAGGCGCTGCAACGCGCGCTGACGCGGATCGTTGCGCGCCACGCCACCCTGCGCAGCCGTTTCATCAGCATCGACGATCAGGCGCAGGTAGTGATTGCGCCGGTCGACGGCGGTCTGCTGTTGCCGATTGAAGACCTGTGCCAGGACCCGCAGGCCGAAGCCAGCGTGCAGGCGCTGCTTGCGCAGGAAGCCGCGACTGCCTTTGATTTGCAGCACGATCCACTGATTCGCGGACGTCTGGTACGTCTGGCTGACGAACATCATGTGCTGTTGCTGACCGTGCATCACATCGTCGCCGATGGCTGGTCGATGGGCGTGCTGACCCGTGAGCTGATGGCGTTGTATCAGGCCTTCAGTCACGGTCAGCCGGATCCATTGCCGCCACTGGCGCTGCAATACGGCGACTACGCCGTGTGGCAGCGGCGCTGGCTGAGCGGAGAAGTGCTGCAGCGGCAAAGCGATTACTGGCAGCAGACCCTCGACGGCGCGCCGGCCTTGTTGACCCTGCCCACCGACCGTCCGCGTCCGGCACAGCAGGATTTTGCCGGCAGCAGCGTCGAAGTACGCCTGGATGAGCAACTGAGTGCCGGGCTAAGAGCCTTGAGTCAGCGTCACGGCGTGACCCTGTTCATGACCCTGATGAGTGCCTGGTCGCTGTTGCTGAGTCGTCTGTCTGGGCAGTCCGACGTGGTGATCGGCTCGCCGGTGGCCAACCGCACCCGCGCTGAGATCGAAGGCCTGATCGGCATGTTCGTCAACACCCTGGCGCTGCGCATCGACACCTCGGGTGAACCGAGCGTGGCCACGCTGCTGGCGCGGGTCAAGGCGCGCACGCTGGAGGCGCAGGCGCATCAGGATCTGCCGTTCGAGCACGTGGTGGAAATCGCCCGGCCGGCGCGCAGCCTGGCGCACAGCCCGTTGTTCCAGAGCACGCTGAGCTGGGACAGCAGCGTCGGGCCGAACCTGGCGCTGGGCGATCTGAGCCTCGAAGGTGTGGCCGCGCCGGGTCGGGTGGCCAAGTTCGACCTGACTTTGACCCTGGGTGAGGTCAACGGGGTGATTCGCGGATCGCTGGAATACGCCACGGCGTTGTTCGATCAAGCGACCGTCGAGCGTTACGTCGGCTACTTGCAGCGCCTGCTGGCGGCGATGGTCAGCGATGAGCAGAGCGTGCTGGAGCGGGTGCAATTGCTCGCCGAGTCTGAGCGTCAGCGCTTGCTGTACGACTTCAATGCCACGGCGCGCGAATACCCGCAAACGCTGACCGTCCACGGGATTTTCCAGCAGCAGGCAGCGGCGCATCCCAAAGCGGTGGCGGCGGTGCATGGCGAGCATTCGCTCAGCTACTTTGAGCTGAACGCCCAGGCCAACCGTCTGGCGCATCATTTGATCAGCCACGGCGTGCAGCCCGGCGACCACGTGGCGATCCTGCTGCCGCGCTCGCTGGAGTTGCTGGTGGCGCAACTGGCGATTGCCAAATGCGCGGCGGCCTATGTGCCGCTGGACATCAACGCGCCGAGCGAGCGGCAGGCGTTCATGGTCGAGGACTGTCAGGCAGCGGCGTTGCTGACCCTCAGCAGTGAAGACATCGACTACACCGCACCACGCATCGACCTTGACCGCTTGATCCTCAGCGGCCAACCGACGCACAACCCGAACCTGGCGCAGCCCTCGGAGTCGCTGGCGTACATCATGTATACCTCCGGCTCCACCGGCACGCCGAAAGGCGTGATGGTGCCGCACCGCGCCATCGGCCGCCTGGTGCTGAACAACGGCTACGCCGATTTCAATGCGCAGGACCGCGTGGTATTCGCTTCCAACCCGGCGTTCGACGCCAGCACCATGGACATCTGGGGGCCGCTGCTCAACGGCGGGCGGGTGCTGGTGATTGATCACCAGACCTTGCTCGATCCGAGTGCGTTCGGTCGTGAATTGAGCGCCAGCGGGGCGACGATCCTGTTCGTCACCACCGCGCTGTTCAACCAGTACGTGCAACTGATTCCGCAGGCGCTGAAAGGCTTGCGCATGGTCCTGTGCGGTGGTGAACGTGGCGATCCGGCAAGCTTCCGCCGATTGCTGGCCGAAGCGCCACAGTTACGCATCGTGCACTGCTACGGCCCGACCGAAACCACCACTTACGCCACCACCTTCGAAGTGCGTGAAGTGAAGGAAAACGCCGAGAGCGTGCCGATTGGCGGGCCGATCTCCAACACGCAGGTGTATGTACTCGATGCGCATCAGCAACCGGTGCCGATGGGCGTGACCGGCGAGTTGTACATCGGCGGGCAAGGCGTGGCCCTCGGTTACTTGAACCGTGCCGATCTGACCGCCGAAAAGTTCCTGCATGATCCGTTCAGCGAACAGCCGGGCGCGCTGCTGTATCGCACCGGCGACCTCGCACGCTGGCTGGCGCCGGGGCAGCTCGATTGCATCGGGCGCAATGACGATCAAGTGAAGATTCGCGGTTTCCGTATCGAACTGGGCGAAATCGAAAATCGCCTGCTCAACTGCCAAGGGATCAAGGAAGCCGTGGTGCTGGCGAGCCGCGATGGTCAGGACATCACGCGTCTGGTGGCGTATTACACCGCGCACGCCGGCCGTCTGGACAGCGCCGATCTGCACGCGCAGTTGCTGGCGCGACTCCCGGAATACATGGTGCCGAGCGCGTGGGTGCAACTTGATTTACTGCCGTTGAACAACAACGGCAAGGTCGACCGCAAGGCGCTGCCGGCGCCGACGCAGGCCGCGCTGCTCAGCCGGGTGTATGTGGCGCCGATCTCGGCGCTGGAACAACATCTGGCGCGGATCTGGGCTGGCTTGTTGCAGCTCGAACAGGTCGGTCGTCACGACAACTTCTTCGAACTGGGCGGGCATTCGTTGCTGGCGATGCGCATGCTGTCGCAGGTGCGCCAGCAGTTGGGCGTCGAGCTGACACTCGCCGAGCTGTTCGCCAACCCCGAGCTGGCCGCTGTCGCCGAGGTGCTGAGCCGGGCAGGGCGCAGCACCTTGCCGGAGATTTTGCCGGCGCCGCGTGATCAGCCATTGCCGCTGTCATTCGCTCAGCAACGCCTGTGGTTCCTGGCGCAGATGGACGGCGGCAACAGCGCCTACAACATCCCGGTCGGTCTGCGCCTGCGCGGCCGGCTGGATGAAGACGCGCTGCAACGGGCACTGGCACGCATCGTCGCGCGTCACGAAACCCTGCGCAGCCGCTTCAGCCAGATCGACGATCAGCCGCAGGTGCTGATCCTGCCGGCCGAGAGCGCTCTTTTGCTGGCGGTAGAAGACCTGCGCCGGCACCCGCAGGCTGACAATGCCTTGCGCGGCCTGATCGAGGAACAGGCCTGCGCCTCGTTCAATCTGCAGCACGATGCGCTGCTGCGCGGACGTCTGGTGCGTCTGGCTGATGATCATCATGTGCTGTTGCTGACGCTGCACCACATCATCGCCGATGGCTGGTCGATGGGCGTGCTGACCCGCGAGCTGGCCGCGTTGTATCAAGCGTTCAGCCGTGGCGAAGACGATCCGCTGCCGCCGCTGGCGCTGCAATACACCGACTACGCGGTGTGGCAGCGGCGCTGGCTCAGTGGCGAGGTGCTGCAGCGCCAGAGCGATTACTGGCAGCAGACCCTGACCGGCGCGCCAGCCCTGCTGACCCTGCCCACCGACCGTCCGCGTCCGCCACAGCAGGACTACGCCGGCAGCCGCGTCGACCTGCTGCTCGATGAACACTTGAGCGCCGGTTTGAAAGCCTTGTGTCAGCGTCGCGCGGTGACGCCGTACATGGTGATCATGAGCGCCTGGGCGATGTTGCTCAGTCGCTTGTCCGGGCAGGACGACGTGGTGATCGGCTCGCCGGTGGCCAACCGCACCCGCGCCGAGATCGAAGGCCTGATCGGCATGTTCGTCAACACCCTGGCGCTGCGCATTGACACCTCGGGCGAGCCGAGCGGCGAGACGCTGTTGGAGCGGGTCAAGGCGCAGACTCTGGACGCCCAGGCGCATCAGGATCTGCCGTTCGAGCAAGTGGTGGACATCAGCAAACCAGTCCGCAGTCTGTCGCACAGCGCGTTGTTCCAGACCATGCTCAGTTGGGATAACAACGACGGCCCGAGCCTGACCCTCGGCGACCTGACCCTGGAAGGCGTGGCCGGCGACAGCCATTTTGTGAAGTTCGACCTGTCGCTGAGCCTCGGCGATTCGCCCGACGGGATTCGCGGTTCGCTGCGCTACGCCACGGCCTTGTTCGATGAGTCGACGGTGCAGCGCTTTGTCGGCTACTTCCAGCGGCTGCTGGCGGCGCTGATCAACGATGATCAGGCCGTGCTTGCGCAAGTGCCGTTGCTGGCACCGCAGGAGCAGCAGCGCTTGCTCGTCGACTTCAATGCCAGCGAGGTCGACTGCCCGCTTGAGCAGCCGTTGCACACGCTGTTCGAAGCGCAGGTGCGGCGCAAACCGGACGCCATCGCGCTGCAATCCGCGCAAGGCAACCTGACCTACCGCGAGCTCAATCAGCGCGCCAACTGCTTGGCCCAGCACCTGCGCGCACAAGGTGTGCAGCCGGATGCGCGGGTGGCGATCTGCGTCGAGCGTGGGCTGGATCTGGTGGTCGGTCTGCTCGGCATTCTCAAGGCCGGTGGCGCTTATGTGCCGCTGGACCCGAGCTATCCGGCGGAACGCCTGGCGTACATGCTCAAGGACAGCGCGCCGACCGCGGTGCTGGTGCAGACCGCTACTCGCGGGTTGTTCGATGACTCTGCCGTGACGCTGATCGACCTGAATCAGGACACTTGGCAACATCTGCCGGATCACGACTCGCCAGTGCCGGGTCTCAGTGCTTCTAATCTTGCGTACATGATCTACACCTCGGGCTCTACCGGGTTGCCGAAAGGCGTGATGATCGAGCATCGCAGCGCCTGCAACATGGTGCATTGGGGCTCGCAGCTCAGTCCGCCGACCGAGCACGGCGCGCTGCTGCAAAAAGCCCCGTTCAGCTTCGACAGTTCGGTGTGGGAAATCTTCTGGCCGCTGTGTTCCGGGATGCGTCTGGTGCTGGCGCGACCGGATGGCAACCGCGATTCGGCCTATGTGGTGCAGACCATTCGCGAGCAGCAGGTGACGGTGGTCAAGTTCGTTCCTGCGCTGTTGCAGCAGTTCATCGAACAGGACGGTGTCGAGCAATGCACCAGCCTGACCGATGTGCTCAACGGTGGCGGTGAACTCAGCGCAGCGCTGGCGCGCCAGGTGCGTGATCGCCTGCCGTGGGTGCGGTTGCACAACGTCTATGGCCCGACTGAAACCACGGTGGACAGCACGGGCTGGACGCTGGAACCGGAAATGCTGGTGCCGGACAACGTGGTGCCGATTGGCACAGCCTTGAGCAATACCCGTTTGTACGTGCTCGATGCATACGGTCAGCCGGTGCCGCAAGGCGTCAGCGGTGAGTTGCACATTGGCGGCGTCGGCGTGGCGCGTGGTTATCACGGTTTGCCGCAAATGCAGGCCGAGCGCTTCATCGACAGCCCGTTTGTGCCTGGGGATCGCCTATACAGAACGGGCGATCTGGCGCGTTACAACCACCACGGCGAGCTGGAATTCCTCGGCCGCAACGACTTCCAGATCAAGCTGCGTGGCTTGCGCCTGGAGCCGGGGGAAATCGAGGCGCGGCTGATCGAGCATCCGGCGATTCGCGAGGCGGTGGTGATGGTCCGTGATGAGCGTCTGGTGGCTTGGTACACCGTGCGCTCGGGCGTAGAAGCAGCCAGTCTGGAGGCCTTGCGCGCGCATGTGCTGGAGCGTCTGCCGGAGTACATGGTGCCGGGTGCGTTCGTACAACTTGATGCGCTGCCACTGACACCAAACGACAAGATCGACCGCAAAGCCCTGCCGGAACCGGGGGCCGATGCGGTGATCAACCGCCCATACGTGGCGCCACAAGGTGACGTTGAAACCGGGCTGGCGCAGATCTGGGGCGAGGTGCTTGGCGTCGAACAGGTCGGTCGCCACGACAACTTCTTCGAACTGGGCGGGCATTCGTTGCTGGCGGTGAAGCTGGTCAATCTGCTGCAACGGGCCGGGCTGCCACTGTCGCTGGCCGAACTGTTCCAGCATCCGAGCATCGAGTCTGCCGCTGCGCTGCTCGTCCAGGGCGAGGCGGTCAGTCAGCCTGACGGGCTGGTCGTGGTGCGTGCCGGGACGCACGGTACGCCGCTGTTCCTGATGCACGAATTCAGCGGCAGGGACGTGTATTTCCCGACGCTGGCCCAGCACATCGGTGGCGAGTTCCCGATTTACGGCCTGCCCGGTGTGCCGCTGGGGCAAGCGCAATTGCGCACGCTGGAGTGCATGGCGCAGCGCATGGTCGGGATCATCCGCGCCGTGCAGGCGCATGGGCCGTATCGCTTGGCAGGCTGGTCGTTCGGCGGGGTGCTGGCGCATGAGGTCGCGCAGCAATTGCTCGGCCTCGATGAACCGGTGGAGTTCATCGGCATGCTCGACAGCTACGCGCCAAACCCGCTGGCCCAGGACAAGGCGCTGTGGAGCGGCGACGGCCTCGACAAGCGCCAGTTGCTCGGCCATTGCCGTGGCCGTTCGCTGATGCTCGGTGCCGAAACCGAGGCGGCATTGGCGGCGGTGCAAACGCTGGAAGCGCAAGTCGAACAACTGGATTTCCCCGAGCTGTTCAAGCGCTGTCAGGCGCAGCAACTGACCGATCCGGAACTGGCCACGGTCAGCGCGGCGGACGCCTGGCATTACTTTGATCGCGAAGCGGCGCATCGTCTGGCGTTGGCGCATTACCGGGTCAGCCCGGCGAGCCAGCCGATCCATCTGTTCCGTGCACAGGAGTTGATGGACGGCCAGTCGCTGCCGAGCCCGACGCGCGGCTGGGAAGAGCGCTTCGACATTGGTTTGCTGCGTTGCATCGACATCCCCGGCGATCACCGGACGATGATGAAGCACCCGCACATTCAGGCACTCGGTCAGGCCATTACCCAGGCCCTGGAAACCCTGGTGACGCCGGAGCCGACGCTGTATCAACCGCTGCTGACGATTCAGACCGGGCAGCCGGGGCATGCGCCGATTTTCTGCGTGCCGGGGGCGGGTGACAGTGTCACCGGGTTCATTCACCTGACCGAGGCGATCGGCCCGGAATGGCCGATCATCGGCCTGCAACCGCGCGGGCTGGACGGCGTCAGTGTGCCGCACAGCGCGGTCGAAGCCGCTGCCGCGTTCTACCTGCGGGCCATCGAGCAAATTCACCCGCAAGGGCCGCTGCACCTGATCGGTCATTCGTTCGGCGGCTGGGTCGCGCATGCCATGGCCGCGCAGTTGCAGGCGGCCGGGCGCGAGGTGGCTTCGCTGACGTTGATCGACAGCGAGGCACCGGGCGGTGACGGCACGGCGGGCAAACCGTACACGGCCACTGCCGCGCTGCAACGGCTGATCGACACCCTGCAACTGTCCTGTGGCAAGTCGCTGGGCATTGATCCTGCGACCTTCGCCAACGCCGATGACAGCACGCAATTGCGCCTGCTGCACGAAGGCATGGTGCGCGCCGGGGTGTTGTCGGAGCGGGCGGCGCCGGACGCGATGCATGGCCCGGTGCGGACCTTCGCCAGCGCCTTGCGCACGGTCTATCAACCGCGTCTGGCCTACACCGGACCGGTGCGGCTGGTGCTGGTCGATGACCCGACGCTGGACGAGTGGGGCAATCAGCGCGAACAGGCGGCGGTGCTTGCAGGCTGGCAGCGACAGGTCAGCGATCTGGCGGTGTGGTACGGGCCGGGCAACCACTTCACGATTCTCAAGGCGCCCAACGTCTTCAGTTTCGCCGCGTGGTGGCATGACGGTCTGGCGCTGGCGGTCGGCGAAGCGCTGTCCTGAGTGTTGTTTTTCTATCAAGACCCGGCCGCTGGCCGGGTCCATCCCTGAACGGACTTGTGGTTATTTATGGAAAAGTCGAAGTTGCGCAAAGTCGGTATGGGGTTGGCGTTGGCGGCGGTGGCCGGGTTGCTGCTGTACACGGTGCAGGCACCCGCCGAAGCGCCGAAATACCAGACGGCGCCGGTCGAACGCACGGATATCGAAAACACCGTGCTCGCCACCGGTTTGCTCGAAGGCGTCAAGCAGGTGGACGTCGGCGCTCAGGTGTCGGGGCAGTTGAAGTCGCTCAAGGTCAAGGTCGGCGACAAGGTGAAGAAGGGCCAGTGGCTGGCCGAGATCGATCCGCTGGTGCTGCAGAACACCCTGCGTCAGGCGCAGGTCGATGAGGAAAACCTGCAGGCGCAAAAGCGTGCCACGCAAGCCCAGCTGAAGCAGACCAAGGCGATATACGAGCGCTATCAGAACCTGCAGGAAGATGCGTCGATCTCGCGCCAGGATTTCGAGACTGCGCAATCGAATTACGAGGTGCAGCAGGCCAATTTGCTGTCGCTGGACGCGCAGATCAAAAGCGCGCACATCCAGATCGACACCGCCAAGGTCAACCTCGCGTATACGCGGATCGTTGCGCCGATCGACGGCGACGTGGTCGGCATCGTCACCCAGGAAGGTCAGACCGTGATCGCAAACCAACTGGCGCCGATCCTGCTGAAACTGGCGGATCTGGACACCATGACCATCAAGGCGCAGGTCTCGGAGGCCGATGTTATTCACATCGCGCCGGGGCAGGAGGTGTATTTCACCATTCTCGGTGAAGACAAACGCTATTACGGCAAGCTGCGCGGCACCGAGCCGGCGCCGCAGAACTTCCTCGAAACGCCGCCGGCCGGCACCCCGAAACAAAACACCGCGGTGTTCTACAACGCGCTGTTCGAGGTGCCCAATCCCGACCATCGCTTGCGTATCTCGATGACCGCACAGGTGCGCATCGTCCTCGATACCGCGCAATCGGTGCTGACCGTGCCGGTGGCCGCGCTCGGGCCACGCAACGCTGATGGCAGCTTTCCGGTGCGGGTGCTGGACGCCAAGGGCCAGGCGCAGTCGCGCAACGTGCAGACCGGGATCAACAACAACGTCAAAGTGCAGATCAATCAGGGCCTCAGCGAAGGCGAGCGGGTGGTGATCGGTGATCCGTTGCCCGCCGTGGCGGGGGCTTGAGCATGACGCAGCCGTTACTGCAACTGACCGGCATCACCCGCAGTTTTACCGCCGGCGACCGTGAATTTCTCGCGCTGAAGAACATCAACCTGACGATCAATGCCGGGGAAATGGTGGCGATCATCGGCGCCTCGGGTTCCGGCAAGTCAACCCTGATGAACATCCTCGGCTGCCTCGATTACGCCACTGCCGGCAGCTACAAGATCAACGGCCAGGAGACCCGCGACCTCGACGATCAGGCGCTGGCCGAACTGCGCCGCGATTACTTCGGTTTCATCTTCCAGCGCTATCACTTGCTGCCGCACCTGAGCGCGATGCACAACGTCGAGATGCCGGCAATCTACGCCGGCATACCCGCGCCGCAACGCCATGCCCGCGCCCGTGAGCTGCTGGCGCGGCTGGGCCTCGACGGACACCTGACCCACCGGCCGAGCCAGCTCTCCGGCGGTCAGCAGCAACGGGTGAGTATCGCCCGGGCCTTGATGAACGGCGGTGAAGTGATCCTCGCCGACGAACCCACCGGCGCCCTCGACACCGCCAGCGGCAAGGAAGTGATGCGCATCCTGCTGGAGCTGCACGCGGCCGGGCACACGGTGATTCTGGTGACCCACGACCCGAAAGTCGCGGCCAACGCCGAGCGCATCATCGAAGTCAGCGACGGTGAAATCCTCAGCGACCGCCGCAACCAGCGCGACACCGGGCAGCTACCGAGTGAAGACGTGCCGCCAAAACCCCCGGCGACCCGCCGCCTGGTGGCCAGCCTCGGGCTGTTCAAAGAAGCCTTCAACATGGCCTGGGTGGCGCTGATTTCACACCGCATGCGCACCTTGCTGACCATGCTCGGGATCGTCATCGGCATCACCTCGGTGGTGTCGATTTCGGCGATCGGCGAGGGCGCGAAAAACTACGTGCTCAAGGACATTTCGGCAATCGGCAGCAACACCATCGATATCTATTCCGGCACCAGTTTCGGCGACAAGCGCGCCGCCTCGATCGAGACACTGGTGCCGGCGGATGTCACCGCGCTGAATCAGCTGTATTACGTCGACAGCGCCACCCCGGTGGTCGGCCGCAGCATGCTCCTGCGCTATCGCAACATCGACCTCGACGCGCAGATCAACGGCGTCAGCGAGCAGTACTTTCAGGTGCGCGGAATCAAACTGGAGGCGGGCATCACCTTCAGCGAGAGTGATGCGCGGCGTCAGGCGCAGGTGGTGGTGATCGACTACAACACCCGGCATCGGCTGTTCGCCGAGGGCGTCGATCCGCTGGGCCAGGTGATCCTGATCGGCAACCTGCCGTGCACGGTGATCGGCGTGGCGGCCGAGAACAAGAACCTGTTTGCCTCGGGCAAGACCCTCAACGTCTGGGTGCCCTACGAGACTGCTGCCGGGCGCCTGCTCGGCCAGCGCTTCCTCGACAGCATCAGCGTGCGGATCAAGGACGGCCAGTCGAGCAAAGTCGTAGAAAATCACGTCACCCAATTGATGCTGCAACGCCACGGCATCAAGGACTTCTACACCAACAACCTCGACAGCGTGATGCAGACCGTGCAGAAAACCAGCCGCTCGCTGGCCTTGCTGCTGTCGCTGATCGCGGTGATTTCGCTGGTGGTCGGCGGCATCGGCGTGATGAACATCATGCTGGTGTCGGTCACCGAGCGTACCCGCGAGATCGGCATTCGCATGGCGGTCGGCGCACGCCAGTCGGACATTCGTCAGCAGTTTCTGGTGGAAGCGGTGATGGTCTGCCTGCTCGGCGGGGCCATCGGCATTTCCCTGTCGTATGCCATCGGCCACCTGTTTTCGGTGTTCATCAAGGAATGGGAGATGGTGTTCTCCATGGCTTCGGTGGTGACGGCGGTGATCTGCTCGACGCTGATCGGCATCGTCTTCGGCTTCGTCCCGGCGCGAAATGCTTCGCGCCTGGACCCGATCGAGGCGCTGGCACGGGACTGATTGCCGGAGCTGCTTGGCCGGGCTTGCGCCTGAAGTGCACAAATCGAAAGGGACGGGTCATCAACCCGTCCCTGTTTTTCGTCCAGGCCCGCTGGCAATGGCGGCCTGACAGCCAACCGGTCCCCAACTGAATGCACCCAATCCAATTGTGGGAGCCAGCCTGCTGGCGATGACGGCCTACGAGCCGACCAATCCCTGACTGAATGCTCTCGGTCAAATTGTGGGAGCTGGCTTGCCAGCGATGGCGGCCTGCCAGACAACATCAAAACAACAGAGCAGACCCCGCACATAAACGCACCCTGCAACCACGTTTAAAATACACGAACCGTTACGCCATACCGGCTACAACGCCTTGCGCCGTTACCTACGCGTACGCCAGAATCCGCCGGCTTACACGAGCTATGCGTTGGGCTTATTGTTTCCCTGTCACTGGAAAACAGTGATCGGGTTTGGTAGCCCATTTCGGTACGGTCGTGTGGCATCACCTTATGCAGCCTCTTTTTTGCGGCTCAGCTTTATATGGTGGACATGCGTGGGGCTCATTCGTGAGCGCCGGGTTCCGTATCGACCGGTCTACCAACCCGCGCATGGCCGCCACCCATCGTTTGGTAGCGAGGGTGATGGCTCCTATTTCCCGATACGGAGCTTCATCTATGTTCAAAGCCACACCCAACCCCCCAGACGTCGACCCGATCCCGTACGACCCGGCCCTCGACCCGCAGAAAATAAAAGCCGCAACCGACCGTGCCATCAACCTCTACCTCAACTCCGGCGCACTGAAGATCTCGATCCCTGCAACACCCTCACGCAAGTCCAGCAGGATCTTCCTCATCGACCCCACCGTAGACGAAGAAACCTTGCTCGTCGAAGCCTGCGAGTCGTTAGCGGCCGCCAGCGACATGGCCCGCGATATCGGCGACGTCGTCGACAATCCACAGCGCCGGGCCATGCTGATGCTGCATCAGGTGATCATGCTCAGTGAACTGATGGTCAACCGAGTACTGGACGCCCGCCGCATCCCGAACTAATTGCCCGGTCCCCTGTAGGAGCTGCCGAAGGCTGCGATCTTTTGATCTTGTTTTTCAAGATCAAGATCAAAAGATCGCAGCCTTCGGCAGCTCCTACAGTGAGTAATCCATTCAAAGTAACTCGATCGGAGTTCCAGCTGATGCCCGAAACCCTACCCAATCCGCCGATCACAGAATCGGTATCACCCTACGAATCCCGCAACTCGAGAAAACTCCACGAAGCCGCCGAACGCGCCCTCGACCACTACTTCACGCCCGCGCAAATCATGGCGACGCCTTACACGCCCAGCAGCATGTTCCTGGTCAACCCGCAAACCGATACCGAATCCCTGCTGGCCAACGCCTGCGAATCCCTGGCCTCGGCCACGGTCATGCTCGGGGATTTCGCCGGGACGCTGGAAGGGCCGGGGCGCAATACGGCGCTGGGCATTGCGCAGGTGGTGATGCTGGGGGAGTTGGCGGTGAATCAAGCGCTGGATAGAGTCGTGCCGAAGGATTAGGCCACCCATGTAAAAAACCGCCGTCCGGGGAGGGCGGCGGTTTTTTGTTCAGCTACGGACTCAGGCTGCGCTGGTGGCGTGGCTGGTGTCCTCCGGCGAATACATCCAGCGCATCAACGAATGCCGGCCGCTGATTCCCAGCTTGATCGCGGCGCGCTTGAGGTAGCTTTCCACGGTGTTGACCTTCAACTGCAACTGCTCGGCCAGTTCCGGCGCGGTGCGCCCGGCGAGCAGGCCGATGCACACTTCGGTTTCGCGATTGGACAGGCTCAGGCCCAGTTGCTGCAGACGCTCGTTGAAGCGCAGCCGCAGGTTTTCCAGGCCCGGTTGTGCGCCGTCAGCGCCGGGCGACGGGTCTTCTGTGTTGGCCTGGTGGGGTTGCAGGGCGTGAATGTGTTTTTCCAGCATCGGCAACAGCACCGGAGAAATGTCCTGCAACAAACTCTGCTCCTGAGCCGAGAAATGTTGCGACTGGTCGTTGCGATACACCGAAATCACGTAGCGGTAGCCGTCCTTGCGCCGGGTCAGGTGCAGCTGCGAGGCATCGGCGCTGGCCGAGGCTGGCGGGTCCATCGGCTCGCTCGAGCGTGCGGCAATCTGTTCGCAGAATACCGTTTCAGCCTGCTGGGCCGAGTCTTTGCCGGTTTCCGGCGGGTTGCGATGGGCGGGGCGGCCCACCGGCTCGACGCGCATCTGGCGAATGTGTGTGGCGTCCACCGCCAATTGTGTCTGGATCAGGTCATGCAGCATCCGCGGAAAGTGCCGGCTGCCGGTGCTGGCGATGACTTTACCGATGTGGGGAAACAGGTGTGAGTTCATAAACTTCATCCATGAGTTGCAGGTGAAACAGTCCCATTCCTGACCTGCGCCGCGCATGTTCCCTGGTCGGCGCAATGTCAGGATGTGGATCCTATCCTAGTACAACGATTGAAAGACGGTTTAATGAAGGTGTTATTAGCTCATAACATCATCCACAGGATTGTGAGGTGAACTCAGGAATGGCGGCCTGCCGAGATCATTGTGGGAGCGGGCTTACTCGCGAAAGCGGTGTGTCAGTCATTTGAGAGGTTGCCTGGAATGACCCCTTCGCGAGCAAGCCCGCTCCCACAGGGTTATGGGGCAACGTGCAGTTTGATGATCGCCAAACCCATGCCCGAAGCGGATTAAGTCGGGGGCCGGCAAGTCAGTGTTGTGTCGTTGGATTGTCCGTTATGAGTTGACAGTTAAACCCTTTTCAACCGATTTATCGGTTCCGGTGGTGTCAGTAATCTGTGCCCATGTTCAACGCAACCCCAACCACCACAACCAAGAAAAGGGATTCAACCATGAGCACTGCAACCTACAACCGCCTCAACAAAGACGACGCCGTAGTTCTGCTGGTCGACCACCAGACCGGTCTGATTTCTCTGGTTCAGGACTTCTCGCCGAACGAGTTCAAGAACAACGTCCTGGCCCTGGCCGACCTGGCGAAATTCTTCAACCTGCCAACCATCCTCACCACCAGTTTTGAACAAGGCCCCAACGGCCCGCTGGTCCCGGAACTGAAAGAAATGTTCCCCGACGCGCCGTACATCGCCCGCCCGGGCCAGATCAACGCCTGGGACAACGAAGACTTCGTCAAGGCGATCAAGGCTACCGGCCGCAAGCAGATCATCATCGCCGGCGTCGTGACCGACGTCTGTGTAGCATTCCCGACCCTGTCGGCACTGGCCGAAGGCTTCGACGTATTCGTCGTCACCGACGCCTCAGGCACCTTCAACACCACCGTCCAGCAAGCCGCGTGGAGCCGCATGACCCAGGCCGGCGCACAAATGATGAACTGGTTCTCGGTCGCCTGTGAGCTGCACCGCGACTGGCGCAACGACATCGAAGGGCTGGGCAATCTGCTGTCGCAGCGGATTCCGAACTACCGCAACCTGATGAACAGTTATTCGGCGTTGACCGCGCAGCAGAAGTGACTGCAGCGTTGTGAACGCGAAAGCCTGCCCTGAAAAGTTAATGCTGTTCACTTAAGCCCGACACTGTGACTGTGGCGAGGGAGCTTGCTCCCGCTGGGCCGCGAAGCGGCCCCAAAAGAGGGACTGCTACGCAGTCCAGCGGGAGCAAGCTCCCTCGCCACGGGTTTCAATTGAACGCAAAATTTCTTAAGTGAGCAGCATTAGCCCTGAAAAACAGGCTTTTTTTCCGTTGTCAGCCTGCAGGCGTGCGGCCCAACTCAAACGTCATGAGGATTCGCAGGGAGGGCTTTACAACTGATGGTCACTCAATGGGCTTTTTCTTGGCGAGATAGGCGAGAGCGTCGTCGATACTGGCTTCAAATGAGAGGTGCTCGGATTCTTTGACTTCAGTGGGATCTTTGAGTTTGAGCGAGTTTTGAAGATAGCCTTCAGTCTCAAAATCGCCGAAGGGGTCGAAATTCATGCGCTGAGTTGCTTTTTGCAACGCCTTTTTTCCTGCAAGTAGCGGCCTTGCAGGGCCATGATTTCTGTCTTGCTCAGAACGCCTTTTCTTTTGAGGTTGACGAGCAATTGCTCAACACCGTCCAGTTCCACGACATCACCGGCCAGGCGTGTGATGGTCACCGCCATGCAACTGAGGTTGTCACGGTCGGCGGTAACCTTGTGGGCTTTGGCGAGCAAGCGAACTTCAGTCGCGACGCTCTCAGTGGCTGATCTGGTCATTTGGAACCCCTCGTTTTCTCTCCCGGAGCATAGCACGGCGTCGTTTCTGTGAGCGTGCCAGCTAACGTGCAGCTAGCTGGGAAGATACGGAAAGTAAGCGGGCCGCTACATTGACGCATGCTACCCGGCGCGTTGAAGTGAGCGCTGGCTTCTGCGGTTTTTTGATCAGACTCAGCTGGGTATTCCCAGACATTTACGGCTAATCTGCGCACTCGCTGACGACAACAAGACAAAAACAGGAGTCATTGATGCAACCGATCCGTCTCGGTCTGGTGGGCTACGGCAAGATTGCCCAGGATCAACATGTTCCGGCGATCAACGCCAACCCCGGATTTCGTTTGGTGGCGGTCGCCACGCAAGGCAAACCCTGTGCCGGGGTGGAGAACTTTCACTCGTTGAGTGAGTTGCTGGAGAACGGCCCCGAGGTGGATGCGATTGCGTTTTGTACGCCGCCGCAAGGTCGATTCGCACTGGTGCAGCAGGCGCTGGCCGCCGGCAAACATGTGTTGGTGGAAAAACCGCCGTGCGCCACGCTGGGCGAAGCGATGGCCCTGGTCAGTCAAGCGCAGCAACAGGGTGTCAGTGCGTTGTTCGCCTGGCATTCGCGCTACGCCCCCGGTATTGAAGTCGCCCGCGACTGGCTCGCCAGCCGCACGCTGCAAAGCGTGCAGATCGACTGGAAGGAAGACGTGCGCAAGTGGCATCCCGGTCAGACGTGGATCTGGCAACCCGGTGGCCTGGGCGTTTTCGATCCGGGCATCAATGCCTTGTCGATAGTCACCCGTTTGCTCGCGCAGCCCCTGTTTGTCGAGTCCGCCGAACTGCGCGTACCGGATAACTGCCAGTCGCCGATTGCCGCGTCGATCAAGATGTCCGATGCCAACAGGCTCGACGTGCAGGCCGAGTTCGATTTTGATCACGGTCACGACGAACTCTGGAGCATCGAGATTCGCTGCGCCGAAGGGCTGCTGCGTCTGGACAACGGCGGGGCGCTGTTGAGCATCGACGGCGTGCGCCAGGCGGTGTCGGAAGAGGGCGAGTACACGGCGGTGTATCGGCACTTTCAGCAACTGATTGGCGATCGGGCCAGCGACGTGGATCTGCAGCCACTGCGGCTGGTGGCTGACAGTTTCTTTGTCGGCAGCCGGGTGTCGGTCGAACCGTTTTATGACCCGGCACGCTGATCAGTTCAAGCGAGATAGCTGTTACGCGATGACTGCGAACCTGAGCGCCAGGCCTAAGCTAATGCAAAAAGGGTATTTGTTCGTGGTTTTTAAGATCGTTTAGTTTTGTCTCACGACGAATCAAACGCATCAAACCGATAGACCCCCGATTGCCATGACGGCACACGCTGAATCGATCAAAGGCTCTTCAGGTTTGGTTCACACGGGAGTGAATCATGCCGCATACCCTGGATATCACCACGCTGCCGACGCTGGACCTTTCATTGTTCGAAGGCACCGCGCAACAGCGTTATGAATTTCTTGAAAACCTGCGTCACGCCGCGCGTGACGTCGGCTTTTTCTATCTCACCGGCCATGGCATCGACAGCGACCTGCTCAAGCAGGTGCAGGATCACGCCCGGCAGTTCTTCGCCTTGTCCGAGCAGGAAAAGACCGCGGTCGGCATGATCAATTCGCCGCACTTTCGCGGGTACAACCGTGCCGCTTCCGAGATCACCCGTGGTCAACCCGACTGGCGTGAGCAGTTCGATCTCGGCGCCGAGCGCGAAGCGTTGCCGCTGAACGCGGACAGCCCGTTGTGGGCGCGCTTGCAGGGGCCCAACCAATGGCCGGCGGCGCTGCCAGAACTAAAACCGCTGCTGCTCGAATGGCAGCAGGCGATGACGCGCATGGCGCTGCGTCTGCTGCGTGCCTTCGCCCAGGCGCTGTCGCTGCGGGCGGACGCGTTCGATCAGTTGTACGGCGACAAGCCCAACGAACACATCAAACTGATGCGCTATCCAGGCCAGGCCGCCAACGCGAGCCAGCAAGGCGTTGGCGCGCACAAGGATTCGGGTTTCCTGAGTTTTCTGCTGCAAGACCAGCAGGCCGGGTTGCAAGTGGAGGTCGAGGAGGGGCGCTGGATTGATGCGCTGCCCCGCGACAACACGCTGGTGGTGAACATCGGCGAACTGCTGGAACTGGCCAGCAACGGTTATCTGCGCGCCACGGTGCATCGGGTAATGTCGCCGCCCGAAGGCAGCGAGCGCCTGTCGATTGCGTTTTTCCTCGGCGCGCAACTCGATGCCGTGGTACCGCTGTATCCGTTGCCCACCGCGCTGTTGCGCGAAGCGCGTGGTCCGGCAAGTGATCCGCTCAACCCGTTGTTTCGCGATGTCGGCTGGAACTACCTCAAGGGCCGGTTGCGTTCGCATCCCGACGTCGCCCGACGCTTTTATGCCGATGCGCTGATGCCCGCCGCAACGCTGCGCAAGACCGCCAACGCCTGACTCATCACTCGCTCAAGGACTCCGCACATGTTGAAAAAAGCAGGTTTGACCCTGGCCGTGCTCGGCGCGCTGGTGACTTCGTTCGGCGCGCAGGCACTGGAGCCGTTGCGGGTGGCGGCCGACCCGGTGCCCCACGCGCAGATTCTCGCGTACATCCAGAAGATCGATCCGCAACTCAACCTCAAGGTCATCGAGATTCCCAACGGCGTGAACTCCAACGAGCTGTTGGTGCATGGCGATGTCGATGCCAATTACTTCCAGCATCTGCCGTATCTGAAATCCCAGGAACAAGCGCTGGGGCAGAAACTCGCGGTGGCCGCCACGGTGCATATCGAGCCGTTGGGCATTTATTCGCGCCGGCACAAGAGCTTCGCCGAGGTGCCGGAGAAAGGCACCGTGGCCTTGCCCAACAACGTCACCAACCTGAGCCGTGCGCTGTACCTGTTGCAGGACAACGGGCTGATCAAACTCAAGCCCGGTTTCAATGATCCGGCGGCCGATCAGGCCACGCCCAAGGACATCGCCGAGAACCCGAAACAGCTGAAGATCCTCGAAATCGAATCACCCCAACTTCCCCGGGCGCTGGACGACGTCGATCTGGCGGTGATCAACGGCAACTACGCACTGGAAGCCGGACTGGTGCCGGCCAAGGACGCGCTGGGTCTGGAGAAGGCCGAGCACAATCCCTACGCCAACATTCTGGTGACCACGCCGAAACTGCAGAACGATCCGCGCATCGCGCAACTGGCCAAAGACCTGACCTCGCCGCAAGTGGCGAAATACATCACCGAAAACTTCAACGGTTCGGTGATCCCGGTGGTGGATGCCAAGCCATGATCATCGTCGAGCAGTTGAGCAAGACCTACCCTTCGGCGCCGGCACCGGCACTGGATCAGGTGTCGCTGAGTATTCCCGACGGCGCGATCTACGGCATCCTCGGGCGGAGCGGGGCAGGCAAGTCGACCCTGTTGCGCTGTCTCAATCTGCTCGAACGCCCGGACAGCGGGCGAATCCTGCTCGACGGTGTGGATCTGCTGACGCTGTCTGCCAGCGACCTGCGCCGCCAGCGGCAGCGCATCGGCATGATTTTCCAGGGCTTCAATCTGCTGCACTCGCGCACCGTCTTCGACAACATCGCCGTGCCGCTGGAAATCGCCAACGTCGGCAAACCGTGGCGCCATGTGCGGGTGCGTGAGCTGCTGGAACTGGTCGGTTTGACCGACAAGGCGCAAGCTTTTCCCTCGCAGTTGTCCGGTGGGCAAAAACAGCGGGTGGGGATTGCCCGTGCCCTGGCGGCGGAGCCGGCGTATCTGCTGTCGGACGAAGCTACCAGCGCGCTCGATCCGGAAACCACCGCGTCGATTCTCGACCTGCTGCGCGACATCAACCGGCAACTGGGCGTGACCATTGTGCTGATCACCCATGAGCTGGAGGTGGTCAAGTCGATCTGCGATCACGCGGCGTTGATGGCGGACGGACGCCTGGTCGAGGCCGGGCCGGTGCCGCGCTTGCTCGCCAATCCGCAATCGAGTCTGGGCACTTCGTTGCGTCCGACCTGCGGATTGCCGCTGGGCCACGACATCCCCGGGCTCAGCTTCCTCAAGCAATACGGCGTGCGGGCGGCGCAATCATGAACCGCAGCATCGACTGGAATGAAATCCTGCAACTGCTGTTCAACGCCACCGGCGAAACCCTGTACATGGTCTTGCTTGCCGGGCTGTTCACGCTGCTGATCGGTTTGCCGCTGGGGGTGTTGCTGTTTGTCAGTCGCTGCGACGGACTGTGGCCGCTGCCACGGCTCAATGCCGCGCTGGGTTCGCTGGTCAATCTGGGGCGCTCGCTGCCCTTTGTGGTGATGTTGATCGCACTGATTCCGCTGACGCGTCTGCTGGTCGGCACCACCCTCGGCAGCACCGCGGCGGTAGTGCCGATCACTATTGGCGCGTTTCCGTTTTTTGCACGGATCGTCGAGAACGCGCTGGATGAAGTCGACAAGGGCCGCATCGAAGCGATCCTCGCCATGGGCGGCGATATCCGCCATGTGATTTTCAAAGTGCTGCTGCCCGAAGCGCTGCCGGCATTGCTCGCGGGGATCACTCTGACGCTGGTGATGCTGATCGGCTTTTCTTCCATGGCCGGGGTGATTGGCGGTGGCGGCTTGGGCGATCTGGCGATCCGTTACGGCTATCAGCGTTTCAACAATGAAGTGATGGTCGCCACCGTGGTGGTGCTGGTCATTCTGGTGCAAGGCGTGCAGAGCCTGGGCGACCGGCTGGTACGTTCGCTGGCCCATCGACGTTAAGGAATTTTATGAGTGTCGTCGTGGCCCGCGCGCCGCTGATTCAGGTGCGTGAACTAAGCAAAACTTTTGGCTCGAACCGCGCACTGGATGGTGTCAGCCTGCAGATTCATCCCGCCGAAGTGGTGGCGTTGCTCGGTGCCAACGGTGCCGGCAAATCGACGCTGGTGAAGATACTTGCCGGCAGCCAGCGCGCCGACGGCGGCGAGATTTACATCGACGGCCAGCCCCGGCAGTTCGGTTCGCCGCTGTCGGCACGCCGGGTCGGAATTGTCGCGGTGCATCAGCAGATCAACGAAGGCATTGCGCCCGGTTTGAGCGTGGCAGAAAACCTGCTGCTCGATGAGTTGTGCAAGCCCGACGCAGACTTCTGGCTCAATCGCCAACGTCTGCTGGAGCGCGCCGCGAGCATCGCCGCCGGGCTGGGTCTGGTGTTGCCGCTGGAGCAGCCGATCGAACAGTTGGGCCAGGCCGAACGGCAGTTGGTGGTGCTGGCGCGGGCCTTTGCCTTGCAACCGCGTCTGCTGATTCTCGATGAGCCGACCGCCGCGTTGTCGGACGCCGAGGCGCAACGGCTGTTCGGGCTGATCGACACCCTGCGCAGCCGTGGCGTGGCGATTGTTTATATCTCCCATCGCTTGTCCGATCTGCAACGGGTGGCTGATCGCGCCATTGTCTTGCGCGATGGGCGACTGGCCGGAGAATTCAGTGCGCGGCAGTTGCCGGAAGCGGTACACGCCATGCTTGGGCAGGCGCTGGACGGGCATGTCTACACGCCCGGCAGCGTGGGCCGAAATGTCCTTGGTGCGCGCGGTTTACAGATTTTGCCGCGCTCCATGCGCTTCGATTTCGACCTGCACCAAGGCGAAGTGGTGGTGCTGACCGGGCTGCTCGGCGCCGGCAAAAGCGAGATCGCTGAAGTGCTGTTCGGCTTGCGCAAAGCCGTGGCTGGCAGCCTGCAACTGGACGGCGTGGACTGGCTGCCGGGTTCGCCAAGGGCGGCGATTGGCAGCGGTGTGTTTCTCGCGGCGGAGGATCGCGCCAGTCAGTCGCTGGTGCCGGATTTCTCCCTGCGCCGCACCCTGACGCTGCCGTTTCTGCAGCGCTTCACCCGAGCCGGGTTCATTCGCAACCGTGCCGAAGCGGCAGCGGTCGAGGCGCAAGTCGCGGCGCTGGGGATCAAGACCGCCGGTATCGAGGTGCCGATGAGCGCGCTGTCCGGCGGCAATCAACAGAAGGTTGTGCTTGGTCGCTGGCTGCTCGGGGACGGGCGGGTGTTGATCCTCGACGAGCCGTTTCAGGGCGTCGACGTGCGCGCCCGCCGCGAGATTGGCCAGCTGCTGCGCGACAGTGCCGGCGGCCGCGCGACCCTGGTGATTTGCGCCGATGTCGATGAAGCCCTGGAAATCGCCGACCGCATTCTGTTGGTGCGCGATCACGCGGTGGTCGCCGAATACCCGCGTGCCGGTCTTGAGCGCGCGACCCTGGTCGCCGCGCTGGCCGGCAGCGACGCTAGCGAAAATCCCTTTCACGCCACGCCAAGGAGCAGAGCGAGTGCCTGATTCGAGTTCATTGTTGTCTTCCGCTACGGCACCCGCCGAGCGCCTGCTGCAAGCGCTGATCCGCTACGGTCTGTTGTGGCTGCTGGCGCTGATCGTGGTGTTTTTCAGTGTCGCGGAGCCGGCGTTTTTGCGCGTCGGCAATCTGTTCAGCATCTTGCAGTCGGTGTCGATCGTCGCGCTGCTGGCCCTCGGTGTGACCCTGACCATGGCCGTCGGCGGACTTGATCTGTCGATTGGGGCGGTGGCGGCGATGAGCCTGATGATCGCCAGTTACGTGATGGTGGTGCTCGGCTGGGGCGCGGTGCCGGCGGTGCTGATCAGTCTGGCCGGTGGCGCACTGGTCGGGCTGCTCAATGGCTGGCTGATCGTCAAGCTGCGGGTGCCGGACATTCTCGCAACGCTGGGCAGCATGTTTCTGGTGATCGGCGTGCAACTGATTCCCACGGGTGGGCGCTCGATTGCGGTGGGCATGACCTTGCCCAGCGGCGTGGAAACCGAAGGCACCTTCAGTGCGACGTTTCTCGCCCTTGGCCGCGGGCGCTTGTGGGAGGTGGTGCCGGTGCCGGTGTTGATCACTGCGCTGGTGGCGCTGGCGGTGTGGCTGTTTCTTGAGCGCACGCGCATCGGCCGGTTGTTTTATGCGATTGGCGGCAACGAGCAGGCAGCGCGATTGGCAGGCGCGCCAGTGCAACGCTTCAAGCTGCTCGCTTACGTGCTCTCGGCATTGCTCGCCTCGCTCGGCGGTTTGCTGTTGGCGGCGCGCCTGGGCCGGGGCGATGTCAGCTCCGGCAATGGTCTGGTGCTGGACGCCCTCGGCGCGGCGCTGATCGGTTTTGCCGTGCTCGGGGCGAAGAAGCCCAATGCCTTCGGCACATTGGTCGGCGCACTGTTGGTAGCGTCGCTGCTCAATGGCCTGACCATGCTCAACGCGCCGTATTACGCACAGGATTTCGTCAAGGGACTGGTGCTGGTGCTGGCCCTGATGTTCACCTTCGGCCTCGCGCATCGGGCGCGCTGAGCCGGTTCATTTGTCGCTGCAAGGAAGATGTATGCACGGTTCAATCAAGCAGTTCGCACGCCATTGCCTCGCCGGCGCGGTGCTCTCGGCGTTGGCTTTGAGCGCTCAGGCCAAGGCATTACCGGGGGCTCCGGCGCCGTTCGACAAAGGGCAGGTGCAGATCGCGCTGGTCGGCTATCTGTTTTCCGGGGACTTTCCCGAGGCGTACCTGCGCGGCGTGGAGAAACAGACCGAGGCGCTGGGCGCCAATCTGCGGGTGTTCGATGCGCGGCAGCAGGCGGCGAGTCAGGGCGAGATGATCGATCAGGCGATCGACCTCGGGGTCGACGGGATCATCGTGCAACTGGGCCTGGCGGAAACCCTCAAGGGACCGATTGACCGGGCGATCGCCAAAGGCATCAAGGTGGTGGCGTTCGACGTTGATCTGAACAGTCCGCACGTGACTCAGGTCGAACAGGATCACCATGCACTGGCGCGACTGGCGCTGGATCAGGCGGTGAAGGACAACGGCACGCGGTTCGATGCCGGTTACGTGTACATCAGCGGCTTCACGCCGATGGAGCGCCGCGACGAGATCTGGAGTCAGGTGAAAAAGGCCAATCCGGGCATCATCGAAAAGGCGCGTTTCGGCACGCTCAATCCGCCGATTGCCAACTCGGTGGCGGATCAGGCCAGCGCTGTATTGCGGGCCAATCCGGATATCAGCGTGATCTTCGCGCCGTTCGACGAGTTCGCCAAAGGCGCGAAAATCGCCGTCGACGAGGCCGGGCTGGGGCGCAAGGTGAAGATCTACAGCGCCGACATTTCCACCGCCGACATTCAGATCATGAAAGAACCGGACAGCGCCTGGGCGGCGACCGCAGCGGTCAATCCGCAAGTGGCGGGGGCGATCAGCGTGCGCAGTCTGGCGATGTTGATTGCCGGCGAAAATCCGGGACATCAGGTGTTGGTGCCACCGACCCTGATCACCCGTCAGCAGTTGCTCGATCTGGACGTGAAAAACGTCCGCGACTTGTCTCAGAAACTCCCGGCGTTCGGTGATACCGCCAACGTGGCGCGGGCCGAATGGATTCCTGTGGCGAACTGAATGCAGACGTTTTCACTGGGTGATGCGCTATATGCGCGGCAGGCCTTCTGGCGCGCTTGGGAGTGAATATGCACAACAAAGCCATGCGCTTGCGCAACAGCCGCGCACCTAAGGCTGACCCGGCGATTGGTCAACGCTTGCCGCCGGGGCAGGTGTTGACGGAGCGGTTCCCGATTCTCCACGAAGGCACGGTGCCGGAGTATGAATTGGCAACCTGGTCACTGCGCCTGTTCGGCAAGGTCGGGGGTGTCGTCGAGTTGAGTTTTGCTGATCTGCAAAGGTTGCCGCAACGCCAGGTGCAATGTGACATTCATTGCGTGACACGCTGGTCGAAGTTCGACACGCAGTGGAGCGGGGTGCATTTGCAGGATCTGCTGAGCGCGTTCGAGATTCAGCCCGCTTCGCGTTTCGTCATGGCCCACGCCGATCACGACTATCAGACCAACCTGGCACTCGACGACCTGCTGCACCCGGACAGCCTGCTCGCCACCCATTACGCCGGTCAACCCTTGACCGCCCAGCACGGCTGGCCACTGCGGCTGGTGGTCGCCGGGCGCTACTTCTGGAAGAGCGCCAAATGGTTGCGCGGTCTGGAGTTTGTCGACGAAGAACAACCCGGTTTCTGGGAGCGCAACGGCTTTCACCTGCACGCTGATCCGTTTGCGGAACAACGCTTCAGTGCGCAGGCCCTGGACATTGCCGAGGATGCCTGGCTGGAAAAGGAATTCGACTAATACAACCACCCTGTGGGAGCTGGCTTGCCAGCGATGGCGTCCATTCAGTCACTGTTTCTGTTGAATGACACACCGCTATCGCTGGCAAGCCAGCTCCCACAGGGATCTTTTTTGCAGTTGTAATCGTTGTTTGTTAGTTGCATCAACTGTTGGTCCAGCAACACTTGTGTTGAACTAAGAGCTGTCCTTTAGAGCGATCTAACCTAAGTGTTATTGGTTCTTTTACGGCGAGCCTCCGCCCGTCTAGCATCGGTGTTCATGGGGAAACAACTAACTTTGGGGATCCTGCGCTTTATTGACTAAGCACGCTAAAAAGCTTTCACCGCCTTCCTGATTTCTAAAACTACAGCAGACATTGCCGTGCATTGATTGCCGACCCCTTATTGTCGGCAACGGCCGGGTATTAGCTGCGATAAAGGAGCTGTCCCATGTATCACCGTTCCCGTTCATTACTGGCCATCGCAGTTGTCGGTGCGATCTGGCAACTTCCGGCGCAAGCCGAAGACACTTCCGCCCGCGTTGACGATGACACACGGTTGGGTACCGTGCTGGTCACCGGCACCCGTGGCACTGCGCGTACGGTGCTGGATTCTCCGGTGCCGGTGGACGTGTTGACCGCCGCCGATCTCAAGTCCACTGGCGCGGCCGACGGTGAGCTGGGCCAGGCACTGCAAACCTTGCTGCCATCGTTCAGCATGCCGCGTCAGTCCAACTCCGGTGGCGCCGACCATGTACGCGCCGCACAGTTGCGCGGCATGAGCCCGGATCAGGTGCTGGTGCTGGTCAACGGCAAGCGCCGCCACACTTCGGCGGTGGTCAACGACTCGTCGAAAATCGGCCGCGGCACAGCGCCGGTGGACTTCAACTCGATCCCCATCAGCGCGATCAAACGCATCGAAGTGCTGCGCGACGGCGCCGGGGCGCAGTATGGTTCCGACGCGATTGCCGGGGTGATCAACATCATCCTCGACGACGCGCCCGAGGGCGGCGAAGTGTCCACCAGCTATGGCGCGTTTCACACCCATCAGGACGCCATCGGCAGAACCACCACCGACGGCCAGAACAGCGTGACCACCGCCAAGATCGGCACGCGCCTGGGCGAAGAGGGCGGGTTCATTCGCGGCGGCACCGAGTACAAAAACCGTAACCCGACCAACCGCGCCGGTTTTGACGGCTTTGCCGATACCCCCGACCAGCGCAATTACGTGATGGGCGACGGCCTGGCGCGAGACGTCAACCTGTGGTTCAACAGCGAACTGCCGCTGGCCGGTGGCAAAGCCTACAGTTTCGGCACCTACAACCAGCGCCACACTACGGGCGCCGAATTCTATCGCTACCCCTACGAGCAGCCGCAGTTCTACCCCAACGGCTACCTGCCGCAGTCGCTGGGCGACAACAAGGACGTCTCCGCCACCGCCGGTTTCAAAGGCATGATCGGCGAAGACTGGGACTTCGACAGCAGCGTCACCCATGGCCGTAACCGCTTCGACGGATCCACCCGCCGCACCCTTAACGTCAGCCTCGGCGAGGACTCGCCGACCAGGTTCGACACTGGCGATTACGAACTGCGCCAGACCACCACCAACCTCGATTTCAGCCGCGAACTGCGCCTCGGCGGACGCTCGTTCGTGCTGGCGCTGGGCGGCGAATACCGCTACGAAAACTACCTGACCTACGCCGGTGACGAGGCCTCCTACATTGGCTCCGGTGCTGACGGTGCCAATGGCCTGCGCCCCAGCGAAGAATCGGACCTGGACCGCAACGTGTTCGCGACTTACGCCGAGTTGTCGGGCGATCTCACCGAGCGCTTCTTCGTCGACGCCGCCACGCGCTGGGAACATTACGACGATGCCGGCAGCAAACTCACCGGCAAGCTCAGTGGTCGCTACAAACTGACCGAGCAGTGGGCGCTGCGTGGTGCGGTGTCGAACAACTTCCGCGCGCCATCGTTGGCGCAGAGCGGTTTCCAGAACACCACCAGCAACTTTGGCGAAGGCGGCACGCTCACCGATATTCGCGTGCTCTCGGTCAACGATCCGATTGCCCGCGCCCTCGGCGCCGAAAAGCTCGATCCGGAAACCTCGAAAAACTTCAGCCTCGGCCTGACCTTCCAGCTCAACGAACGCTTCGACGCTTCGCTCGATGTATTCCGCATCGACGTCAAGGACCGCATCACCCTGTCGCAGCGCATCGGCAGCGACGCCATGGAGCAATACATCAACGACAACTTCGGCGTGGCCGGGGTGCATGACGTCAACTTCTTCACCAACGCTGCCGACACCAGCACCCACGGTGCCGAACTGGTGCTCAACTACCATCAGCCGCTGTATGAAGGGCAACTGGGCCTGACCACCGCGTACACCTACAACCACACCAAAGTCACCAGCACCAAAGGCACGCCATCGCAACTGACGGCGTTGGGTATCGGCAATGATGCACTGGTCGGTGTCGAAGAAACCAACACCCTGACCGACGCCGCGCCCAAGGATCGTTTCGTGTTTTCCGCCAACTGGGCCAGCGAACACTGGGGCCTCCTCGGGCGTCTGACGCGTCAGGGCGAGACCACCCGGGTGTTCGACTTCGGCGACTCGCAACCGGAGCAGACCTACGGCGCGGTGTGGCAACTGGACGCCGAGGTGACCTACAAATTCACCCCGAAATTCAGCGTCGCCCTGGGCGGCAACAACCTCACCGACAACTACCCGGAACGCTCCGGCTCGGCGATCAACTACGGCGGCAACCTGCCGTATGACGTGCTGTCGCCAATCGGCACCAATGGCGCGTACTACTACGCCAGCGCCACTTACGGCTTCTGAGCCGATCCGCCACGGATGGCGGACTTTTTGCGGAACTCTCCATGAATCACACCAACGGCCCCAAGCGCCATCTGCCGGTGCTGCAGGCGTTGCTGATCACGCTGGGCATGGTGATCACCACCGACATCCTGAAAACCGCGCCGACCGTGGCGCTGAACGTCGGGCCGGAATATTTCTATTGGGTCTGGGTACTCGGCGGTCTCGCGTCGATGAGTGGGGCCTTGTGTTTCGCCGAAATGGCCAGCGCATTTCCGCACCCAGGCGGCGACTATCACTTTCTGCGCACGGCCTATGGCGAGTGCATGGGCTTCCTGTTTGCCTGGTCGCGCTTCTCGGTGATGCACACCGGCTGGATCGCCCTGTCGGCGTTCATGTTTGCCGATTACGTCAATGCCGTGGTGCCGCTCGGTCGGTACGGATCGGGGCTGTTTGCTGGCGGGGTGATCGCCTCGCTGGTGCTGCTCAATCTCACTGGCAAGCACATCGGTTTCATTACCCAGACCTTGTTGGTGGGTTTGCTGGCGCTGGGCTTTCTGAGCATCGCCAGCGCCGGGGTGTGGCTGGCGTGGCAGGGGATTGAAGCAGCGCCAGCGAGCGTTTCGGTCACGCCGGAAAATACCGGTATGGCCGGGTTTTCGGCGGCGATGATTTTCGTGTTTCTGGCATTCGGCGGCTGGAGCGATGCGGCGACTTTATCGGCGGAAGTGCGCGATGGTCGACGCGGAATATTCATCGCCATGCTCGGTGCGCTGACGGTGCTGATGGCGATTTATCTGGCGCTGAACTGGGCGTTCGTTCGAGGTCTGGGTTTCGCTGGACTGGCAGCGAGCAACGCACCGGCCGTGGAACTGTTGAACCGTGCATTCGGTGCGCCGGGGGTGCTGCTGATTCTGCTGATGGTCGGCATCGCGGCCATCGCCACCATCAACTCGACCTTGCTGGTCGGCGCGCGCACCACTTATGCCGCGGCCCGCGATGTGCCGCAGTTGCGCCGCTTCGGCGAGTGGGACGAACGCGACGGCGTGCCGCGCAAGGCCTTGCTGGCGGAGGGCGCGGTGGCATTGTTGCTGGTGCTGTTCGGCAGTTTCACCCAGAGCGGCTTCAACACCATGGTCGAGTACCTGACCCCGGTGTACTGGCTGTTTCTGAGTTTCAGCAGCCTGGCGTTGATCATCCTGCGCCGGCGTTTTCCCGAGGTGCCGAGGCCGGTGAGGGTGCCGTTGTATCCGCTGTTGCCGCTGCTGTTTTTCGGACTGTGCCTGTACATGCTTTGTTCGAGCGTGACGGTGGTGGGGTGGGGCGCGTTTCTGGGGATTGGCGTGTTGCTGGTGGGGGCGCTGCTGTTGGCGGGATTGAGCCGCCTGGCGTCGACGCCTCGGCAAGCTCTCGCGCAGACCCGCGATTAGAACGATACGTCGGCCGGTTGTGACAGACGCAGTACCGACAAGTCCCCGGTAATGCGCTTGTACGCCAGCCGGATCGCCTCGATGTTGCCGGCGTTCTGCGGATTGTTCTCGTGCAGGATCACGATCACCTTGGTGCTCAGCCGCTCAGGCTCCTTCGCCCCATGATCGCGCCACTGCCCATAGGCATCGAACACGGTGAAACCGTCGGGAAACCGCGACGTCACTTCCTTGTCGAGAAACTCGCGCCAGCGCGCCGGGCTGACCGCGCCTTCCTTGCCATCCACCGTGCCCACCGAGAAATACAGCTCGGTGCGGATCCACTGTGCCTGCGCCGGACGCGTGGCGTCGCCTTGCAGAGTCGAACTGGCGGGGTCTTTGGTATGCACCGAAACAGCAGGAGGACTGGCGCACCCGGCGACAGCGACAAACAGTGCAGCGAGTAACAGGCGTCTTTGCATGGAACATCCCTTTTTATGAGTTAAGTGCAGACGCGCAATTATAAGGGGCGGGTTTAATAGCGATAAAAGATTAAAAAATGGCTTTGTGGTTGATTAATGGAATAAGAAACGAACTACGCCAGGATGCCAAACGTACCGCCGCATTCGCGGGCAAGCCCGGCTCCCACAGGTTTTTGCGGTATACACAGATCCGCTGATCGACCCCATCCACTGTGAGAGCGGGCTTGCTCGCGAAAGCGCCGGTTCAGTCAACGAAGATGTTGGATGTACCAACGCCATCGCTGGCAGGCCAGCTCCCACAGGTTTTGCGGTGTGCACTGAGCCGTTGATCGACACAATCCACTGTGGGAGCGGGCCTGCCCGCGAAAGCGCCGGTTCAGTCAACAAAGATGTTGGATCTACCAACGCCTTCGCTGGCAGGCCAGCTCCCACAGGTTTTGCGGTGTGCACAGATCCGTTGATCGACACAATCCACTGTGGGAGCGGGCTTGCCCGCGAAAGCGCCGGTTCAGTCAACGAAGATGTTGGATGTACCAACGCCATCGCTGGCAAGCCAGCTCCCACAGGTTTTGCGGTGTGCACAGATCCGTTGATCGACACAATCCACTGTGGGAGCGGGCCTGCCCGCGAAAGCGCCGGTTCAGTCAACGACGATGTTGGATGTACCAACGCCATCGCTGGCAAGCCAGCTCCCACAGGTTTGGTGGCGTGCACTGATCCCTTGATCGACACCATCCACTGTGGGAGCGGGCTTGCCCGCGAAAGCGCCGGTTCAGTCAACGACGATGTTGGATGTACCAACGCCATCGCTGGCAGGCCAGCTCCCACAGGTTTTTGCGGTGTGCACAGTTCCGCTGATCGATACCATCCACTGTGGGAGCGGGCTTGCCCGCGAAAGCGCCGGTTCAGTCAACGAAGATGTTGGATGTACCAACGCCATCTCTGGCAAGCCAGCTCCCACAGGTTTTGCGGTGTGCACTGAGCCGTTGATCGACCCCATCCACTGTGGGAGCGGGCTTGCTCGCGAAAGCGCCGTTTCAGTCAACGAAGATGTTGGATGTACCAACGCCATCGCTGGCAGGCCAGCTCCCACAGGTTTGGTGGCGTGCACTGATCCCTTGATCGACACCATCCCCTGTGGGAGCGGGCTTGCCCGCGAAAGCGCCGATTCAGTCAACGAAGATGTTGGATGTACCAACGCCATCGCTGGCAAGCCAGCTCCCACAGGTTTGGTGGCGTGCACTGATCCCTTGATCGACACTGAAAAACGCACCATCAAGACATATATAAATATGCCACTCAGCGCCCTTCATGCTGCTTGCGATAAGCCCCCGGTTGCACCCCCACCGACTTGGCAAACGCTCGGGTAAACGCGGCGATCGACTGATAGCCCACCGCCGCGCAAACCTGCTCCACCGTGTGATTGGCCCGCAGCAACTGGCAGGCATGCCGAACGCGCAACGCCAGCAGCACTTGCCCCGGCGACTGCCCGGCCAGTTCGTTGAAGCGTTTGAAAAACGCCGAGCGCGACAGGCCGATAGTCGCCGCCATGCTTTCCAGCGACCACGGCAATTGCGGTTGTTCGATCAATTGATCCAGCAACGGCGCGAACTGCGGATTGCGCGCCAATGCCACCAGGCCGCCGAGGCTCTGGTTGTCGGCCATCTGCTGGCGCAACACGTACAAAAACAGCAGATGACTCAAGCGTTCGAGCAGCGCCGAGGAGGGCGCCGGCAGGCGCTCGCACTCTTGCAGGATCAACTCGAACAAGGCTCGCGCGGCGCTGGAAGACGGATCGCCCGCGCGCAGGATGATCCAGTCCGGCAAGCCTTCGATGATCAGCGATGACAATCCCGACTTGAAATGAAAGAACCCGCAAACCAGCCCGACACCGTCTTGCGCCTGGCTGTCGAGCGCGGTCATGGCTATGCGCGGCAGCGTCTGGGCGATGCTCGCCTGTTCGGCGCTGGAGAGGCGGTAATTCAGATCCCGCAGCAGGAACACTGCATCCCCGGTGTTCAGCGGAATTGGCTGCTCCTGTCCGTCAATGTGCAGCCAGCAACGCCCCTGTACGATCAAGTGGAAACTTGCGCGCGCCAGCCCCTGGGTGCTGGCGTGCCAACCACCGCAATAGCGGCCGACGTGAAACAGACTGGCGTCGAGTTCGAGGCTTTCTAATAACCAATCAACCAGTGGGCTGGACGAAATCATCTAATGGAAACACTCAGGAGCAAGTAATCGCTACTTTAGAATATGGATCGAAATTTTTATAACCAACAGACTGGCCGGACACTCAACAGCAGGAGTCCACTCCATGTCGCGCCTTACTCTACACACCGTGCAAAGCGCTCCCGAAGCCGCCAAACCGTTTCTGGAAAATGCGCAGAAAAACTCCGGATTCATTCCGAACCTGCTGGCCGTGCTGGCCAATGCCCCGGCCGCGCTGGAAACCTACGTTACGGTATCGGCGCTCAATGGCAAGTCCGAACTCAGCCTCGCCGAGCGCGAAGTGGTGCAACTGATTGCGGCGACCAACCATGGTTGCGATTTCTGTGTCGCAGGTCATACCGCCGTCGCGCTGAATAAGGCAAAACTGCCGCCGGAAGTGGTCAGTGCGCTGCGTGAAAAAGCCACTGTCCCCGTGGAAAAACTGGAAACCCTGGCCGCGTTTGCCCGCGAAGTGATTGCCACCCGGGGCAAGGTCAGCGATCAGACCTTCAACCAGTTCAAGGCTGCCGGCTATACCGAAGGCAATGCGCTGGAAGTGATTCTCGGCATCAGCCTGGCGACCCTGTGCAACTTCGCCAATGTGTTCGCCGACACGCCGCTCAACCCCGAGCTGGCCCCGTATCGCGCGTAATCGGCCAGCGGTTCCGGCAGCGTCGTCTATGGTTGATGCGGCTGCGTAAAAAGGAGAAAAACGACATGCTCAATCCGGCATTGATTCAATGGCTGGAACACAACGCCCAGGCACTGGATGCGGGCGACGGCGATCCGCAGCAGGTGCTGACGCAATTGGCGCAAGCCGAGGTGCTGCGCGTCGGCATCAACCCGGCACTGGGCGGCAGCGGCGGTCACGTCAGTGATGCCGTGGAAACCCTGGCTGCTGTCGCCAGCCATTCACTGGCGGCGGCGTTTGTGTTCTGGGGTCAACGAGCCTTTATCGAATACCTGTTGCACACTCCTAATGCTGCGCTGAGGGAAAAACTGCTGCCGTCGCTGCTCAGTGGAGAGCTGGCCGGAGCCACCGGCTTGTCCAACGCGATGAAGTACCTGTCCGGCATCGAGGCATTGCAAGTGCGCGCCGCCCACACCGCAGACGGCTGGACCTTGAACGGGCGTCTGCACTGGGTCACCAATCTGCGCAAAAGCGGTTTTGTGGTGGCGGCGGCAATCGAGCACGAGGAGGGCGGTTCGCCGTTCGTGCTGGCGATTGCGGATGACGCGGCCGGTTTGCAACGCTCCGCCGACCTGCAACTGATGGGGCTGCAGTCGAGTAACACTGCGGCCATTGATTTTGCCCAAGTGGCGGTCGCTCGCGAATGGTTGCTGCATGAAGATGCACGCAAGTTTCTGCCGGCGGTGCGCCCGGCGTTTCTCGGTCTGCAATGCGGTATGGCGATCGGTCTGGCGCGACGGGCACTGGCCGAGGTCGAAGGACATTTGCGGGACGGGCGCTCGATCTTGCTGGAGCCGTTGCAGGAACAACGCGAGCAACTGGCGCAGAGCGTCGAAGCGCTCAAGCAGGGCCTGCACGACGGACGTTTCCTGACCCAGCCGGGCGCGTTGTTCCAGATCCGCATCGCGCTGGCCGAATCCGCCGCCAACGCCGTGCAACTGGAACTGCAATCCAGCGGCGGCAAAGCCTATCTGACCGAGCACGGCAGCGGTTTCGCCCGGCGCTGGCGCGAGTCGGCGTTCGTGCCGATTGTCACCCCAAGCCTGGTGCAACTGCGCGCCGAATTGCAGCGGCAGAAACGGGAAGCGACGGCATGACCGCACCGTTGCTGGAAGCGCACGGCATCAGCCTCGGCTACCCGCGAGAGCAGGGCTGGCACACCGTGCTGGAGCACTTCGACCTGCAATTGCAGCCCGGTGAAGTGGTGACCATTCTCGGCCCCAGCGGTGTCGGCAAATCCAGTCTGCTGCGAGTGCTGGCGGGTTTGCAGGCGCCGCAACAGGGCCGGGTGAGCCTGCTTGGCGAACCACTGACCGGCGCGCATCCACGGGTGGCGGTGGCGTTTCAGGATCCGAGCCTGTTGCCGTGGCTGACCCTGGAAAAGAACGTCGCCTTCGGCCTCGACTTCGCCCGCCAGCCGCACCTGACGGCCGAGCAGCGCAAGGCGCGGATCGACCACGCCATCGCTGCGGTCGGCCTCGAACACGCGCGGTTGCAGCACCCGGCGCAGTTGTCCGGCGGCATGGCCCAACGCACCGCGTTGGCCCGTTGTCTGGCCCGTCAGCCACAGGTGCTGTTGCTCGATGAACCGTTCGGCGCGCTGGATGAAATCACCCGCGCCGACATGCAGCAGTTGCTCCTGCAACTGATTGCCGAGCACCACACCGCAGCGGTGTTGATCACTCACGACATCGACGAAGCCCTGCTGCTTTCCGAGCGGATTCTGCTACTGGGTAACAGCCCGGCGCACATCCTCGGCGAGTGGCGCATCGACCTGCCTCAGCCGCGTGCCGAGCTGGTCGAGGAACTGGGTGCGCTGCGCATTGACATCCTCAAAACCCTTCGGCGGGCGAGCCGCAACCCCCTCACTCAACCTGTGCCCGCTACGTCGGAGATTGACCATGTGCCTGGACGACTTCACTCACACACGTCGTGACTTCCTCAAACTCAGCGCGCTGCTGACTGCCGGCGGTGCGTTGCCGCTGCTCAACAGCCTCAGCGCGCGCGCCGCTGCCGATCCGAACGCGCCAGTGCGCATCGGTTATCTGCCGATCACCGACGCCACGCCGTTGCTGGTCGCACACAACAATGGCCTGTTCGAGGCCGAAGGCATTCAGGCTGAACGCCCGGTGCTGCTGCGCAGTTGGGCGCAGGTGATCGAGGCGTTCATTTCCGGACAGGTCAACGTGATTCACCTGCTGTCGCCGATGACCGTGTGGGCGCGCTACGGCAGCAAGGTGCCGGCCAAGGTCGTGGCGTGGAACCACGTCGGCGGCTCGGGTCTGACCGTGGCGCCGGGCATCACCGAGGTCAAGCAACTGGGCGGGCAATCGGTGGCGATTCCGTTCTGGTATTCGATTCATAACGTGGTGGTGCAGCAACTGTTCCGCGACCATGGACTGGTGCCGGTGAGCAAGTCGGCGAACGCCGCGCTGGCGCCGAACGAAGTCAATCTGCTGGTGCTGCCGCCGTCGGACATGCCACCAGCCCTGGCGAGCAAACGCATCGCCGGCTACATCGTCGCCGAGCCGTTCAATGCGCTGGCCGAGGAGCTCAAGGTCGGCCGCGTGCAGCGCTTTACCGGCGACGTCTGGCGCAATCACGCTTGCTGCGTGGTGTTCATGCATGAGCAGGATCTGAACAACCGTCCCGAGTGGTCGCAGAAAGTGGTCAACGCGATCGTCAAGGCGCAGGTCTGGACCCGCGACAACCGCGCCGAGGCGGCGAAACTGCTGTCCAAGGATGGCGCCAATCGCTACACCCCGCACGCGCAACCGGTGCTCGACCGGGTGCTGTCGCCGGCCACCAGCGACCGCGAGCAATACCTGGCCAGCGGTGCGATCCAGCACAGCCAGTGGGACGAGCAGCGCATCGACTTTCAACCGTACCCGTTCCCCAGCTACACCGAAGAACTGGTCAAGCGTCTGAAGGACACCTTGATCGAGGGAGATAAAGGCTTTCTCGCCAGCCTCGATCCGCAGCAAACCGCTAAAGATCTGGTGGACGACCGCTTTGTACGCAACGCCATTGCGGCGGTGGGTGGCATGCAGACCTTCGGCCTGCCGGAAAGCTTCGAACGCAGCGAGGAGTTCAGCCTCTGATGCGTCAACGATCTTCATCGACCGTGCACGGTTTGTTGGGCGTAGCAGGGCTGTTGTGCCTGTTGCTGCTGTGGTGGCTAGGCGTGCATCTGCTCGGTGGCAACGACAGCCTGGCGTTGCGCTTTTCACCCGAGGCGACACTGGCCAGCCTCGGCGAACTGCTGCTGCGCCCGGAGCTGTACGAGCATGTGCTGGTCAGCCTGAAACGGATTGTGGTCGGCCTGCTGCTGGCATTGCTGATCGGCGTGCCGCTGGGCCTGATGATCGGCAGCTACCGGCATCTGGAGGCGGCGACCACGCCGGTGTTTCAGTTTCTGCGGATGATCTCGCCGTTGTCGTGGATGCCGGTGGTGGTGATGCTGCTGGGCGTTGGTGATCAGCCGATCTATTTTCTGCTGACCTTCGCTGCGGTGTGGCCGATCCTGCTCAACACCGTGGCCGGCGTGCGCCAACTTGACCCGCGCTGGCTGCAACTCAGTCGCAGCCTCAGTGCCACCCGTTGGGAAACCCTGCGCAAAGTGATCCTGCCCGGCGTACTCGGCCATGTGCTGACCGGCGTGCGGCTGTCGATCGGCATTCTGTGGATCGTGCTGGTGCCGTGCGAAATGCTCGGGGTCAGCGCGGGGCTGGGCTACTTCATTCTCGATACGCGAGATCGACTGGCGTATTCGGAGCTGATGGCGATGGTGCTGCTGATCGGTGTGCTGGGCTTTGCGCTGGATGCGTTTGCGCGATGGCTACATCGGCGTTGGGCGCCGGCCTGAGGCGCTGAATGCAGCGAGCAAATAGTCGCGCACGTAAAGCAGGCTCGGGCTTTTCATCACGCTTTTGCTCCACACCAGATAGAGCACATTGACCGGTGCCTCGCTGGGCGGTGTCGGTGAAATCAGCCGACCGTCAGCGATGGCGTCGGCGCACTGGTAGTCCGGCAGCACGCTCCAGCCGTGACCGTCGAGCACCAGCTGCTTGATGATCCGCAGGTCGGGAATCGTCAGCGCCGCTTGCAGTTGCGGCGCGACCTGAAACATTGAAGTCCACAGTGGCCGAACCAGCGCCAGATCCTCATCGAAAGCGATCAACGGGACTTGCTTGAGTTGTGCTTGATTCGGGTCTTTGCCGAGGCGATCCAGGAGGCTCGGTGCATACACCAGCAACAGGCGTTCGGTGAGCAGATGGGCGTAACCGTGGGATTGCTCGTTGGGCATGGAGGCCGTGATCGCGAAGTCGGTCTGCTTCGCTTCGAGCATCTCGTAAATGCGCTTTTTGGCACCGGTGTGAAAACGCAGGGTGAAGCCTTCGTCGATCAGCGGTGCGAGGCGAGCGGCGACTAGCGCATGAAGGAAGTCGGAGGGGCCGACCAGATGCACTGTGCCGCCCTTGATCAGGCCCGGACGCAGCGACGCGATCTTGTTTTCCAGCCCATCGAGAAACGGTGCCACCGAACGCGCCAGTTCATCCGCCGCTTCGGTAGGTTCCACCCCGCGAGGCAAACGCTGAAACAGCGGTTTGCCGACCAGCGCCTCCACCGCCTGCACATGCATCGACGCCGCCGGTTGGGTGATGCCCAAATGGTCCGCCGCCCTGGAGAACGACTTGGTGCGGTACGCTTCGAGGAATGTGCGCAGGTGGGTGAGGTGGCTCATGGTGCTTCGGCGCCCGTGAAAATGTAGGTTGGCTTACAGATTATCAGCCGTGCGATAGCGTGGCGTAGCGAACATTTGACTTAACACCAGCAGCAGCCCGAGCGCTGAGACTGCCGCACCGGTCAGCCCGACATGACTGAGGCCCACCTGGCTGATCGTCACGCCACCCAGCACTGAACCCAGCGCGATCCCCGAGTTGAACCCGGCAATGTTCAGCCCGGCCGCAACGCCATGCGCGTGCGGCGCATGGCGCTCGGCGATTCCCAGTAGCCGGGCCTGCAAGGCCGGCACTGCAGCAAAGCTGAACATCCCCAACAAGCCGACGAGCAAGCCCATCATCCACGGCGAACCGGAGAAGCCCCACATGCCCGCTGTCACCCCTACGATCCCGGCAATCAATGCGGCGCTGGCGCGATCCACTCCCCAGGCATCGGTCAGTTTGCCGCCCAGTACATTGCCGATGGCTGCCATCGCGCCGTACAACAACATGAACACGCCGACAGTGGCGGCAGTGGTATGAGTGACTTCAGTCAGCATTGGCGCGATGTAGGTGTAGGCGACGAACGAACCGGCGTAGCCGAGCACAGTGACCAGGGCGCCGGCCAGCAACTTGCCGTTGAGCAGCGCTTTAAGGCTGTGCAACGCCGAGCTGCCGTCGGATGCAGTCGGTAGCGGATCGCGCATGCCGAACAGCAAGCCGAAGAAACCAATTGCTCCGAACACGGCAATCGCCGCCAGCACCAGGCGCCACGACATTACGCCACCCAGATAGGTGCTGACAGGCACGCCAATCGCCATCGCCAGGGTAAACCCGCCAAACACCACTGCCACTGCGCTCCCTGCGCGACCCGGCCCGGCCAGACGCGCCGCGGTGCTTGAAGCCACCGCCAGGAACAGGCCATGTCCCATGCCGGCGATGAATCGCGCTACCAGCATCAAGGTCAGCGAGGTTGCAAACGCCGCGGCGAGACTGCCGACGCTGAACACCAGAGCGGTCACCAGCATTACGTTCTTGCGCGACCAACTTGCCGTCAGTGCACTGAAGATCGGTGCTGAGAAAGTGGCGCCCAAGGCGTACGCAGTGATGGTTGCCCCGGTCGCCTCGACGTCGACGCCGAGACTGCGAGCCATGACGTCGGTGAGGCCGATCGGAACGAATTCGGCCAGACCCAAGGCAAAGGCGCTGAGGGTAAAGATGTAGATGACAAAGGGCATGGGAGCCTCGCTCAAGAAGGAATTTGGCGAGAGGCTAGGGATTGGTGACGCATAAGTGAAATTGGCGATTTCGCGTACTGGCATAAATAGATTTATACCTTGCCAGAATCCATTCGCGGCACGAGAGCCTGCAGGCTCTGTCGAGTGCAATGTCTGGATTTCAAGATCATCAGATCGCAGCCTGCCGCAGCTCCTGCAAGGAGGATTACGTCGCTGGCGGTTTGGCCAGCGCGATGCCCTCGGCGCCCAGCCGCTTGAGGATCTCGAACAGCAGATCACTCTTGGTCCCGCCGACAATCCGTGGGCTGCCAACGTAGCCGGTTACCGTCAAGGTGATGCCATCCGGCGAGAGTTTGCTGAAGCGTACGTACGACGCCGGTTTGTCGAGGATGTTTTCGTTTTCGCGGTAGGTGTTCAACAGCAGTTCCTTGACCTGCTCGGGGTCGATGTCCAGCGGGAACATCAGCTCCAGGCTCGCCACTCCTTGGGCGCTGCCGCCGAGGGTGACGTTGCGCAGGTTCTGCGAGATCAGTTGCGAGTTGGGCACGATGACGATGGAGCGGTCGCTGAGCTGGATTTCCGTGGCGCGCACGTTGATCCGGCGGATGTCGCCCTCGACGCCGCTGATGCTGATCAGGTCGCCGACCTTCACTGGCCGTTCGGTGAGCAGGATCAGCCCGGAGACGAAGTTCTTGACGATCTCCTGCAAGCCGAAACCGATCCCCACCGACAGCGCACTGACGATCCACGCCAGATTGGTCCAACGCACGCCCAGCGACGACAGCGTCAGGAGGAGGACCGTGGCATAACCGATGTTGGAAAACAGCGTGCTCAGCGACGCGCACATGCCCGGGTCCATGTCGGTCTTGGGCAGGAATTCGTTGTCGAGCCAGCGGCGCAGGGCGCGTATCAGGTAGATGCCGATCAGCAGTGCCAGCACGGCATTGATCAGATGCGCCGGGACGATGTTCAGCTTGCGCAACCCGGCGCCGCCGAGAATGCCCATGACGTTGCTGGTCAGCTGCCCGAACGTGGTGCCGATGCCGCCGACGAACAGGGTGATTACCGCCAGCAACAACAGCCCGGCGCGGCTGGCCCCGGACAGCACGGTCGAGATCTGCTCCAGACGCCGGTCGCCTATGCCCAGGGTTTGCTTGATGGTTTTGCCGGCGGAATAGCGTGGCGAGAACAGGTATTCGCAGGCGTCCTTGACCACCTGCACCAGCAAATAGAACCCGGCCAACACGATATAGGCCCAGACCAATTCATAGGTGACGAAGCGGGCCAGCGACACATAGCCGGTGAGCAGAGCCAGCGCCGACACGCACATGCACACCGTGGCGATGCTGTAGATCGCCCCGGCAAACGTGCTGCCGGCCTCCGGTTCATTGGCAGTGATCAACGCCTTGCGCACTCTGCCGACGCGCAACAGCAGCGGTACCAGAATCGCGATCACCATGATGGCGACCACCCCACGTTGAGCGATAACGATCTGGCTGCTCATGCCGGTGGCATTGCTGACCTGCACCAGCGTCACCAGCACCAGCAGGATGGTCGCGAGAATCCTTGGATAGGGTCTCAGTGCCAGTGCCACCGAATCGGCAATCGCCGGCAGCCGCCACGAGGGATGTCTGGTCGACAGCAATGCGCGGCTCAGCGCGGTGATCAGGACGCAGGCGTAAACGGCTTTTTCGAATTCCTCGGAAAAAGTCTGCAGCACCGGCGTCAGCGGTTCGTGGCGGGTGCAGGCGTAAAACAGCAGATGCAGGGCGATGGCCGTGGTCCCAAGGGTCGCCAGCGCCGAAGCGAATGCCAGCGCGCTGCGGCGCAGACGACCCTCCGGCATGCGGTGGATGCACAGCCAGGTCAGGCCGCGCTCGGCGAGTCGGCGGCCGACCGTCCAGAAAGCCAGCGCCAGCAGCACCAGCACGCAGGTGAAAAAGCGTTGCCCGGGCGCCCAGACCGTGGCCCAGGTGAGGTTCACCTGATTGATGAAAAACTTCAGGCGCTGGCGGTCATCCGGCTCTGGCGACACCAATGGCGACCAGAAGTCCGGGCTCAGGATGCTGTCGGTGCGCAGCGTCAATTCGCTTTCAAGCAGCGTGCGGCGGATGCCGGCGATTTGCGTGATCAGCTCGGCTGCGCTCTGCTTGAGCGCGGCAAGGCTCTTGAGCGTGGCATCGACCTTGTTTTTCTGTTCGCTGAGCATTGCCCGTTGTGCGGCGATTTCCGCCTGTTCGGCGGCAATCTGCGTATCCGGCGCTGCGCCGAGCACCCCCAGTTGCACCGCCAGTTGTGCCTGCTGCGGCAACAGCGAAGCCGACAACCGATCAATGTCCAGAATGAACGTCTGTACCCGGTCTTGCGGGCCTTCGAGCTGGTTGTAGTTGTTGGCGGCGGAAATCTGCTGCTTCAGCCCGTCGAGGCGCAGTTGCAGGGCTTGCAGATCACTTTGCGAAACCTCCACCAGCGGCGCCGCAGCGGTCGCCGAGGGCGCCGGCAAATCCGCCGCCCACACCACCGACCTGCCCGCAGCGAGCAGGAGCAGCGCGAAAAAAAACAAAGACTTCAATGTGTTGCGCATGAGAGGGGCCGGTTCTCGTTGATCACACAATCTATGAGGTTAGGTGATCGAACCGGGCGCGGCGGAAAATTTCGGGGGAGCAGGGCATGCGTTTCAAAAAAACTCGGCGACAGGCATGCTATGGCTCACGCCAATGGTTGGACGTCAGGGATAGTCAGCTACATGTGGAAAGTTTTGTTGCAAAGACTCACCGGAAAAACATCCACCACAGCAAAGACCGAACGCTCGGTAGATCCAGTAGATCCACCTGAAGTATTGCCGGCACATGACTGGAAGTGGCTGGTCACGTCCTGGGATGGATTCACTCGGGAGGCCGGTCTACGGCAAATCCGCTCATCGCAGTCGGTCGAGCGGCTGGCGTCCATTATCGTGCGGCTCAACGACTGGGTGCCGCAGGTACGCGCGGCAGCCAGAGACGCTTTCGCAGACTATCTGACCCCCGAGTATGGCCCTTGGCTGATTGCCAAGACTCCCGCGATCCTTGCCCTGGAGCAGCGCCGACGCGAAGACCACGGCGTTACCATCCAAAAGCTTGAAGCGCTGCTGGCAACACCCGAATGCCTCGCGCTAACCACGGCTGCCTTGGAAACCAGCCGTGGCGCCTGTACGCGGTTGTTTTTCAGGGTACTCGTGCAGACAAAGCGCGGGGATGAACTGGAGGCGTTTCTTGTCGCGAGCCTTCAGCATGCAGACTTCAGTGTGCGTCGGGCTGCGCTCGGCAGGGCAATGGCGCTGCCCCTGGCATCGGCTCAGAAGGCCATCGCTCATGGACTATCCAGCAACAGCAGTATTCTCAGGCGCCTGGCGTTTCTGCAGGCCATTGAGTTGCAAACGGATCGCACACGGCTGATCGAAGACTTTCTGACCGACCCATCGTCTGCAGCAAGATCGACTGCGCTCTGGGCCGCCAGAAAGTATGGCGTCGACCCATTGCAGGTACTTCAAGCGCAACTGGCAGGCGAGATTCCCGCCAGCAAAGCCCATTGGCTTGGCGTACTCGGGTTGGCACAGTCGCTGGGCCTGGGGATCCCGCCAGGGTGGATGAACGCGGCCCTCAGTCAAAACAGTGGCGAGGTTCGGTCGCTGGTCCTGAGCCTCGAAGGAGAGAGCCGGCCTGAGTTACTGATCGCGGCGATCGCGGATCCGTCACGCCCGGTGTTCGAAGCCGGTGTACGCGGCCTGCGCCCGCAGCCATGGAAAGTCATCGAGTCAGCATTCCGCGCTCAGCTCGAAGCCCTCTGGCCAGCGCTGTCCGCCTCTCGACGTCAGGCGCTGCTTGAGCTGATGCCCAAGTGGACGCAGGCCGGGTATCTGTTGCAGCAATTGTTTCGCGCACCGGCTGAACCTTCCGCGCTTGAGCAGTTGCGTGCATGGGTCTATGGCCAGACTTACTCGATTACCGACCGAGAAACATCGGAAAGCGAGCGTGCCCGAATTGTCGAGAAACTGAGTGCGCTTGAGAAGGACGGGGCATTGCCGGCAGGGTCGGTGGCCAGGCTGACATGAAGTTGAAATCCGAGGGGCTGCGGACAGACACTGATGATCCCGTCGCGTTGAGCGTGATAATAATGTTTAAGCTAAAGTGCCGTTATTTTTTGAGCTGGACTATTTAACGATAAAGTGGAAGTTGAAATGCCGGCTTTCTGCGTCATTGTAACTTTAAACTTTGCAAAAAACCGGCTGGGCACCAGCGAAGGCTGGAGGTGTAATGTTGTTTTTACTCAAGATACTCGTAATGGTAATAGACCAAACCCTGCACTGCTGACATCAACGTCACTTCGAATGATGTTGTCGTCTGGAAGAATAACCGTGGGCCCGTTACAAGCCAGATATAACGAACCCGCGCATTCTTGTGCATAAACCGCGTCGCCGCTCCAGAGGGGAAGAACAGTTCCTTTTGCTCCATACTTGAAAAGTAGCTGCCCCCGTTTGGCACCTGGGCCGTGATAGGGATATCGCGTATCACCCTCGACGCTTTCTTTGCATCCGCCAGGTCCGCAGTAAGGATATCGAAAGGCTCCACTAGTATCTTTCACGGGTTTTTCTGGTTCGGGGTCCGAAGCGTATAGCCAAAATGCACCGCGCTCCACAATGGCAGGCATTGGCATTGACATGAAAGCATTCGGGCTATATCCCTCTTTGTCTATAAATTTCCAGTTGGTCCAGCGGGGGAGTTTCGTACTTGTCCACCCCCGCTTTGCGTAAACTGTATATATCATGTCTTGTCTTGGCGTGCTTACCGGGTTTCGGGCGATTATTAGATTCATATATCCTAAATTTGATTCCAAGTCATCATTTGTAGTGTTGATTCTGAAATAAAGCTCACCCTCTTCGTTTAAAGTGGTGAAGCTGTATTCATTCCAGACGGGTTGTGCCAGACCATTCTCGCCGTACTTATAAATCAACTGTCCCGCGCGTGCACCTTTACCACTGTAGGCGCAGCGTGTATCTGACTCTACACTGTTGCGATTACCTTCTGGTCCGGAATACGAAGGTTTGTCGGCTCCGTATTCACAATCCCAAACGCTTCTGAATTCTTTGCTTGTTTCAGTGTGAAACCAAATTTGCGGGTATAGGACAGGTAAGGGTAATAACACTGCTCTGTTGTTTCCCAGATCAGCCCAATTTCGATATCGCGCTGAGATGGTTTTACTCTCGTTGTAGGTTTTAACCGCTCCTGGTTGGTGGATGCTATATTTGTCGGGGCGTATGAGTGGATCTGTGGCAAATCCATTATCAATGATTTCCTCTACCATTGCTGTAACAGCAGCTGCGGCATCTCCTCCTGCACTGACTGCGATTGACATGTTTAAGTTCTCCTTAAAGGATGATGACGGTTGTTTTGAGACATGTTTCACTTGTTTAAAATAATTGAAACTATCTTGTCTTTGGCTGTTTGTTTTATTTCTCTGATGGCGAAATCGACGGCAATGCGTTTTACACCTTGAGCTAATAGATTTTTGTAGGCGGTTTGATAATCTTGTTCAATTCTGTTTTTTTTCGATTCTATCTTGGCGGCGCCCATGCTTGCCTTGAGTTCTTCCTCTGTTGCGTTAGGTTTGGAGTTGGGTAGTTTAATGCGTAAAGCTTCGTATTCTTGCTCTTTGGTGGGGTTGAAGTTTAACTGTGTGGTGCTTGTGATGTTAAGTTCTTTCTGGGCTTCTAAAAATCTTACGTTACATTCGCGTTGCAACTCATTTGTTTTGTCGGTGAGAATATCTGGCTCTCTTTCGTACCACTTTGACCATATGGCTTGCTCTACACTGCTTTGACTGATATTGGCCGAACTATTTTTTGCATTTGCACCGCTAAAGCGCTGAATGTGAATCTGATCATGCCAATTTCCATCTCCAAGCCTAAAGCGACAGCGATATCCATCCTCGCTAGCAAAAATATCTCCAGCCTCGGGGGTAGATATTTCAATCTTGTCAAGGGTGTCTTCATAATATTCTAAAATTCCAGTGCGGGAACTAATTGAAACCTTTAGTTCCTCTCCGATTTTATGAAGTATCAGTCTTTCCACGATTGTGATTCTTTCGTTTTCGTAGTCAATTTTAGGTGGGATTTCATTGCCGAATATGTATTGGTCCATGTTCTTCTCGAAGTTATGTTTTTGTCGAATGGGAGTTAGGAGATCTCATTCTAAAAGACTGCGTTTTTTAGTCCACCTGTCAGAAGTGACAGGTTTTTATATTTTTTTGTAATTTCGGCTATAACCTTCAGAAATAACTGTAACGTGTTGGTTTACATGTTTTGCTGAACAAGATGCGCAATAGTGAGTCTCTGCGAAATTGGCAGCTATCGTCGAAGTTTTAATTTAAGTTCGGCCAGATTAATGGTTGGCCATGAATCCAGCGAATTTAATAGTAAGTTCGGGAAAACCACGCCTCCAGTGTGAATGGAGCGTTCGACACCGGTCAGAGTTTAAGCAGTCGGGAAGTTGCAGGTCGTGGATGCCAAAGATGATGAAGGCTTTAATGGGATGCGGGCAGCAAGACTGTTCGGTTCATCAGATGCCTGGGTTCAGCAGTATGCGTTTTACCAGGAAGGTCGCTTGAGCGGTTTCAGGAGGGGCGCTCTCGGGCATTGAGGTGAATGCGCGGAAGCTGAGAATGCCGCGCTGATCGTTCGTGGCCAGTGGCAATGTCGCCACCGCAGGCGGGTGCTTGTCTACGTAGTACCTGGCGGCCTGGTTCATTGCCCGCCTTGTCGGTCTGGAGGCCGCACGCAGCGCGTTTCACTACGTGGCACCGGTTGGCGAGAAGGAACTCTATGTCACGCGGGCAATGAGCAATATTTCAGCGTTTTTATAAAGCGTTTTCGTTGGCCTCAACCGGTTCGGCCGCCGCGTCAGCAGCCATTTTCGCGCGGTCAGCCTTGCTGATGTACTTGGGCTTTTTCGGCGCCAGTTTGGCGCTGGCCTTTTTGGCCTTTTCCTTGAACAACTGCTGCAGTTTCTTTTGGCGGTTCATGTGTCTACTCGATGAAGGGGAGCCGGGCATATGCCGATCAAGCGCGCATTAAAACCGGGTCTGAGCGATTTGGCGAGCCTGTCGCAGCGACGCGGGATCAAACTGCTCACGTAGCTCGATCCGCGTCAGCTGCTGGGATCATGGTTTCGACGTCACCAGAAAATCGCCGATCAGCGCCACCACCTGCTGCTGGATCTCCTCACGCGGGCGGGCATGCTCGCCATCCCGGCAAATGACGCCGTCACCCGGCGCATCTTCTTCGAGCATTTCGATCGCCCCCGGTTTGCACATTGACGTGAAACTGAAGTGAGTGGCGTCGCTGATCTCGACATAACGCGTGGTAGCCGCTGGCAGGCGTTTGGCCAAGTCGGCGGATTCCAGTTGTGCCGGCAGGTCTGCGGACGGCGCACCGGCGGCAATCACCAGCGTCGGTACCGGCAGCGCCGCGAGGCTTGCGTCGGTCATGCCGCGTGACAGGCCCAGGTCCAGCGAAACGATGGCAGTGACCGGTTCGTAGCGCCGGTCGGCAGCGAGGTCGGCCTTGGCTTGCGCGGTGCTGGCAGGGTTCATCTGTTTGTAGACGCTGCAACTGGCGAGTTGCGCATGGGTTTTGCAGTCCTCGGCAAAGCGCTCGGGGTCGAAGCGTGCGCCGGCGATTTCCAGAGCCGTCCAGCCACCGAGCGAATGCCCGACGACGGCAATCCGCTGCGGCGCCACCGCGCCAAATTTTCCCGGCTGCGCCACAACGGCTTCAATGGCCCGCCGCAGATCAACCGGCCGCTGCCACAGCTGCGCGGCCGCTTGCGGGCTGCGGTCGTGGGTGGTGCTGCCGGGATGGTTGACCGCCGCGACGATGTAGCCCTGATCGGCCAACGCATTGGCCAGCCACATCTGATTGCTCCAGTTGCCTCGATAACCGTGGGACAGCACCACAAGCGGATGCTCGCCAGCCGTCGGCGGCGCGTCGCGCACGGCGGAAGTACTGACGAATACTGGATTGTTGTCGATCACTTGCGCCGTCGCGGTACTGGTCGATGGGTACCAGACCGCCATTTCCAGCGGCCGCTGCGGGTCCGGCAGAGTGCTGGTGTGGAAGCCGACGGGGTGAGTTTCTGCAACTGCGCTGGTGCACAGGCCGATCAGGAAAAGGGTGCCGAGAGCTGTTTTCAATGTTGATGTCTTCCGTGAGTGCATTTGTTGTTTTAGGGAACGGCAGTGCGCAGGTTAGTAGGCCGAGTGCGAAGAAGATAGGGTATGCCTGCGCAGCGACAGGCCGCATCGGCGCAACGACCCAGGCCAGGAATTGAAATACCCACCATTGCCCGCTAGAGTCGCGCCCCTTGTCCGGCCTGCAGCGCCGGCTATCGCTGGGAAAGAGAGGCGGCAGTTGAACGAACACAGATTGTCGATGCGCCTGGAGCGGGTGGCGGCGCAGGTGCCGGCCGGGGCGCGGTTGGCGGATATCGGCTCGGATCACGGCTATCTGCCAGTGGCCCTGATGCGCCGTGGCGCCATCGCGGCGGCAGTGGCTGGCGAGGTGGCGTTGACGCCGTTCCATGCGGCTGTGCGCACGGTGCGCGACAACGACTTGCAGCAACACATCAGCGTGCGCCTGGCCAGTGGCCTGGCGGCGATCGAGCCTGAAGACCGGATCACCGCGATCAGCCTGTGCGGCATGGGTGGCGAGACGATTCGCGACATCCTCGACAGCGGCAAGGCGCGCCTGAGCGGTCACGAGCGATTGATCCTGCAGCCCAACGGCGGTGAGCAGCCACTGCGGCAATGGCTGATGGACAACGATTACCGCATCCTCGATGAGCAAGTGCTGAAGGAAAACCGTTTCTTCTACGAAATCATCGTCGCCGAGCGCAGTGGGCCGGTGAGCTACAGCGCCGAAGAGCTGTACTTCGGCCCGTTGCAGATGCGCGTGCGCAGCCCGGCATTTCTCGCCAAATGGCAGCGCCTGTTACGGCAGAAACAGAAGACCCTGAACAGCTTTACCCAGGCGCGCCAGGCCGTACCCGAAGACAAGATGCAAGAAATCGCACAGCAGATTCAGTGGATTACTGCGCTGTTGGTTTGAGCGCGGCAAGCCGCAGATTGATCCACGCGCGGCTGTGAGCCAGAACCTTGTCGGCCATGGCCGTCGGGAAGTGAATAAAGCCATGGGCGGAGGAGGGCAGCAGATGCACCTCAACCGCTGCGGCGGTTTTCCAGCGAGCGGCCAGTTCAAGAGTGTCGTCTCGCAACGGGTCCAGTTCGCCGGCGAACAACAGCGCCGGTGGCATATCGGCAAAGTCGCCATACAGCGGTGAAAGCGGCGGCTGTTGGCGTTGCGCGTCGCTGCGGTCCGGGGTCAACAGGCGTAGCGCCTCCACCATGCCGGGGCCGTCCAGCACCAGGGTGGCGGACGATGCGTTGCGAACGCTGGCCGTTCCGGTCAGGTCGTAGACGCCGTAATACAACAGCGCGCCGTGAATGCGTTGCAGCAAGTCGGGTGACGATTGCAGCCCCAGCAACGTGGCCGCTGCCAGATGTGCGCCTGCCGATTCCCCGACGACAATCACCGGCAGATTGGCAAACTCCTCGCAGCCGAGCAGCCAGCGCGCGGCGCCCAGGCAATCTTCCAGCAGGCCCTCCACCGGCGTGTTCACCGCCAGCCGATAATCCACCGAGACCACCGCCACGTCGCACTGATTGACCATGCCGGCGTTGAGTTCATCGTTCATTTGCGCATTGCCGATGACCCAGCCACCGCCATGAAAATCCAGCACCACACCGCGAGCCTGGCCCTTCGGGCGGATGATGCGTACCGGCACTGTAAGCCCGGGTGAACCGATCACGATGCTTTCAGCTGCAAGGCCATGCTTGCGCAATTTGTCTGCACCGGCCTTCTGGCTGACGCGCAGCAGCGTCTGGATCAGTCGGGGCGTGACACGATTACGGATGCGAAACCGCGGCAGCCAGGCGAGGGTTTTGTTGAAACGCTGCATCTGCGCGATTTCATGGTCAGAAAACTCGAGCTTGCGGGAGTCCATGCGGGTTCTCTTGTCAGAGTGATTTTCGCAGCGGCTCACTCACACGGCTGAGCACTTGCCATCCGACAGATTGCCGGCCGGCACGTTCACTTCGGACCGATTCCCCCAGGTGCGTAAAAGCATAACGGCTGAAACCACCTTGGGCGGACGCTCCGAGGAGGGTCCGCCAAGGCGCGGAAATCAATTCGGCATCAGCACCGTATCGACCACGTGAATCACGCCATTGGATTGCATGACGTCAGCGATGGTAATGGCCGCCTTGCCGCCTTTGGCGTCCTGCACCCACAACTTGCCATCGTGCAGCATCACCGTCAGCGACTCGCCCTGGACGGTTTTCAACATGACTTTTCCACCGTGCATTTTGGCGTCGTCCATCAACTGTTTGGCCGTGTGAGTGCCGGCTACGACGTGGTAAGTCAGGATCTTGGTCAAGTCCGCCTTGTGCTCAGGTTTGACCAAGGTATCGACCGTGCCGGCGGGCAGTTTTGCGAACGCCTCGTTGGTGGGGGCGAAAACCGTGAACGGTCCCTTGCTGTTGAGCGTATCCACCAGCCCGGCGGCCTTGACCGCAGCGACCAAGGTCGTGTGGTCCTTCGAGTTGACTGCGTTCTCGACGATGGTCTTGGTCGGATACATGGCCGCGCCGCCGACCATCACGGTATCGGCAGCAAAGCTGGAGCCGGCTCCGAGGCAGAGCAGTGTGAAGCAAGCGACAGCAAGGCGTTTGATGAGCGTATGCATGGTGCGTCTCCTTGATTCTTCGACCCTTCGAATGAGGGTGATGAATGTACGGAGCAGGGAGTGAAACGGATGCAGTGCAGAGCAGAAAACTTTGGTTTTTCATCCGGCGCATTAGAATGCTGTTTTGGCCAGCAGAAACTTCAGCATGGATGTGCAAGCGCTCGTCCAAAGGAGATATCCGTGATAACAGGGCAGTGTCTTTGCGCCGCAGTACGCTTTTCCCTCGCCGTTGAGCCACGCTTTTTCTATCGCTGCCACTGCTCTTTGTGCCGTAAGCAAACCGGTGTCGGCTTCAACCTCGCCACGCTGGTCAAGGCTGCGGATTTTCGCTGGGAAGCAGGGCAGGATGCGATCAGCAGTTGGGTCAAACCCAGCGGCTACAGAAACGACTTCTGCACCCACTGCGGCTCGACCGTGCCCAATCCGCTTCGCGAATCGCCTTACATGTGGATTCCGCTCGGCCTGCTCGATGAGGATCTGAGCATGGAATGTGTTGGCGATTTCTGTGTGGACGATGCCATGTCATGGGATACACAGCGTTCGACGCAGAATCATCACGGTGCGGTGGAGACACTGGCGTTTCTTCTGCGAGAACTCCGGGTCAACCTTGATTGACCCGAAGCTCGCGCTGCAATTACTTCCTTAGATACGTAAACATGTGCTGCACATAATCCGCCTTGCCCAGCGGCACACCGTTGTGGCGCAGGATGTTGTACGCGGTGATCAGGTGAAAGTAGAACTGCGGCAGCGCCCAGTCCACGGCGTATTCGCGGCCGGTCATGTCGAAGGCGATGCCGTTTTGCAGTTCGAGGGCTATTTTCTTGTCCGCGCTGGCGTCGATCTGCGCCGGATTCGCCGCCTCCAGCATCTCTAATGTGCTTTCGATCAATGCCTTCGCCGCCGCCATGTTCTCAGGCGGTGTGAGCTTGGTCAGCGGTTGTTGTGTCAGCCGCTGCACGGCGTCCTGTGCCTGGGTGCAGGTGTATTGAACCTGCGTGGCGAGGTTGTGCATGTCCGGCGCCAGCCGTGCGTCGAGCAGAATTTGCGCGTCGTAGCCGCGCTCAAGGGCGTAAGCCTCGCTCTTGGACAGGATGGCCGCCAGAGAGCGCAACATCTGGGCGAAACGCGGAAGGGTCGCTGCATGGATCGACATGGTTATTCCCTGTGTGGTCATTCAAAGGTGAAACCTCAGTGGCGAAGGGTAGTCGATTCGTTATCTAAAATAGCCGCGACATCACACGTTGCGCATGAGCCTCCCCACGGGTTTTGCCGTTCGGTAAACTGCCTCGACTCGCCCGCAACGCGACCCAGACGATAAAAATACCGAGGCTTTCATGATCGACCTTTCCGTAGCACTCCTGTTTGCCGGCGCCTGCTTCGCGCTCGCCCTGACCCCCGGCCCGGACATGCTGCTGATCGCCTCCCGAAGTCTGAGTCAGGGCCGCGCCTCGGGTTTCGTCTCCCTCGCCGGCATTCAGGCCGGCACCTACTGCCACGCACTGGCAGCCGCCCTCGGATTGTCGCAACTGGTCGCCAGCGTGCCGGCCGCCTACGACATCATCCGCTTCGCCGGCGCCGCGTACCTGGCATTCCTGGCGTGGAAAGCCTTCACCAGCGACGCATCACCCTTGGCCACCGACGAAACCCTGCCAGCCACTCCGCTGTTGCGTATCTTCCGCCAAGGGTTGGTGACCAATCTGCTCAATCCGAAAATGGCGCTGTTTGTGCTTGCGCTGTTTCCGCAGTTTGTCGATCCGGGGAAGGGCTCGCTGGTGCTGCAGATGTTGGTGTTTGCGACGATCCTGAATCTGATCGGATTGCTGGTGAATGGGGCGGTGATTGTTTTGGCCAGCAAGGTTGGGAACAAGCTGGCGAGTAATGCGCGAATGGCACGGCGGTTGAATCAGGTGTTGGGGGCGGTGTTTTTTGGCTTGGCGTGTCGGTTGGCGTTGTTTTCGGGGCGGTAGGGTGGGGCTGCTTTCGGCCATAAGCAGCCTTTCGGGACAGGCGGATCCAAAGCAAGCACTGCCTGCCATGCGTTTTGCGCATCGGTCCTTCCACCAGTGCAGCCACATCCCCGAGCATCACCGTCGCCGAGGCGAGTGATTCGCAGGCGTTGGCGAGGAGGGATTCGGTGTCGATGTCCGGATTGACGAGAAACATGCTGTTGGTTTGGTAAGGGGTTGCCATGATCGCGGCGGAAGGGCTGAGGTAGTGGTCGAGGGCGCGTTCGGCGGCTTCGTGGAGTTTCTTTGAATCGAGAGATTCGTAAGGGGGAGGCCGGATCGGTTTCTGGCGGGTTTGGCGTTACTTTGAACATACGCTGAAAACTCCTGGTAGAGCCGCTACTCCTTCCCTACTAAAAGAAGGGTGGCAGCTGTGCGCAGGTTAGTAGACCGGGGAGTTATTCAGCATTGACCGGCGCGCCGAAGCGCCCTGCACACAGCCGCCATCAAGCTCAGACAGGAATATCTGACTGACAGCGCTTTGCACATCTGAAAAACACCACGGGCTACTAAACCCGATCACTGCGAATCAGTGATCGACCCAAGTTACCGATGGCTCTCCAGGCGCACAAGCCGGCGGATTCTGGCGTAGTCGTAGGCAACGGCGCAAGGCGTTGTAGCCTTCAGGACGTAACGCGGGGTGTCTGTTAAACGCCAGGCAAAAACCGTTAAACGCAGGATGGTGTGAAGTCGGCCCGCGCATGACGCTGACGTTGTGATTGAGTGCGTACAGGCACGTGAAGAAGGGGAGGCCAGAACGCATTGCCAGCCATCCACCGCGCTTTAGTTGAAAACGCGGTCGCCACGCCAGAAGCGGCGCCTCACACTTGAATCCCCCTTTCACTCATTGAGTTATGAGGTTTGGCCCGGTCTGACTTCTTCGCTTTTCACTCTGGGAGCACAAAGGGCTGATTACGTATTCAGCCTTTTCTCAAGTTCCTGATCAAATATCACGGCACCCGAATTCTTTTCGCCCAGCGAATCCTGTGGATTGAGTAGCGGGCATTCACCCATGGTCAGACAACCGCAGCCAATGCAGCCCTCCAGACTGGTCGACAGCTTTGTCAGTTGTTCGATGCGGCGCTTCAGGGAGGATGCCCAGTCTTTCGACACCGTCTCCCATTCCTTGGCTGAAGCCTTCCGGTCATGGGGGATGGGTTCAAGGGCGGTTTTGATTTCCGCCAGCGTAACCCCGCTGGCTTGCGCGATTCTTATGATCGCAATCCGGCGAAGCGTGCCGCGCGCATAAACCCGATGATTCCCGGCTGTGCGCTGAGACGCTAACAAACCTTTCGACTCATAAAAATGAAGCGTGGAGACAGAGAGACCGCTTCGTTTTGCGACCTGGCCCACGCTCAGGTTTTGATGGTCACTAATTCTTTCCTGCACGGCTGTTGACCTCAAGCATTCTTGAGGTTTTAGAGTGTAATCAGCGCAGAGAAAAAAACAACTTCAGCCAAGTGGTCACCCGCCTGGCGGTTTCTCTGTGACTTACTCAGCATGGAGATTAGTTGGATGGTCAGTTGGGCATTTATTTTTGAAGCACCGGAAACCAACCCCGAAACCGATCGATTCGTCATCGACCGCGCGGGTCGGCGTAATACGATCGTCGCTGTACCCGAGCAACATGACGCTGTTCAAGTTGCCGTAGATTTGGTCAAGGATGGTGTTCAGTTCATAGAACTGTGCGGTGGCTTCGAGTCTGTCTGGGTCGGGAAAATCATTGAAGCGACGGGAGGAACCATTCCCGTCGGCAACGTGGGTTTTTCGGGAGGAGCATCGGTTGCCAGGCTTGTTGAAATCTTTGCCGAAGAAAAATAGTTGGTGAACTGAAATCACGGTGGGGACTGTTTTCTTACTCGAAATCAGTCTGTCTGATCGATTTTTAATCTTGCATAAAGACACCCACCGTTGCTTCAGCAAAGCTACATCGCTTGTGCCCCGGGGAACTCAAAGGCACCTGCAATCAATCAGCTCGAGCCTGTCCTTCCAGAATCTCAAAGGCGTCGTCGAGGGGCGCGTACCCAACGGCTTTTCTGGTCTTATCAATCGAAAGGCGTTTGTAGCGGTTATCTGAAACCCCATGGACAATGTGAAATCCGATCAGATCGGCCTCAACGCAACGCCCAAGTAACGCGACGACATCCCGATAGCTGATAAATGCAGCTACGTCCCGAGGGCTGTGGGTTTCCCCAGGGTGAAATTCAGCTACGTTTGCAATACGGACTGCGATTGTTGTCATTTGCCCATCGTTGGCATACATCGAAGCCAGTGCCTCGCCAAACGCCTTGCTGACCCCGTAAAGGTTCCCGGGTCTGGGGGCCATCCATTCATGTACCTGGACATCCTTTGGATAACCTTCAATCGCCTGCGCACTGCTCGCAAATATGAAGCGTTTGCAGCCTTGAGTTTTTGCGGCAAACAGCATGTTGTAGGTGCCGACAATATTTACAGGCAGCAGTGAAGACGTGAATTCAGCGTTTGCATTCGGATCAGCAGCGAGATGAATCACTGTGTCTATGCCTTCGCAGGCTTCAAGGCAACTGGCTTGATCCGTGATGTCGAGAGAGAAACGTTGGGCCGAGTCAGGAAGTTTTGATACGTCTATATCGGCCAGGCGCAGATCTGATTTATCGTCTCGCGCTATCCAAAAAGCTCTGCCGATCTGGCCAGCAGCCCCTGTAACCAAAATTTTTTGCTTGCTCATTTCCGTATGTCCTTATGGTAAACGACACTCTAGCCTCTCAGCCTTGTGACCGATTCACAACTTCCATGAAGAGTGAAACGCTTGAATGCCAAATACTGGCAGACCAGAAGCAGCAATCACAGGCAGTAAGTAAGGGCATTGATATATCCCTCGCCCTTCATTCATGGACGTATCTGAGAAGTGAACGGTAAAAGTGAACAGCGCTTCGACGCTATGGGAACTGCAGGTGGTGATATTGGGGGGAACCGGCGGCGAACCAAGTGTTGGATCACATGAAGCCACAAAGCATTACCCTTCCCACGACCATCTAGCGGGCGTGGAAGGGAGAAAAAGTGAGGGCCGAAGCTGCCTGAGTTGATGGGCCGCTTCCGGCTAAAAGCGGACGCTGGAGAATGATCGTTCTCGACCCATAGCGGGCGCTCACGACAGAAGCCAGTCGGTCAAAGGCAGTCAGTCGCTCTAGCCTACGATATCGGCAACTACCTGTTCGCCAGCAGAAAAAGCAGCCCCTTCAATGTGGTAGACCCTCGGTTCTTCCGAAAAATATTCCTCCAGGCCCATCATGAATATCCGATGGTCTTCACTCTCTTCGAAGCCCGGCGTGTGATCTTCAAGTGAAGCCCAGCGCACTATCAGGTTGAACCGCTCGGGGCTTTCAATCCCTTTCGCGAGCAAGTGGCCGCCGTAACCCTTTGCACGGGTGAGCAGGGGAGCGACCTCGGCAAATGCACTTCTGAAATTTTCAATGCGTTCTTTGTGGACGGGGAGCAGAGCAATTTCATAAATCATGGCGTTCCTCTCATATAACTCGAACGGTTAAAAGTAAGCACTTACGAAGTGAGCGATGGCTCGACTGCAATCGCGATTTTTCCTTGAATGCCGTTGTTGGGGCTCTCCAGCCGGGCATGGGCGAGCGCCATGTCGGCGAGCGAATAGACAGCGCCAACGTGTGGCCGTAGCTGACCCCGCTCTACCAATGCGCTCAGCTCATCAAGTTTGCCCCGGTTCTGTCTGGTGAAAACGAAGTGATAACTCGCGTTCTTGCCCCACGCCTGAACGAGGTTCTGCGGCTGGGCAATGTCCACAATCGAGACCACGCGGCCGAGTTGAGCGAGCACGTCGGGGCTTCGCGTCAACGTATTGCCGCCGATGGTGTCGAACACCACATCAACTCCGCGGCCATCCGTTTCCCGATTGATGACGTCGACGTAATCCACCTTTTCGTAGTCGATGACCACATCAGCCCCCATGCTTCGTGCAAACTCGAAGTTCGCTTCGCGCACGGTCGTGAAGACCCGCGCTCCAATGGCCTTGGCCACTTGGATCGCGATATGACCTACGCCTCCCGCGCCGCCGTGGATCAGGATGCTTTCTCCCACTCTGAGCGCTGCACGCCCGGTCAGTGCTTCCCACACCGTACCGCCAACCAGGGTCAGACTTGCTGCTTCGAGATGGCTCAGCGATGGCGGCTTCTTCCCGATAATGCTTTCGGCCGCAACGTGGTATTCGGCATAACTGCCTGGCCCTTCAAATATCTGCGGGGTGTACCAGACATTGTCTCCTGGAGCGAAGGATGTCACCCCTGGCCCGACTTCTTCGACAACCCCCGAGACGTCGTGTCCGGTAATGGCCGGCAGTTGCACTAGTTCGGAATAGTCGCCACGTCGAACCTGATAATCCAAGGGGTTGATGGAGGTTGCGTGCACCCGCACCAGGACTTGTCCCGCACCCGGCACTGGCTTGGGCACGTCGCAGAGTTCGAACGATTCCGGGCCGCCAAATGATTTAAGCATCAATGCTTTCATTGTTAATCCTCGTATCGATAAAAAGGAATATCGAGATATCTCGATATTATGCGGTAAAAAATTAGAGTTCTGTCCCTATGATCTCGGCTAGCGCACTGATAGTGGCTTCATTGCGTTTGTAGTAAGTCCATTGACCGATGCGCTTGACCTCGACCAAGCCCACTCGTTGCAGCGTTGCAAGATAACCAGACACCGTTGACTGCGACAGCCCGATGCCTTCCTGAATACTACTTACGCAGACCCCCACCGTGAGAACGTCTCCTTCATCCTGCGGAGGGAAGTTCTTAACGGGGTCCTTCAGGCCTTTCAAGATTTCAAGGCGTGTAGGGTTGGAGAGGGCTTTGAATATTTCGAGTAATTCCATGAGCCGAGAATATCGAGATTTATCGATATGTCAATACGAGCGTCAAAAGAGGAAGAAATAGGCAAGGTTATGATTTACCTCACATCTGAAAAACACCACGGCTACTACATTCGATCACTGCGAATCAGTGACCGACCCAAGTTACCGATGGCTCTCCAGGCGTACAAGCCGGCGGATTCTGGCGTAGTCGTAGGCAACGGCGCAAGGCGTTGTAGCCTTCAGAATGCAACGCAGGGTGTCTGTTAAACGCCAGGCAAAAAACCTTTAAACGCAGGATGGCTTGAAGTCGGCCCGCGCATGACGCTGACGTTGTGATTGAGTGCGCGTAGGTACGTGAAGAGGGCAGAACGCGTGCCACGCTTCAGTTGAAAACGCGTTCGCCCCTGCCGCAAGTCATCACGGCTGAATCACTCAACCGGTGATTGGAATCGATCCGGCCGACACGGCGCCAACGCGGTCGCAAAGTCCCCCTCGACGATCTCCTCGGCCACCAGTCGTCCCACCACCGCCGCCAGTGTCACGCCCGGATGCATGACGCAAACATACGCACCACTGATGTTCGGCAGATAGCCAATGAGCGGAATGCCATCGACAGGCACTGGTCTGAGGCCGACGCAAGCCAGTTCCGGCTCTATGGATAACACTCCATGCAATTCGTGCTGGATGGCTTTGGCCGTTCTCTGCGCGATAGCTTGCGCGCTGTTTTGCGGCGCCTCATCTATATAGTCTTCTGCAGCGAGGAGCATATCGTTGGTGTCTTGCCTGATTTCCATCTCGGGGCTGGAGATGATCGTGTTCACCCGATGCGGTTGAGTTTTGTATCGGATGAATATTGCGGGGGAGGCGTCGATGGGCAGGGTGACGTTCAGTTGATCTGCCAACAGCGGGGTGGCGGTTCCTGCTGCCAGTAAGACGACGTCGGCATCGTGCTTGCCCGTCGCAGTGATCACGCCGCTGACGGTGCCGTCCAGAATCTGCAAACCGAGCACCGGCGTATGGGTGAGGAGAGTTGCTCCATGCGCCTGCGCACCTGCAATCAAGGCCCGCGCTGCCTGCACGGCATCCAGCGCGCCTTCTTCGGCGGCAAAGAATGCGCGATCCGGAGGATGTTTGAGATTGGGTTCAAGCTCGAGAATCTGCGCACTATATATAGAAGGCGCTTGAAACCGGTCATCGCCGTAAGACAGGGCACCCGTCCAGCGCACCTTCAGCCCCGGCAGCTCGGATTCGAGTCGGCGGTATTCTGCGATGGCTGCTGCGCGCAGCGGCGCAACAGAGTCTGGCCCGCCGTGCGACGTGTTGATCCAGGCGAAGGAGCGCCCCGTCACACCGGACGCAATCTCACCGGCATCGATCACGACCACTTTTGCACCTTTCGCGGCCAGGTGATACGCAAGTGACGCGCCGACGATTCCCGCGCCGATGACGATGATTCGTTTACTCATATCAACCTCCGTTGTCGATGCGCCGACGTTACTACATCGCCGCCCTTTGACGCAGACTTGCCTGGCCCGGTGATATCAGGGAAGCTGCGCCGAACCCGGTTATGGGGCAGGGTTGAATCGTTCAGGGAAGCGTTGATGGCACTCAGGGTGTTGGTGGTTGGCGGGTATGGAAACTTTGGCAGTATCGTTTGTCGGCATCTGATCGACATGCCGGGCATCGAACTGGCGATCTCGGGGCGCGATCCGCAGAAGCTGGAGCGCAAGGCCGTTGACTTGGGGGCGACCTGCGAGCACTGGTGTGGTGATGCGATGGGCTCCGGGTTCGCCGCTGCTCTGCGTGCGATGAATATTCAACTGGTGGTTCACACGGGCGGGCCGTTTCAGGGGCAATCCTATGCGGTGGCCGAAAGCTGCATCGAGGCGGGCGTCAACTATTGCGATCTGGCGGACTGCCGGACGTTCGTCAATGGCATCGGCATACTCGATGCACGGGCGAGAGAGGCCGGTGTCGCCATCCTCAGTGGTTGCAGTTCGGTGCCGACGCTGTCGTCGGCGATCATCGATGAGCAGCGCTATCGCTTCAAACGCATCGACTCGATCGAGCACGGCATTTCCTCGTCAGCGAAAATGCCGGGGTTATCGACGGTCGAGGGTGTGCTGGCGTATGCGGGCAAACCGATCCGCCAACTGCGCAATGGTCAAGTGCATGAGGTGATGGGCTGGGAAGACCTGACCCTGCGCAAGCTGCAGAACCTGGGCGCTCGTGCGCTGGCCAATGTTGATGTGCCGGACATGGATATCTTTGCCAGCCGGTTTGGTGCGCATACTTTGAGTTTCAAGGCCGGGGCTGGCCTCAAGCTCGGCGGCGTGGCCAATTATCTGTTTGCGCGGGCGATGAGGAAGGGGCTGGTGCGCGACCACAGGGTGTGGGCCGCCCGGCTGCATCGCTGGGGGACATGGTTTGAGCGTTTCGGTGATGGCAAAAGTGCGATGTATATAGATGTGCGGGGTGTCGGCTTGAACGACCAGCCGTTGTCGATGACGGCGCAACTGACCGCGCTGAATGACAAGGGGCCGGAGATCCCGAGTTGTGCTGCCGTTGCTCTGGCCGCGAAGATCGCACGAGGTTACTTGCCCGAACCGGGTGCCCGTCCTTGTGTTGGTGAGATCAGCGTCGACGAATACATGGCAGCGATCAACGATCCGCAGAATCTTGGCCTGTCTGTGATTTTCTCTGACGGGCAACGCTGAGCATGTTGTATTTGGGCCTGAAGTACGCGCATGTCATCGCCGCAATTTTCCTGTTCGGGTTTGGCATGGGCTCCTATCTGTACCTGATCGCCGCCAGCCGTACAGCCAATCCGCAAGTGATCGCGCATGTGGCGAAAATGGTCGTGCGCTATGACGCCTGGATCACCACGCCGGCGGGTTTCATCCAGATCGCGACAGGGTATTGGCTGACAAGGCTTTCCGGGTTGCCGTTGACCACGGACTGGGTGCTGATGTCGCTGATCCTGTTCTTTATAGTCGGCTCGCTTTGGTTGCCGGTGCTGTTGCTGCAAAAGCGTTTGCAGGGGATGGCGGAGGACGCGGTGCAATGTGGGGCGGGACTTGATGCCGGTTACCGGGGTATTTACCAGCAGTGGTTCTGGATGGGCGTTTGCGGGTTTCTCGGGATGTTCGTGATTGTCTTGATGATGGTGACGAAGATGAATCCGGTGCAGTGGCTGCAGTTGATGCTGTAGCGGAGCATTCACATTGGCGACTTGAGAAAGCGGCGTGCGTGATCTGGGTCGGGTAACAGGCACGTGTCGTACTTGCCGAAGATTCGATAGCGATTCAGTGCGACGCGGTCGTAGGCCCAATCTCTAAGTGCTCGCGGGAAAACTCGCAGAAGCCTAATCGGCGACCAGCGAGCGGGCAGTTGTGCAATGACTTCAAAGAACGCATCCGAGCGCACCCAGTAATGCTCGTCGCGGATCACCGCCATCGTGTCGAACTGATCCACCGGCAGACCGGCCCATGCCAGCAATGCCTGACCTTCTGGAGATTGCACTGCCGCCAGGCGCACCCGCTGCTTGTGGTCGTGGCGAATCAGAAAACGCGCCCAGCCGTTGCATAGCTTGCAGACGCCGTCGAACAGCACCACGGTCTCGCCTGGATTGAGCAGGGGCGCTGGGGTATGGCGTATTCGGGAGCCGGGCATAGGGGATGTTCCAGGAAGTTGGGCTGTCATTGTGAGGCATCATCCGACGGTATTGTTTGAGGCGATGGTCAATATGCTGCGCATTCGCTGGCATTGCGTCTATATAGAAGCAGGGTTTTTAAGTGTCTTGATGGAAAACTGAAATTAACGGTTGACGGCAGATTCTGGAGGTCTATAATTCGCCCCACTTCCGGCGCAGTCGAAACGGAAAACTCCTTGAGATTCAATGAGTTACGCAGTTTTCGGCGGCGGGTTGCTTCAGTTCATCGAAGCCTGGAAGGAGTTGAAAGGGCGGTGATGTTTGGCTCTTTTAACGGTTCGATCTTCTCGGTCGAAAGCGGAGAAAAAGAGGTGTTGACAGCAGCGTGTAACGCT
>NZ_JBIUVO010000005.1:0-49827 GCF_044742995.1 Pseudomonas sp. NPDC087803
ACTCACCGGAAACTCAAGGTTGTTGACGATGTGCATAATCTCCACGGTGTTGATGAACGCGCCGAAGAACCAGTTGCCGACGTAGATGTGCTTGGTCTTGCGCTGCATGATCGTGCCGAAGAACACGATGGCGTAGGCGACCCAGACGATGGTGATCAGGATGTCGATCGGCCATTCCAGCTCGGCGTATTCCTTGGAACTGGTGTAACCCAGTGGCAGGCTGATCGCCGCCAGCAGGATCACCAGTTGCCAGCCCCAGAAGCAGAACGCGGCGATTTTTGGCGCGAACAATTGGGTCTGGCAGGTGCGTTGTACCGAGTAGAACGAACTGGCGAACAGTGCGCAGCCACCGAAAGCGAAGATCACCGCGTTGGTGTGCAGCGGGCGCAGACGGCCGAAACTGGTCCAGGGCAAATTGAAGTTGAGTTCGGGCCAGACCAATTGGGCCGCGAGAAAAACTCCGAGCCCCATACCGACGATGCCCCACACCACCGTCATAATGGCGAATTGGCGGACCACCTTGTAGTTGTAGGCGGTACTGATAGAAGTGTTCATGGTTCCCCATCCACGGTTCAGCCGAAGTGAGCGCGCGCAAGACGTCGCGAATCCTTCGTCTGGAGTTATAGGCAGACTAAAAGCGAGGCAAGCATGGACAAACAGCACAAGGCCAGTATTGACGGGGATCAATGGGCGCAGTGCGTGCGCGATCATGGGTGGCTTTGGGACGCCGCAGTTGGCGAGGCTTCGGCGACGTTGATCCTGGCCCACGGTGCTGGTGCGCCGATGGACAGTGAGTGGATGTCGGATATGGCTGGGCGCCTTGCTGCATTGGGCGTGAACGTGTTGCGGTTTGAGTTTCCTTATATGGCGCAGCGGCGGGTGGATGGCAGTAAACGGCCGCCTAATCCGGCGCCGAAACTGCTGGAATGCTGGCGTGAGGTTTATGGCTTGGTGCGACTTCATGTCGCTGGGGTTTTGGCGATTGGCGGGAAGTCGATGGGGGGGCGGATGGCCAGTCTTTTGGCTGACGAGTTGGGTGTTGATGCGCTTGTCTGCCTCGGGTATCCGTTTTATGCGGTTGGGAAACCTGAGAAACCGCGGGTGGAGCATTTGGCTTCTTTGCGGACTCGGACGTTGATTGTTCAGGGGGAGCGGGATGCGCTTGGCAATCGGGACGCTGTCGAGGCTTATGATTTATCGCCGAGTATTGAGGTGTTCTGGTTGGCGGCGGGGGATCATGATTTGAAGCCGTTGAAGGTTTCGGGGTTTACGCATTCGGATCATTTGGGCAGAGCTGCGCAGAAGGTTGCTTCGTTTCTTCGATGAAATTTGGGTGTATATCCGTTGCTGCGGTCACGGCGGCTTAGGGTTCCGCCCTTACGGCGGGTCACTTTTTCCAGGCGCCGAAAAAGTAACCAAAAAGGCTTGCTCCTGCGTTCGGCCCGCTCGCTGGGGCTCGGGGTCCCTTCGCTCCGGGCTCCATCCGGGCGCATCGCCTCCGGTTTGCTTCGCTGCACCTCCTCTCGATGCGTTTGGCTGCGCCAAACGGTCGCTGCGCTCCCACCCCCGGATGAATCCCTCCACTCAGCCTTCCGACGTCGCCCGTGGATCAAAATCAAGATCAAGAGCGACAGCCGAGCTTGCGCTCATCCTGGAGTGGGGCGGCTGCGCCGCGGGTTTTGTGTAGGAGCTGCCGAAGGCTGCGATCTTTTGATCTTGATCTTGTGGGAGCTGGCCTGTCAGAGATGACGGCCTACGACCCGACCATTCTGTTACTGATGCACCCGACCCTACTGTAGGAGTGAGCCTGCTCGCGATGGCGCCCTGACATCCAACTAATTCCTGACCAAATGCACTCAATTCATTGTGGGAGCTGGCTTGCCAGCGATGGTGGCATTACAACCGACCAATTCCTTACTGATGCGCCCGGTCCAAATGTGGGAGCCAGCCTGCTCGCGAAAATGGTCTGACAGACACCATAAAAAAACAGGGTGTTTGCGGATTTTTCTGTCGGTAAACGCAATCCTGCAGGCGCGTTTAAATCACACAAACCGTTACGCCACCGGACCTACAACACCTTGCGCCGTTACCTACGCGTACGCCAGAATCCGCCGGCTTACGCGGCTATGGGCCGGGCTATATCGTTTCCCTGTCACTGAAAATCAGTGATCGGGTTTGGTAGCCCGTCTGTAATAGCTGTATGGCAACACCTATTCAGTCTCTTTCTTGAGGCTCGGTTTTATGGTGGTCATGCGTGGGGCTCATTCGTGAGCGCCGGGTTCCTATTGCAGCCGGTCTACCAACCCGCGTATGGCCACCACCCATCGTTTGGTAGCGTGGGTGATGGCTCCTTGAAATCTGCGATAGGAGTTACATCCATGTTCAAAGCCACGCCCAACCCACCAGAAGCTGATCCAACCCCTCACCACCCAGAGCTTGAGTCGCAAAAGACAAAAGACGCCGCCGACCGCGCACTCGACTATTACCTCGGCCCCGATATCCCGAAGTACTTCCCACCCAAGGCCCGCCCCATCTACATGGTCGATCCCACGCTCGATGACGAAACACTGCTCGTCGAAGCCAGTGAATCACTGTCATCAGCCAACGCCATGGCCGGCAATATCGCCAACTCGGTGAAAGGTCCGGAGCGCAAACCGCTGCTGGCATTGCAACAGGTGATCATGCTGAACGAGCTGTTGGTCAATCGACTGCTGGATAAGCTGAAGTTGTCTCAATAATTTTGCTGGCCGTTATGGCCTCATCGCGAGCAGGCTCACTCCTACAGAGGATCGTCGCCGGGCACATGCTCTGTGATTACCGCAGATCAACAGTGGGAACGAGCCTGCTCGCGATTGCGATCTGCCAAGCACCATCACTTTCAGGCTGGCAATAAAAAACCCGGAAGCTTTCGCCGTCCGGGCTTTGAAGATCAAAAGATCGCAGCCTTCGGCAGCTCCTACAGGTGATCGGTGTAGGAGCTGCCGCAGGCTGCGATCTTTTGCTTTTAGCGGTTAAACCGCTCCACCAACGAATATTGCGTGTTGGCAGTCTTGGTCAGCTCTTCACTCAGCAACGCCGAGTTATGTGCCTGTTCCGAAGTCTGGTCCGCCAGTTCCGAAATATTGCTGATGTTGCGGCTGATCTCCTCAGCCACCGCACTTTGCTCTTCGGTCGCCGCAGCGATCTGGGTGGTCATGTCGGTGATGTTGGCCACCGCTTCGCTGATGCCGACCAGGGCCTGATCCGCTTCCAGCACCCGCGCCACACCTTCTTCGGCCTGGCGATGCCCGGCTTCCATGGTTTGCACGGCACTGCTCGCAGTCTGTTGCAGCTTGGCGATCAGGGCGTGGATCTGGCCGGTGGATTCGCTGGTGCGTTGCGCCAGTTGACGGACTTCGTCAGCTACCACGGCGAAGCCACGGCCCATCTCGCCGGCACGGGCGGCTTCGATCGCGGCGTTGAGCGCGAGCAGGTTGGTCTGGTCGGCGATGCCTTTGATCACGTCGACCACGCCGCCGATTTCGTCGCTGTCCTTGGCCAGTTGGGTGACGGTCAGGCCGGTTTCGCCGACCACCACCGACAGGCGCTGGATGGCTTCGCGGGTTTCCCCGGCGATGTCGCGGCCGCGACCGGTCAGGCGGTTGGCTTCCTGGGTGGCGTCGGCAGTGCGCTGCACGTGGCTGGCCACTTCTTGCGTGGTGGCCGCCATCTGGTTGACGGCGGTGGCGACCTGTTCGGTTTCCACGCGCTGACGTTCCAGACCGCTGGAGCTGTTGTGCGCCAGGGCGTCGGACTGTTTGGCCTGATCGGTCAGGTGCTCGGCGGTGTCCTGCAGACGGGTCAGGCAGGTTTTCAGGCGGGCTTCCTGGCTGAGGATCGACATTTCCAGACGCGCTTGCGCGCCACGGCTGTCGGTGTACATCTGCGCGATCAGCGGGTCGGAGGTGGTCTGTTCGGCCAGGCGCAGCAGGCGCTTGAGCCCGCGTTGTTGCCATTGCAGGCCCATCAGGCCCAGCGGCACCGACAGGCCAGCGGCCAGGGCGAAGCCCCAGTGCGAGTTAAGGGTCGCGCCGATAACGAAGCTCAACTGGCTGACCAGAATGAACGGCAGCCAGTCCTGCAGCACCGGCAGCCACTTGTCGCTGGAAGGGATCGCCGACTTGCCCTGGTTGATGCGTTGGTAGAGCGCTTCGGCACGGCGGATCTGTTCGGCGGTGGGTTTGATCCGCACCGACTCGTAACCGACCACCTGATTGCCGTCGAACACCGGTGTCACGTAGGCGTTCACCCAGTAGTGGTCACCGGATTTGCAGCGATTCTTGACAATGCCCATCCATGGCAAGCCTTGTTTCAGTGTGCCCCACATGTGCGAAAACACCGCCGCCGGGACGTCGGGGTGACGAACCAGGTTGTGCGGCGCACGGATCAGCTCTTCACGCGAAAACCCGCTGATTTCGACGAAAGCGTCGTTGCAGTAGGTGATCACGCCTTTGGCGTCGGTTGTGGAAATCAACCGCTGCTGAGCCGGGAAAGTCCGTTCGCGTTGTGTAATGGGCTGGTTATTACGCATGGTTTTTCAATCCGCAAGGCTTTGAAAGGTTGTCGGCGATGTCAGGAAATTATTGAAGTTTTTTTTCAGATATAAGTACGGCGTCGCAAAACCGCTCTTGCTTCAAGCGGCCAGCATCGGATAGGTGAACAGCGCAAAATGCACCAGGTTCAGCCCGAAATGTGTGGCGATCGCCGCCGCCAGTCCGCCGAAACGGTAGGCCAGACCATAGCCGACACCCGCCAGCCCCGCGAGCAACACCCAGTGCCAGCCGGCACCCACGTGCGCCAAGCCAAAGATCAACGACGCCAGCAGCAGGGCAAGGTTGTCGCCGTGCGGCAGGTGCTTGAACAGGCGGCTCAAACCGCCCTGTATATAGCCCCGAAACAGCGCCTCCTCGACCAGCGTCACCAGCAACAGGTTGTTCAGCAGCCACAGCCACGCCTGATCGGGCCACTTCGGCGCCCAGGCAATCATGCCGAACAGAAGCGCTCCGCCCAGCGCCATTACGGCGCTCAACATCAGGCCCAGGACACTGGCGAACACCGTCAGACGCAGCGAGCGGGCCGCGACAATCCACGGGCAGGCCAGCAACAGCCAGAAGCCGAGCAAGGGTTTGTCCAGATTGAGGTACATCACGAACGGCACGGCGTCGTCGGTAAAACGCATCCGGGCGATGGCCCGACCGTTGTCGAACCCCGGCAACCAGTGCAGCGCCAGCGACAGGGCGAGGAAGATAAACAGCGCGTGCCCCAACAACCGCGCCACCGGCACCTGCGGTTGGCGCACAGCGAGACCGGCCACCAGCAGCAGCCCCACGGAAATCAGCGCGAGCCAGCCGAGGTGACCCATGCTCAGCGCCCACCCGTAACCGAGGCTGAGAAGGGCCAGATAGAGCCATGGCAACGCCTTCATCGAAAGTCCTTGTGCAGAATTTTGTGGAAGGGCTTTCTACACGGGTGAGGGCGTGGGGACAAGTAAAGGTGTGGCGGGAGGTGGGGACAAACTCCAAACCTGAGGCCATCCACAAAACCCATTGTGGGAGCGGGCTTGCTCGCGAATGCGGTGTGTCAGACAACATCCATGTCGCCTGACACACCCTCTTCGCGAGCAAGCCCGCTCCCACAGGGAATTTGTGTCTGGCTGAGGAATCAGCGCAAATCGAGTTTCGCCGCGGCGCGCTCGGTGATTTCCGTGCGCAGTTTCAACGATGGCGCTGCACGGTGTCGGGCCTCTTCGACGACAGCACTCGGCGCCGTCTGCGGACTGCCCGATTCAAACGGCGGTGCCGGCGCATATTCCAGTTGCAGTTGAATCAACTGCGCCGCCTCAGCCCCCACCAGTTCAGCCGCCAGCACCAGCGCAAAGTCGATCCCCGCGGTAATCCCGCCACCGGTAAACAGATTGCCGTCGCGCACCACCCGGTCCTGCACCGCAATTGCGCCGAGTTTCGGCAGCAGTTCGTGATAGGCCCAATGCGTGGTCGCGCGTTTGCCTTTCAGCAGGCCCGCCGCGCCCAGCACCAGCGAACCGGTGCACACCGACGTCACATACTTGGCCTGCGCCGCCTGATGCTTGATGAAGCCCAGCGTCTGCTCATCTTCCATCAGCGGCCCGACCCCGGCGCCGCCGGGAACGCAGATCACATCCAGATCCGGGCAGTCCTCGAAGGTGGTGGTCGGTTTCAACAGCAGGCCGGTGCTGGCGGTGACCGGCACCAGATCTTTCCAGATCAGATGCACCTGCACGTCCGGCAGCGAGGCCAGCACGTCATAGGGACCGGTCAGGTCGAGTTGCTGCACCTGCGGAAACAACAGAAAACCGATCTGCAACGTCATGGGGGTGTTTCTCCATTTGAGGGGTGGACGGCTTCACTGTAGGCGCGTAGGTTCTGGCGTATACGCCAATTACCCCACGAATTACGCCAAATGCCCAAAGCCATTCATGTACTCGCGTTTGCCAACATGCAGATCCTCGACGTCACCGGCCCGCTGCAAGTGTTCGCCTCGGCCAACGACATCGCCCGCCAGCGCGGCTTGCCGGTGCCGTATGCGCCGTCGGTAATCGCCAGTGGGGGCGGGGCGGTGATGTCCTCGGCGGGGCTGGCGGTGCTGGCCGAACCGTTGCCGCAGCAGGCCAGCGATACCTTGATCATCGCCGGTGGCTGGGGCATTTACCCGGCGGCGGAAGATGTGCCGCTGGTGGATTGGGTGCGCGAGCATGCGGCGAAATGCCGACGCGTGGCCTCGGTCTGCACCGGCGCTTTCCTCCTGGCGGCAAGCGGCTGGCTCGACGGACGTCGCGTGGTCACCCATTGGACCCGCTGCGAACAACTGGCGCAGCAGCACCCGAAATTGCAGGTCGAAGCCAACCCGATCTTCATCAACGACGGCCCGGTCTGGACCTCGGCCGGCGTCACCGCCGGCATCGATCTGGCCTTGGCGATGGTCGAGGAAGATCTGGGCCGCGACATCGCCCTCGACGTCGCCCGGCATCTGGTGGTGTTCCTCAAACGCCCCGGCGGGCAATCGCAATTCAGCGTGACCCTGGCCCTGCAGAATCAGGGCAATCGCTTTGATGAACTGCACGCCTGGATCGCCGAAAACCTCACCTGTGACCTCGGCGTCCCGACCCTGGCCGAACAGGCCGGCATGAGCGAACGCAGCTTCGTTCGCCACTACCGCGCCGACACCGGCCAGACCCCGGCCCGCGCCATCGAACTGATCCGCGTCGAAACCGCGCGGCGTCTGCTCAGTGACACCGGGCTGCCGGTGAAACGGATTGCCGCCAATTGCGGGTTTGGCAGTGAAGAAACCTTGCGTCGCAGTTTTTTGCGGGCGATCGGCGTGACGCCGCAGGCGTATCGGGAGCGGTTTTCGGTCAGTGCTGGAGCAGATCCAGTAATGCCTTGAGGGTTTGCTGCGGTGCTTCTTCGGGAATGTTGTGGCCGACACCGGGCAGCACGCGCCTTTCGTACAGGCCGGTGAAGTGCGCCATGTCTTGATCTTCTTCCGGCGCCGGACCGACCCCGTCGTCGGCACCGCACAGGGAAATAGTCGGCACGCTGATCGGCGGTTGTTTGATCAACGCGTCTTCCATCCATTGCAGCGCCGGATCGCCTGCAGCGTACATGAAGCGATGACGGTAGGAATGAATCACCACGTCAACGAAGTCCGGGTTGTCGAAGGCCGGAGCGCTCAGCGGATAACGCTCGGAGTTACGTGCCCAGGTCGGTGACCACAATCTCCAGAGCAATTCACACAAAGCCTGCCGGTCTTGCGTCAGGCCTGCGACGCCGCGGGGCGTGTGGAAATAGTACTGGTACCAATAACGGTGCTCGGTCTCGGGGTCCAGTGGACGGGTCGAATTGGCGATGTCCTGCACGTTATAGCCATCCCCCGTCACCAACCCGCGTACCCGCTCGGGAAACAACGCCGCAACGATGCACGCTGCCCGACCGCCCCAGTCGTAACCGCAAAGCGTGGCCTGTTCGATACCCAGCGCATCCATCAACTCCAGCAAATCCTGAGCGAGGGCCGCTTGCTGGCCGGAGCGCAATGTTTCGGGGTGGATGAAGCGAGTCGGCCCGTAACCGCGCAGGTACGGGACGATCACCCGATAACCGTGGGCGGCGAGGACCGGGGCGATTTCGTCGTACGCCCGAGGCGAGTAGGGGAAACCGTGAAGCAATATGACCGCGTCGCCGTTGGACGGGCCGTGCTGTTCAAAGGCAACGGTCAAGTTCGGTGTCAGTACGCGTTGAATGACAGACACGGCAGACTCCACAGCAATGGGCATCAGGCAACACTAGACCATTCCTGTGTGGCGAGGGAGCTTGCTCCCGCTGGTGCGCAGCAGGTCCATTGGCGTATGGGGTCGCTACGCAACCCGGCGGGAGCAAGCTCCCTCGCCACAGGTGGGGGCACCACTTGTTGGCCACCGTTCCTGGTTAGCCGAACAGCACCTTTTGCCAATGATCTTCGCTGATGATCGCAATCGGCACGCCGCTCTCTCTAAGTTCTACGGCTTTCTTGATCTTGGTGCCGTAGGTGCTGTGAAGCCACTGATCATTGCCAATGCTGCCGACCACCAGATAATGAATTTTTTTGCTGACCGAACCACCGATAAGGCCGCCGCGTTCGAGGATCTGCGACTCACACTCCTTACGGGGCCCATAGGCCATTACGCCTGTAAACAGAAAGACCCGATCAATCAGGCATAACTCCGGGGCCGGGTTGTCGAGAGGAAGGCTGGCAGGAGCAGCAAATGCTGGTGTTTGTGTTGGTGCGACTGGCAGCCCGGTGAAATGATGCAGCATTTCCAACAGCTCCGCAGACTCGTCGGCGTCTAGAACTCCATCGCTGAGCATGTCGGCAAGACGTCTGTAAAGGATGTTCACAACCGGATCATCCAAGTGCACCAAATGGGTTTCAATCCAGGTTCTGAGAAACTCGGCTTCTTGTTGGTTGATCGTGCCGTCAGCGGCAAGACCGGCTGCGATGCCGATGAGAGCATCGACCGAGCGCCGCTCGATTCTTGCCTGGTGGAAGAAAGCACTGCTCTGAAATTCCTGATGCAAATCGACCATCGTTGCTTCTCCTTAAGCCTCGGCTTCCGCCAGCTGATTGAAATACTTCGTCCGATCCGGAGTAAACGTCACCCGCATTTTCGTCCGCGAACAGGTCAGCGAGCGTTCTTCACCCAGATCAATATCCAGATCCTCACCACGCAATCCTTGCCACTGCGCCAGGTACTTCAGCGAGCCGTATTTTTCGTTTTTCTTCAGGCTGCGGCTCACGCCGCCTTTCCAGCCGAGTACCGGCAGTTCGCCGGCGAGGCATTGGTGGGCGAGGTCGGGGAAGCGGGTGGCGCGCTGGCGGCCGATTTCCCAGCATTTGATCAGGCCTTTGTCGGCGGCTTCCCAGAGTTGGCTGCGGGTCAGGCCGGTGCGCAGGGGCGTGGCGATGGGGCGGTGGACGTGCTGGGTCATTCTGGTTCCTTGAATTCGGGTTTTATTGGACAGCTCCGCTGTGCCCGTTGCGGTGGATGGTAGGGGGGGATGTAACAGCTGGCAACAGGGTATTTCAGGGTGTAAGTGCAGGTTGCAGGGGAGGGAGTGAGCGGAATTTGTTTAAACGAAGTAGGGCCTGAATCACATGAATTGTGGTGAGGGGATTTATCCCCGATCGACTGCGCAGCAGGCGCAAAGCCATGCAATGCGGTACTGCTCAGGAAATGACAAGGGGAAGATCGGGGCCGCTTCCGCAGCCCGTCGGGGATAAATCCCCTCACCACAGGGGATCTGATTTTGTTTATTTGTGTGTAGGAATTAGTCCTGCAAAACCCGAGTTGTCAGGGAGATTTCCGACAGAGTGCGGCGAATATTACGGCTGCCAAACACTCTTCTCCCCACTCAACCGCCGATCGAGAAAACTCGCCGCACTGATCAGCGCCAGATGCGTCAGCGCCTGTGGGGTGTTGCCCAGATGGCGGCCCTTGCTGTCGAACTCTTCGGCGTACAGGCCCAGTGGGTTGGCATAACGCAGCAGTTGTTCGAACTCCAGGTGGGCCTTTTCCACCTGACCGGCGCGGGCCAGGCATTCGACGTACCAGAATGAGCAGGCGGCGAAGGCGCCTTCGGTGCCGGTCAAACCGTCGATGTTGGCGTCATCGTTGCGATAGCGGTAGACCATGCCGTCGCGCACCAGATGCTTTTCGATCGCTTCAAGGGTCGACAGCCAGCGCGGGTCCTTGGCGCTGACGAAGCGCACCAGCGGCATCAGCAGCATCGAACCGTCGAGCGCGGTGCCGCCTTTGTACTGGACGAAATGCCCGCGTTCCTCGTTCCAGAAGTTGTCCCAGATGTCGGCGTAGATCGCCTGCCGGGTCTGATCCCACTGGACGAACGGCGCCGGCAGCGAGCGTTTCGAGGCCAGGCGAATAGCCCGGTCGAGTGCCACCCAGCACATCAGTCGCGAGTGCAGGAAGTGATGCTGCTCACCGCGCATTTCCCAAATGCCGACATCGGTTGTCTGCCAGGTCTCACACACTTGATCGACCACTTCGCGCACGTGTTTCCAGCCCTGGTGGGAAATCGCGTCGCCGTACTTGTTGACCAGATACACCGCGTCCATCAGTTCGCCAAAGATATCGAGCTGAATCTGGTCATACGCGCCATTGCCGATGCGCACCGGTTGCGCACCGCCATGGCCGGAGAGGTGCGTGAGTTCGGTTTCCGGCAGTTGCTGACGGCCGTCGATGGCATAGAGGATGTTGAGTTTGGTTGAATGCCCCTGGCAATCGCTGACCCGTCCACGCAGCCAGCCCATGTAGGCGTTGGCCTCATCGACAAAGCCCAGGCGCATGAACGCGTAGACGGTGAACGAAGCGTCGCGGATCCAGGTGTAGCGGTAATCCCAGTTACGCTCGCCGCCGGGGGTTTCCGGCAGGCCGAAGGTGGCGGCGGCGAGGATCGCGCCGTGCTTGCGCGAGGTCAGCAGCTTCAGCGCGAGGGCCGAGCGATTGACCATCTCCCGCCAGCGCCCGCGATAGTTGGATTGGCCGATCCAGTCGCGCCAGAATTTCAGCGTGCGTTCCAGGCACATTTTGGCGGCGTCATCCTTGCAACGTGGATCGTCGGCGCCGCCGAGGATGAATTCGGCGGTCTCGTTCTGTTTCAAACTGAAGGAGGCGACCGCCGACGCGCCATCAACGTGCAGCGCCTGATCCGCCACCAGCCGCAGCGAGGGCTGGCCCTCGGCGCTGAACATCACCGATTGTTGATCCATCTGCGCCCGGGTGTCGGCACGGGCGTAGTCATGGCGCACCGCGCAGCGCATTTGAAAAGTCGCTTCACCGCTGACCACCCGCACCCGGCGCATCAGCAGCGGCAGATCATCGACGCTGTCGCCGATCGGCAGCAGGTCGGTGATTTCCACCACGGCCTGTTCGCTGAGCCAGCGCGTTTGCAGCACGTTAGTGTCCGGCAGGTAGATCTGCTCGCGCCGGGCATCGGGCAAGTCCGGCGCGAGCTGGAAAATCCCCGCCTCGGGCGTATCGAGCAGCGCACAGAAGATCGACGGACTGTCGAATTCCGGCCAGCAGAAAAAATCCACGCTGCCCTTGTCGTTGACCAGGGCAGCACTGCGCAGATCGCCGATGATGCCGTGGGCGTCAATCGGGCTTTGTCGTTCAGGATGATGCTCAGCCATTGCCGCGAAACTCCGGATAAAGACTCATGCCGCCGTCGATGAACAGGGTGGTGCCGACGATGTAGTCGGCGGCGTCGGAAGCGAGAAACACCACCGCGTTGGCGATGTCCTCGACATCGCCGATGCGTCCGTAAGGGATCAGCTCCAGCAGCTTTTCACCGGCCGCGCCTTCGGTGGCGTCCTGGTTGATGGCGGTGCGAATCGCTCCCGGCGCGATGCCGTTGATGCGAATGCGCTGCTGGCTGACTTCCTGGGCGAGGGTCTGCATCAACTGATCGACGCCGCCCTTGGACGCCGCGTAGTTGACGTGCCCGGCCCACGGAATACGTTGATGCACCGAACTCATGTGAATGATCTTGCCGGCGGCGCGGGACACGCCTTCACGCACCCCTTGGCGGTTGAAAATCCGCAGCGCGGCGCGGGCGCAGAGGAACTGCCCGGTGAGGTTGACGCCGATCACCGTGTTCCAGTCTTCGAGGGTCATGTCGACCGCCGCGGCGTCTTTTTGCAGGCCGGAATTGGCCACCAGAATGTCCAGCGCACCAAAGGCCTCGAGGGTTTCGGCGAACAGCCGTTCGACCTCATCCTCCTTCGATACATCGGCGCCGATGGCCAGCGCCTGGCCGCCGTCGGCGATGATCTGCCGGGCCAGCGCTTCGGCGGGTTCGGCCTGACGGTTGTAATTGATGACGACGGCTGCACCGGCAGCGGCCAGGGCTCTGGCGGCGGCGTGACCGATGCCGGAGCTGGCGCCGGTGATCAGGGCTACTTGGCGGGCGAGGGAAATCTGCATGCGAAATCGTGCCTTGGGTGGGGACTTATTCAGCTGACTGGTTTCAAGCGGAGAGAGTTCAAGGGCAAAGAGCAAAAGATCGCAGCCTTCGGCAGCTCCTACAGGGAAATGCGTTCACCGGTAGGAGCTGCGGCACGCTGCGATCTTTTGCTGTTCAAGGCCTTCACACTCCACCAACAATTCCCCGCTTCCACGCCCGTCAGCCTTTATGGCAACTTGGCCGCCCCTGATGAGGCAGCAACCCATGGCAAACCCCTACCGCGAATTATTCACCGCCCCCGGCGCCCGGGCTTTTGTCCTGGCCGGGATGATCGCGCGCATGCCGATTTCCATGACCGGTATCGGCGTGATCACCATGCTCTCGCAACTCAAGGGCGGGTACGCACTGGCCGGGGCGGTGGCGGCGACATTTGCCCTGGCCACCGCGTTTTGTGCGCCGCAGGTCTCGCGTCTGGTGGATCGTTTCGGTCAGGGCAAGGTGCTGCCGCTGTCGGCCTTGATCGGCGGCGGAGCGCTGTTGATGTTGCTGCTGTGCACGCGCTTGCAGGCGCCGACCTGGACGCTGTTCATCTTCGCCGCGCTGGCCGGCTGCATGCCGAGCATGTCAGCGATGGTGCGCGCGCGCTGGACCGAGATCTATCGCGGCCAGCCGCAATTGCAGACCGCCTACGCGCTGGAATCAGTGCTCGATGAAGTGTGTTTCATCGTCGGGCCGCCGCTGTCGGTAGGTCTGTGTGTGGTGGCGTTTCCCGAGGCCGGGCCGTTGGCCGCGCTGCTGGCGCTGGCGATCGGGGTCACGGCGTTTGTCGCCCAGCGCAGCACCGAACCGGCGGTGCACCCGCAGGAATCGCAGCATCAGGGCTCGATCATTCGCTCGACCGACATTCAATGGCTGCTGGGGTTGATGGTCGCCATGGGGGTGATCGTCGGCGTGATCGATGTGGTCAGTGTTGCGTTCGCCCAGCAACAGGGGCAGCCGGCGGCGGCGAGCATCGTCTTGTCGGTGTACGCCATCGGTTCGTGTCTGGCCGGTATCGCTTTCGGCGCGATGCGCTCGACCCTGCCGTTGCCACGACTGTTCCTGTATGGCGGCATCGCCACCGCCGTGACCACGCTGCCGCTGTTGCTCGCGAGCAATATTTTCGGCTTGTCGCTGGCGGTGTTTGTCGCCGGGCTGTTTTTCTCGCCGACGCTGATCGTCGCCATGGCGCTGATCGAACGCATCGTGCCGCCGGCCAAACTCACCGAAGGTCTGACCTGGCTGGTGACCGGTCTGAGCATCGGCGTGGCGCTCGGGGCGGCGGGAGCCGGCGCGCTGGTCGACGCCTTCGGCGCACGCAGCGGTTTCTGGCTGGCGATTGTCGCCGGGGCGGTGGTGCTGACGGCGGCGGTGCAGAGTTTCCGTCATTTGAAATGAGCCGCGCTGGCTCACAAGGCTAATTTGCGCAGGGTGGTCTTCGTTCATTTATACAGACAACTTTTCGAGGTAAGCCGGGTGACTCAGCTGACATTGCTGTGCCTTCCTTATTCGGGCGCCAGTGCCATGGTCTACAGCCGCTGGCGGCGCAAGCTGCCGCAGTGGCTGACGTTGCAGCCGGTGGAACTGCCCGGGCGCGGTGCGCGTTTCAGCGAGCCGCTGCAAACCGACATGCGCACTCTGGCGCAGCAACTGGCCGCCGAGCTGCAACCGTCCTTGCGCGCACCGTACGCGATCTTCGGCCACAGCCTCGGCGCGCTGCTGGCCTGCGAGCTGGCGCACGCATTGCGGGCGCTGGGCCTGCCGGAGCCGGTGGCGCTGTTCGCCTCGGGGACTGCGGCGCCGACCATGCGCAGCGACTATGATCGCGGTTTCGCCGAACCCAAGACCGACGCCGAACTGATCGAGCAGTTGCGTACCCTCAATGGCACCAGCGAAGAAGTGCTGGCCAGCGCCGAACTCATGAGCCTGACCTTGCCGATCCTGCGCGCCGACTTTCTGCTGTGCGGCACGTTCCGCCCGGTCCAGCGTGCGCTGCTCAAATGCCCGGTTCACGTGCTGGGCGGCACCACCGACCGCGCCACCACCGAACAACTGATCGGCTGGAGCAAGGAAACCCTCGGCAGCTTCTCCGTGGACATGCTGGCCGGTGGGCACTTTTTCATTCATGAACATGAAGCCAGGGTGCTCAAGGTGATCAAGGATCAACTTGAGGTGCACCATCGCCGGCACGCCATGGCGGCCACGGCCTGACACGCCTCGATACCTGTGGGAGCGGGCTTGCTCGCGAAAGCGGTGGATCAGTCTGTAGCAATGTCGACTGACACTCCCTCTTCGCGAGCAAGCCCGCTCCCACAGGGTTTTGTGCAAATGGCAATGTTCATTTTTACCCCCGCCTGCAAGTTCTTCTCATTCGCTAATTTTTCCGGTCTGCATTCGTTTTATAGGGACGACGTGCCTTTGTGCTTCCTGCCTACTGATCCGGATGCTGAGAAATGAATGCTGAAGACTCCTTGAAACTTGCTCGCCGGTTTATCGGGTTGCCCCTGGAAAAGCGCCAGATGTTCCTCGCGGCCTTGCACAAGGAGGGCGTGGATTTCGCCCGTTTTCCGATCCCTCAAGGGGTCGAGGCCGACGACCGCCAGGCACTGTCCTATGCGCAGCAGCGCATGTGGTTTCTCTGGCAGCTCGATCCGCACAGCGGCGCCTATAACCTGCCGGGCGCGGTGCGTCTGACCGGGCAACTGAACCTGGCCGCGCTGGAGCAGGCCTTCGCCCATCTGGTCGAGCGTCATGAAACCCTGCGCACGGTGTTTCAGCGCCAGGCCGACGACAGCCTGCTGCAAGTGCCGGCGACGGCACCGCTGCTGATCGAACAGGTGGATTTCAGTGGTCTGGCCGTGACCGAACGTGAATTGGCCGTGGCTGATGCCGCGCAACAGCAGTCGCTGCTGCCGTTCGATCTGGCGGTGGGGCCGCTGCTGCGGATCAAACTGCTCAAGCTCGACCAACATGAGCACGTGCTGCTGCTGACCCTGCACCACATCGTGTCTGACGGTTGGTCGATGAACGTGTTGATCGACGAATTCATCCGGTGCTACGACGCGGTCGACGCCGGCCAACCGCTGCAACTGGCGCCGTTGCCGATCCAGTACAGCGACTACGCCCTGTGGCAGCGCCGCTGGCTGGAAGCCGGCGAGCAGGCGCGGCAGCTGGATTACTGGCAGGCCAAACTGGGTAATGAACACCCGGTACTGGAGCTGCCGACCGATCACCCGCGTCCGGCGGTGCCGAGCTATCGCGGCACCCGTTACCCATTCGCGGTCGACGGCGCGCTGGCCGAGCAACTGCGCGGCACCGCCCAGCGGCATGGCATCACGCTGTTCATGCTGTTGCTCGGTGCGTTCAACGTGCTGCTGCATCGCTACACCGGGCAGGCCGACATCCGCGTCGGCGTGCCGATTGCCAACCGCAACCGCGGTGAAACCGAGGGGTTGATCGGCTTCTTCGTCAACACCCAGGTGCTGCGTACCGAGCTGGACGGGCAGACTCGGGTCGACGACCTGCTGCGCGCGATCAAGGAAACCGCCCTCGGCGCTCAGGCCCATCAGGATCTGCCGTTCGAGCGACTGGTCGAAGCCTTGAAACTGGAGCGCAGCCTCAGCCACACGCCGCTGTTCCAGGTGATGTACAACCATCAGCCGCAAGTCGCCGACATCACCACGGTCAGCACCGCATCCGGGCTGGAGCTGGGCGTGATCGAATGGCAAGGCCGCACCACCCAGTTCGACCTGACCCTCGACACCTTTGAAAAAGCCGGCAAGCTGCACGCCGCGCTGACCTATGCCAACGATCTGTTCGCGCCGCAGACCATCGAGCGCATGGCGCAACACTGGCTCAACCTGTTGCGCGGCATGGTCCAGGATGGCCGCCAGCGCATCAGCGATCTGCCGATGCTGGAAAGCGCCGAGTATCAACAGATCGTTCTCGACTGGAACCGCAGCCAGGTCGCTGGGACTGAAGCCGCGTGCATTCATCAGTTGATCGAGAAACAGGTCACCGAGCAACCGCAGGCGCTGGCCGTGACCTTCGGCGAGCAGGCGTTCAGCTACGCCGAAATCGACGCACGGGCCAATCGTCTGGCGCACAAGCTGATCGCGTGCGGTGTGGGCCCGGAGGTGCGGGTCGGGGTCGCCATGCAGCGTTCCGAACACCTGCTGGTGGCCTTGCTCGCGGTGCTCAAGACCGGCGGCGCCTATGTGCCGCTGGACCCGGACTACCCGGCCGACCGCGTCGCCTACATGCTCGAAGACAGCCGGGCGCGGGTGTTGCTGACCGAGCAGGCCATCGCGCAAACGCTCGCGGTTGGCGCTGCGACGCAGGTGTTGCTGCTCGACCGCATCGCTGGCGAACTGGCGACGTACCCCAGCCATGCGCCCGTTACCTCGGTGAGCCCGGACAACCTGGCGTACGTGATCTACACCTCCGGCTCGACCGGCAAACCGAAAGGCGTGGCCATCGCGCACCGCAACGTGCAGGCGCTGATCGACTGGTCGCGCAGCGTCTACAGCCGCGATGACATTCAAGGGGTGTTGGCCTCGACCTCGGTGTGCTTCGACCTGTCGGTGTGGGAACTGTTTGTGACCCTGGCCAACGGCGGCTCGCTGATCATCGCGCGCAACGCTCTGGAGCTGCCGCAATTGCCGGCGCGCCATCAGGTGCGCCTGATCAACACTGTGCCGTCGGCGATCAATGCCTTGCTGCGCGACGGCGCCATCGCTGCGAGCGTGCGCATCATCAACCTCGCCGGCGAGCCATTGAAGCAGAGCCTGGTCGATGCGTTGTACCAGCAGACCGCTGTCGAGCAGGTGTTTGATCTGTATGGCCCTTCGGAAGACACCACGTATTCGACCTGGACCCGCCGCGAGGCGGGTGGTACCGCGAGCATCGGCCGGCCTTTGACCGGCACCGCCAGTTACCTGCTGGACGCCGATCTGCAAGCGGTGCCGCAGGGTGTCGCGGCGGAACTGTACCTGGCCGGCGCCGGGATCACCCGGGGGTATCTGGGGCGTGCGGCGATGACCGCCGAAAAATACCTGCCGAATCCGTTTTCCACGACCGGCGAGCGGCTGTACCGCACCGGTGACCTGACCCGTTATCAAGTGGACGGCGCGCTGCAATACGTCGGGCGTATCGACCATCAGGTGAAGGTGCGCGGTTTCCGTATCGAACTGGGCGAAATCGAAGCGCGGCTGTTGCAGCAGGACACCGTGCGCGAACTGGCGGTGCTGGCGCAGGAAGGCGCCAGCGGTCAGCAACTGGTGGCGTACATCGTGCCGGCTGACGCCACGCTGCTGGCGGCGGATGCCGAGGTGCAGGCGAGCCTGCGCGAGACCCTGAAAGCAGCGCTGCGTCAGCACCTGCCGGATTACATGGTGCCGGCGTATCTGCTGTTCCTCGAACACCTGCCGCTGACCCCCAACGGCAAGCTCGACCGCAAGGCCTTGCCGGCGGTCGACGGGCGCCAGCAACAGCACGAACACGTGGCGCCGCGCAGTGCCATGGAAAAAGCCCTGGCGGCGATCTGGCAGGACGTGCTGTCGATTGAAAACGTCGGCCTGGAGGACAACTTCTTCGAGCTGGGCGGCGACTCGATCGTGTCGATGCAAGTGGTCAGCCGTGCGCGCCAGGCCGGGATCGTGCTCAGCCCCAAAGAGCTGTTCCAGTATCAGACCATCCGCAGCCTGGCGCAGGTTGCCCGGCAGGGTGAACAAAGCCTGATCGACCAGGGGCCCGCGGTGGGACCGGTGCTGCTGGCGCCGGTGCAGCGCTGGTTCTTCGAACAGGAGATCGCCCAGCGTCACCACTGGAACCAGTCGTTGTTGCTGGTGCCGCAGCAAGCGATGAATGCCGAGGCGCTGGATCGTGCGCTGAAGCAGCTGATCAACCACCACGACGGCCTGCGTCTGCGCTACACCTTGCATGCCGATGGCTGGCAGCAAGCCTACGCGGCGCTGTCCGATGAATCGGTGTTGTGGCAGCGCCAGGCCGCGTCGGCTGAAGATTTGAAAGCCCTGTGCGACGACGCCCAGCGCAGTCTCGACTTGAGCCAGGGACCGTTGCTGCGCGCACTGCTGGTGGAGCTCGCCGACGGCAGCCAGCGCTTGCTGCTGGTTGCCCATCACTTGGTGATCGACGGCGTTTCGTGGCGGGTGTTGCTGGAAGATTTGCAGCAGGCCTATGCCCAGGCGCTGAACGGTACGACCAGCGCCTTGCCGGGCAAAACCAGCGCTTATCAGCACTGGGTCGCGCGCCTGCAGGAGCACTTGCCGCACTTTGCCCGCAGCCTCGATTACTGGCAGACGCAACTGCGCGATGCGCCGCAGTACGATCTGCCTTGCGAGCGGCCTGACGGTTCGCTGGAAAACCGCCACGAGCAGAAAATCGAGCTGAAATTCAGCGCCGAACAGACCCGCAAGTTGCTGCAGCAGGCGCCGGCGGCCTATCGCACTCAGGTCAACGATCTGCTGCTGACCGCGCTGGCCCGAGTGATCTGCCGCTGGAGCGGACAGGCCGGCAGTCTGATTCAACTGGAAGGCCATGGCCGCGAAGACCTGTTCGACGACATCGACCTGACCCGCACCCTCGGCTGGTTCACCAGCCTGTTCCCGGTCAATCTGGTGCCGGCGGAGAACCTCGGCACGTCGATCAAAAGCATCAAGGAACAACTGCGCGCAGTCCCGGACAAAGGCCTGAGTTACGGCGCGCTGCGTTATCTGGGCGATGCACGGAGCGCCGCGACGCTGGCCGCGCAGGTCCAGCCGCGCATCACCTTCAACTACCTCGGGCAATTCGATCGACAGTTCGACGAGGCGGCGCTGTTCGTGCCGTCCAGCGAAGGCGGCGGTATCGCTCAGGATCCGTCGGCGCCGCTGGGGAACTGGCTGACCGTCGAGGGTCAGGTGTACGGCGGCGAGCTGTCGATGAACTGGGGGTTCAGCAGCCAGATGTTTGACCGCGCCACCGTGCAGCAGCTGGCCGATGCCTACGCCAGCGAGCTGGACGCGTTGATCGAGCACTGCTGTGCCCTCGACGTCGTGCAGGCGACGCCGTCGGACTTCCCGCTGGCTCAAGTGACCCAGGCGCAACTCGATGCGTTGCCGCTGCCGGCCGGGCAGCTCGAAGACCTGTATCCGCTGTCGCCGATGCAGCAGGGCATGCTCTTTCACACCCTGTACGAACCGCAAGTCGGCGCCTACATCAGCCAGTTGCGCCTGGACATTCACGGCCTCGATCCACAGCGTTTTGCCCAGTCCTGGCAGGCCGCGCTGGAGCGCCATCAGATTCTGCGCAGCAGCTTCCACTGGCACGGCCTCGACGCGGCGCATCAGGCCATCGTGCGCGAAGTGAGCTTGCCGCTCGAAGTGCTTCAGGCGACCGACACCGACGCTCTGGCCGCAGCCGAACGTGCGCAGGGCTTCGCCCTCGACTGCGCGCCGCTGCTGCGTTTGAAACTGGTGCGCAGCGGCGCCGATGACTGGCACCTGATCTACACCAGCCACCATATTCTGATGGACGGCTGGAGCAACGCGCAGTTGCTCGCCGAAGTGATCGAACATTACAGCGCCGCTCAGGCATTGCCGGCACCGGTCGGGCAATACCGCGATTATCTGGGGTGGCTGCAACAGCAGTCGGCCAGCGCCGGCGAGCAGTTCTGGAAAGCCACGCTGGCGCCGCTGCAAGCGCCGACGCTGCTGGCCGACGCGTTGCGCCCACCCGTGGCGGGCGAGGGCAGCGCAGAGCTTCGCGTGGTGCTCGACGGCCCCGCGACCCTGCGCCTTGGCGAGTTCGCCCGGCAGCAGAAAGTCACCCTCAACACCGTGTTGCAAGGGGCATGGGGCCTGTTGCTGCAACGCTACACCGGCCATGATTGCGTGGCGTTCGGCGCCACGGTGGCCGGTCGTTCGGCGCCGCTGGCGGGCATCGAAGCGCAGCTCGGGCTGTTCATCAATACCTTGCCGCTGGTGTGTGCGCCCAACCCGCAGCAGACCGTGAGCCAGTGGCTCGGTGACTTGCAGGCCCAGAACCTGGCGCTGCGTGATTTCGAGCACGTGCCGCTGTATGACATTCAAGGCTGGGCGGGTCAGCAGGGCGGCGCGCTGTTCGACAGCCTGCTGGTGTTTGAAAACTTCCCGGTGGCCGAGGCGCTGAAACAGGGCGCGCCGGCGGGCCTGTCGTTCAGCAATCTGCACAACCATGAGCGCACCCACTACCCGTTGACCCTGGGCGTCGAAATCGGCGCGACCCTGACGCTCGACTTCAGCTACGACACCGCGCGTTTCAGTGCCGCGCAAGTGGCGACGTTGTCGGCCAACCTGCAGCACCTGCTGGCGCAATTGGTCAGCGGCGCCGAGGCGGCTTTGGGTTCGCTGGAGCTGCTTGATGCCGCGGCCAAGGCGCCGTTGCTGGCGGTCAGCCGCACGCCGGCAGTGGAATTGCAGGACTCGCGTCTGGCTCACCAACAGATCGCTGCACAAGCGGCGGCCAGCCCCGATGCCTTGGCGCTGGCGGTTGACGGCCAGACCCTGAGCTACGGCGAGCTCAATGCGCGGGCCAATCGTCTGGCTCATCGCCTGATCGCCCACGGTGCCGGCCCCGGCAGCCGGGTTGGCCTGGCGCTGAAGCGTGGCCCGCAACTGATCATCAGCCTGCTGGCGGTGCTCAAGAGCGGTGCGGCGTACGTGCCGCTGGACCCGAAATACCCGGCCGAACGTCTGCACTACATGATCGACGACAGCCGCCTCGACGTGCTGCTGTGCGAGTCCGGGCTGCTGCAGGATCTGTCATTGCCGGCGGTGGTGCGTCTGGTGCTGGATGACAGCGTCGGTTTTGCCGATAGCGACCCGCTGACGCAGGCCGACGCGCAGGACCTGGCCTATGTGATTTACACCTCCGGTTCCACCGGTCAACCCAAAGGCGTGGCGATTGCCCATGGCGCGCTGCGCGAGTTCTGCCAGACCGCTGCCGAATATTCGCGACTGTTGGCGGCGGACCGCGTGCTGCAGTTCGCCACCTTCAGTTTCGATGGATTCGTCGAGCAGTGCTTCCCGGCGCTGTGCGTCGGTGCCGCACTGATCATGCGTGGCGACGAGCTGTGGGATGCCGGGCGTCTGGCCGAGGAAATCGTGCGTCATGGCGTCAGCGTCGCTGACCTGCCGGCCGCCTACTGGTACCTGCTGGCCCGCGAATGCGCCAGCGGCGCGATCAGCACACTGGGTGCGTTGCGTCAGGTCCACGTCGGTGGTGAGGCGATGTCCGTCGAGGGCTTGCGCCTCTGGCATCAGTCCGGTCAGGGCCATGTGCGCCTGCTCAACACCTATGGCCCGACCGAGGCCACCGTGGTCTCCAGCGTGCACGACTGCCGCCTGGACGATGCCAGCGACAGCTTCGGCGTGCCGATTGGCCGAGCGATTGCCGGACGAGCGCTGTACGTGCTCGACAGCGCCGGGCAATTGCTGCCGGCCGGCGGCGTCGGCGAGCTGTGCATCGGCGCGCCGGCCTGTCTGGCGCAAAGCTATTTCGACCGTCCGGCACTGACCGCCGAACGCTTCCTGCCGGATCCGTTTGCGGTTGAACCCGGCTCGCGTCTGTACCGCAGCGGCGATCTGGCGCGCTACAACGCCAATGCCGATCTGGAGTACGTCGGACGCATCGACCACCAGGTGAAAATTCGCGGTCTGCGCATCGAGATGGGCGAGATCGAAGCCTGCCTGCAAGCACGTGCCGAGGTGCGTGAGGCCGCGGTGATCGCGCAGGACGGTGCGCTGCTGGTGGCGTATGTCGTGGCCAACGCTGCGGTGACCGATGAGGCGGACTTCCGGCAGCGCCTCGACGCCGCGCTGCGTCAGTCGTTGCCGGATTACATGGTGCCGAGCCATCTGGTGCTGATGGCGGCCTTGCCGCTCAACAACAACGGTAAACTCGATCGCCGCGCCTTGCCGCGTGTTGCCGGCAGTGCCGGGCAGCGCGAGTTCGTGGCGCCCGCGCCAGGGCTGGAAACGCAACTGGCGCAGATCTGGCAAGCGGTGCTGCAGGTCGAGCGCGTGGGGCGCGATGACAACTTCTTCGAGCTGGGCGGCCACTCGCTGCTGGTGCTGCAAGTGATCTCGCGGGTGCGTCAGCAACTGCAACTCGAACTGCCGGTCAGCAGCTTGTTCTCGGCGGCCAGTCTGGCCGGATTTGCCGAGCGCGCCGCACTGGCCAGCGGCAATGCACAACCGCTGTTGCAGGCTGCTGCCGGCGCTCAGCCGCCTGTGCTGTCTTACGCCCAGCAGCGCCAATGGATTGTCTGGCAGCTTGATCCGCACAGCCCGGCGTACAACATTCCGGCGGCGTTGCGCCTCAAGGGGCATCTGGATCAGCAGGCGCTGCGGCTGGCGTTCGAGCAATTGCAGGCGCGTCACGCCACCTTGCGCACCACCTTCGAACAGGACGGGCAGCAGGCGCGGCCACGGGTGCATGCGCAGTTGCCATTGCAGCTTGAGCAGCGTCAGGTCGACGCTGCATCCCTCGACACCGCCATCGCCGAGCAGATCGCTCGACCGTTCGACCTGCGCAACGGCCCGCTGTGGCGCATGTTGCTGCTGCAGCTTGGCGCCGACGAGCATGTGCTGGTGCTGACCGTGCACCACATCGCCGCCGATGGCTGGTCGATGCAGATCATGGTCGATGAGTTCAGTGCCCTGTATCAGGCCGCGGTCGAGGGCCGTGCCGCCAAGCTCCAGCACCTGCCAGTGAGCTACAGCGATTACGCACGCTGGCAGCGCGACTGGCTGGAAGCGGGCGAGGGCGAGCGCCAACTCGGTGAGTGGCGCGCGCGCCTGGCCGGCAGTCAGGCACCGCTTGAGTTACCGAGTGAATTGAGCCGCCCGGCGCGTCGCAGCGAGCGTGGCAGCAGCCTGCTGCTGAACGTCGACGCGCCGTTGCTCGGCGCACTGCGTGAATGCGCGAAGGCCCAGCAGGTGACCTTGTTCATGCTGTTGCTGGCGAGCCTGCAAACCTTGTTGCACCGCCAGAGCGGGCAAGCGTCGATCAACGTCGGCGTGCCGAGTGCCGGCCGTTCGCGTCTGGAAACCGAAGGCCTGATCGGCTTCTTCATCAACACTCAGGTGCTGCGTGCCGAGATCGACGGCCAGCAGTCGTTCAGCAGCCTGCTGCAACAGATCAAGCAGGTGGCATTGCAGGCGCAGGCCAATCAGGACCTGCCGTTCGAGCAACTGGTCGATGCCCTGCAGCCGGATCGCAGCCTCAATCACAGCCCGTTGTTCCAGGTGCTGTTCAACCATCAGCAGCAACTGGGCGCGAGCGTTGAACGCAGGGTCGGCGACTTGCAGGTCGAGCGTCTGCACTGGCAGCAAACCACCACCCAGTTCGATCTGGTCCTCGACACGCAGGAGCAGGGAGACACGCTGGACGCGAGCCTGACCTACGCCACCGACGTGTATGACCCGGCCTCGATGCAGCGCTTCGCCGAGCAGTGGCTGAACCTGCTGCGCGCCGTGGCGGCCGACCCGCAGCAGCGGGTGGCCGAGCTGCCGTTGCTGACAGGCGCGCAGCGTCAGGCGTTGATCGCTGAGTGGAACCCGCAGTTCGAACTGCAACCGCCGGCGCCAACCTTGCATCAGCTGTTCGAAGCCCAGGTGGCGCTGCGTCCACAGGCGATCGCGCTGGTCTATGAAGGCGAGCGCTTGAGCTATGCCGCGCTGAATGCCCAGGCCAACCGCCTGGCGCGCAAGTTGCGCGAGCAGGGCGTCGGACCGGAAGTGCGGGTCGGCATCGCCACCGAGCGTGCGCTGCCGCTGGTGGTCGGTCTGCTGGCAATTCTCAAGGCCGGCGGCGCTTACGTGCCACTCGACCCGCAATACCCGGCGGAGCGCCTGAGCTACATGATCGAAGACAGCGGCATTGCCTTGCTGCTGACTCAGCAACACCTGCTCGACGGCTTGCCGGCGCGTGATCACGTGCAGGTCCTGTGCCTCGATACGCTGGCGCTGGACGCCTACAGCGCGGACGACCTGCCGCGCCTGAACGGCCCGGACAACCTCGCCTACGTGATCTACACCTCGGGCTCCACCGGCCGGCCGAAAGGTGCGTTGCTCAGCCATGCCAACGTCGGGCGCCTGTTGAGCGCGACCGCCAGTGAATTCAATTTCGGCGCGGACGATGTCTGGACTCTGTTCCATTCCTACGCGTTCGATTTCTCGGTGTGGGAACTGTTCGGTGCGCTGTGCACCGGCGGACGTCTGGTGATCGTGCCGTACTACATCAGCCGCGAGCCGCAGGAGTTCCATCGTCTGCTGTGCGACGAAGGCGTGACGGTGTTGAACCAGACCCCGACCGCGTTTCGCCAACTGCTGCCGGTGGCCTGCGCCAGCCCGCGCCACCTCGCCCTGCGCCAGGTGATTTTTGGTGGCGAAGCGCTGGAGGTAGCGAGCCTGCGACCGTGGTTCGAGCGCTTCGGTGATCAGCAACCAACGCTGGTGAACATGTATGGCATCACCGAAACCACGGTCCACGTGACCTACCGCGCGATCCGTATGGCGGACCTCGACGGCAAGGCGCAGAGCCCGATCGGCCTGCCGATTCGCGACCTGCGCTGGTACTTGCTCGACAGCCGGTTGCAACCGGTGCCGGTCGGCGTGGCGGGCGAGTTGTACATCGCCGGCGCCGGTCTGGCGCGTGGTTACCACGGGCGTTTCGACCTGACCGCCGAGCGGTTTGTGCCGAGCCCGTTCGATGCGTCGCAGCGGCTCTATCGCAGCGGCGACCTGGCGCGCCAGCGGCACGATGGCAGCATCGACTACCTGGGCCGCATCGACCAACAAGTGAAGATCCGTGGCTTCCGCATCGAACTGGGGGAAATCGAGGCGGCGCTGCTGGCGCAACCCGGTGTGCGTCACGCGGTATTGAGCGTGCACGGCGACGAGGGCGGGCCGCAGTTGTGCGCTTACGTGGTGGCCGAGCAAACCCCGGCTGACCCGATTGCCTGGCGCGACCACCTGCGCGCGGCGCTCAAGGTCGACCTGCCGGACTACATGGTGCCGAGCCACTGGCTGCTGCTCGATGCCTTGCCGCTGACCAGCAACGGCAAGCTCGACCGCAAGGCCTTGCCGCTGCCCGATGCCCAGGCCTTGCAGCGTCCTTATGAAGCCCCCGAAGGCGAACTCGAACGGCAACTGGCGGCGATCTGGGCCGACGTGTTGGGCGTGGCGCAGGTCGGGCGGCGCGACAACTTCTTTGAATTGGGCGGGCACTCGCTGCTCGCCGCCCAGGCCAGCGCCCGAGTGGAGCTGGAACTGGGCATCGAGCTGGCGCTGCGTGCGCTGTTCGAATCCAGCGACCTTCAGGCTTATGCCGCCATGGCCGGGGAACTCGCCCCGACTGACAACGATGCACGTCTGGATGCGCTTGAGTCGCTTCTCGACGAGATGGAGATCAACTGATGGAACACACTACCGCCTGGCGCATCGCCACCCGTTTTGCCGCGTTGCCGACAGACAAGCGCCGCGAGTTTCTGCAACGCATGCAAGAGCAAGGCGTGAGCTTCGGCCAACTGCCGATTCCGCCTGCCGCCGAGCCACAAACCACCTTCGAACTGTCGTACGCGCAGCAACGCCAGTGGTTTCTCTGGCAGCTCGATCCGCAGAGCGCGGCCTACAACATTCCCGCAGTGCTGCGCCTGCAAGGGCCGCTGAACGTCGCCGCGCTGCAACACAGTTTTGACGTGTTGCTGGAGCGTCACCAGAGCCTGCGCAGCCGCTTCGTCGAGGATGACGGGCAGGTCCGGCAGACTCTCGCAGAGTGCACCGCGTTGCCGATCGAACAGCATGATCTGCGCGCGCAGCCACCGGCCGAGCGCCTGGCCTGCGCCCTGCGTCAGGTGCAGGCGGAGATAGCCCGGCCGTTCGATTTGCAGCACGGCCCGCTGTTGCGCGTCAGCCTGTTGCAACTGGATGGCGAAGACCACGTGCTGGTGCTGACCCTGCACCACATCGTCACCGACGGCTGGTCGATGGGGGTGCTGATCGAGGAGTTCTCGCGCCTGTATGCCGGCCAGTGTCAGGGCCAGGGTGCTCTGCTTGAACCGTTGCCAATCCAGTATTCGGACTATGCCGCCTGGCAACGACGCTGGATGGAAGCCGGTGAGCTTGAGCGCCAACTCGACTGGTGGCGCGACACTTTGGGCAGCGAACAGCCGCTGCTGGAACTGCCCACCGACCGCCCGCGTCCGGCCCAGCCGAGCCAGCGCGGCGCGCGTCTGGAATTCGCCCTGGAGGCGGATCTGGCTGCCGGCCTGACAGCCTTGGCCAAGCAGGCCAATGTCACCCCGTTCATGTTGCTGCTGGCCAGTTTCCAGGCCTTGCTCTATCGCTACAGCGGGCAGTCGGACCTGCGCATCGGTGTGCCGATCGGCAACCGCAACCGCGCTGAAACCCGAGGCCTGATCGGCTTCTTCGTCAACACTCAGGTGATGCGTGCCGAGGTCGACGGGCGCCAGTCCTTCAGCCAATTGCTCGAGCAGACCCGCACGGCGGCGCTGGATGCGCAGGACTATCAAGACTTGCCGTTCGAGCGTCTGGTGCAAGCGCTGCAAGGTGATCGCAGCCTGAGCCACAGCCCGCTGTTCCAGGTGATGTTCAACCATCAGCAGGCCAAAGCGGCGGCAGGTGAGGGCTTGCTCGCCGGCCTGCGGGTCGAGGCGCTGAACGCCACGACGCCGACCACCCAGTTCGACCTGCAACTCGATACCCAGGAAGTCGGCGACCAGTTGTTCGCCAGTCTGACCTACGCCACTGATCTGTTCGACGCCGAGCGCATCGAGCATCTGGCCCGGCATTGGCGCAATCTGCTGGCCGGGGCGCTGGCGAATCCGCAATGCCCGCTGGCCGAACTGCCACTGCTGGACGCTGACGAGCGTCTGCGCATCGTCGATGAACTCAATGACACCGCACAGGTTTACCCGGGCGAAGTCTGCGTGCAGCGCCACTTCGAAATGCGCGCGGCGCAGCAACCCGACGCCACGGCGCTGGTGTTTCAGGGCCAGTGCCTGAGTTACGCCGAGCTCAATCGCCGCGCCAACCGTCTGGCCCATCACTTGCGTGCGCAAGGCGTCGGCGCCGAAGTGCTCGTCGGGATCGCCTGCGAGCGGTCGTTCGAAATGGTCGTCGGCCTGCTGGCGATTCTCAAGGCCGGTGGCGCCTATGTGCCGCTGGACCCGGAATACCCGCTCGACCGTTTGAGCTACATGATCGAAGACAGCGGCATTGCCTTGCTGCTGACTCAGGAGCCTCTGCTGGCGCAACTGCCAACCCCGGATTCGCTGCGCACGCTGTGCCTGCAAGCGGATGCCGACTGGCTGAGCGAACTGCCGGACAGCGACCTGCCCAATCTGGCGCTGGCGGAAAACCTCGCCTATGTGATCTACACCTCCGGTTCCACCGGTAAACCCAAGGGCGCCGGCAACCGCCATGTCGCGTTGCACAACCGTCTGGAGTGGATGCAGCAGGCCTACAACCTGCAACCGGACGACCGCGTGCTGCAAAAGACCCCGTTCAGTTTCGACGTGTCGGTGTGGGAGTTTTTCTGGCCGCTGATGAAGGGCGCGACCCTGGTGATTGCCGCTCCCGGCGAACATCGCGATCCGCAGCGCCTCGCCGCGTTGATCGTCGAGCAGTCGATCACCACGCTGCACTTCGTGCCGTCGATGCTCTCGGCGTTCATCAGTGCCGACGAATCGCTGGCCTGCACCTCGCTGACGCGGATCATCTGCAGCGGCGAAGCGTTGCCGATGGAGTTGCAGCGCCAGACCCTGCGCAGCCTGCCGCAAGCCGGGCTGTACAACCTGTATGGCCCGACCGAAGCGGCCATCGACGTGACCCACTGGAGCTGTGTCGAGGAGGGCCGCGACAGCGTGCCGATCGGTCGGCCGATCGGCAACCTGCGCACCTTGATCCTCGACAGCGAACTGCAGCCATTGCCGCTGGGCGCGGTGGGCGAGTTGTATCTGGGCGGTATCGGTCTGGCCCGTGGTTATCACCGTCGCGGCGCGTTGACCGCCGAGCGTTTTGTCGTCGATCCGTTCGGCAGCGGCGAGCGTCTGTACCGCACCGGTGACCTGGCACGTTACCGCGCCGATGGCGCCATCGAGTACTGCGGACGCATCGACCACCAAGTGAAAATTCGCGGCTTGCGGATCGAGCTGGGCGAAATCGAAGCACGCCTGCAAGAACACCCCGAGGTTCAGGAAGCGGTGGTGCTGGCGCTGGACGGGCCGAGCGGCAAGCAATTAGTGGCGTATGTGGTGCCGCAGGATCGCGCGCTGCCGAATGCCGATGGCGCCCGGCAGAGTGCCTGGCGTGAAAGCCTGAAAAACCATTTGCTCGCGACCTTGCCGGATTACATGGTGCCGGCGCAGACCGTGCTGATCGAGCAGATGCCGCTCAGCCCCAATGGCAAACTCGAGCGCAAGCGCCTGCCGGCCCCGACCCTGCAAGTCAGTCAGCGTGCATTCGAAGCCCCGAGCACCGCACATGAACAAGCGCTGGCGCAGATCTGGCAGGACGTGCTGGGGGTGGAGCAAGTCGGCCGTCAGGACAATTTCTTTGAACTGGGCGGCGACTCGATCATTTCGATTCAGGTGGTCAGCCGCGCCCGGCGTGCCGGCCTGAGCCTGCAACCGCGTGACCTGTTCCAGCAGCAGACGCTGCAGGCGCTGGCCGCGGTGGTCAAGGTCCAGGCCGCACCGCTGGCACCCCAGGGACCGGTGGACGGCGCGCAGATTCTCACGCCGATTCAACGCTGGTTCTTCGACGAGTCGATCCCGCAACGCCAGCACTGGAACCAGGCGGTGCTGCTGGTGCCGCGCGAGACGCTGGAGCTGCCGCGTCTGCAAGGCGCGGTGCAGCGCCTGCTCAAGCAACACGACGCCTTGCGCCTGCGCTTCAGTCTGGTCGACGGCCAGTGGTCGGCGCGCTATGTCGGCGCGGACAGTGCCGATGTCATCGACATGCTCTGGACCGCCCGGGTCGCCAACGACGCCTCGCTGGAATCAGTGTGTGAAGAGGCCCAGCGCAGCCTGAGTCTGCAGGACGGTCCGTTGCTGCGCATCGCCTTGATCGCGCAGGCCGACGGCTCCCAGCGCCTGTTGCTGGTGATCCACCATTTGGCGGTGGACGGTGTGTCCTGGCGGGTGCTGCTGGAAGATTTGCAGGCGGCCTATCAGGGGCAGGAACTGCCGCCCAAGACCAGCGCGTTCCAGAGCTGGGCGCTGAAGCTGCAAGACTATGCCCGCAGCGACGCGGCGCTCGCCGAGCTGGACTGGTGGCAGACGCAACTGGCTCAGGCCGGCGACCACTTGCCGGCGGCGAATGCCCAGGCCAGTCAGGCCGGGCATTTGCGTCAGGGCGTGAGCATTGCGCTGGACCGCGAGCAGACCCGCCAATTGCTGCAACAGGCGCCGGCGGCGTATCGCACTCAGGTCAACGACCTGCTGCTGACCGCACTGGCCCGCACCCTCAGCCGCTGGAGCGGCAATGAATCGGCGCTGATCCAGCTCGAAGGGCATGGCCGCGAAGACCTGTTCGACGACATCGACCTGACCCGCACGGTCGGCTGGTTCTCCAGCCTGTTCCCGGTGCGCCTGACGCCGACGGCGGACCTTGCCGGTTCGATCAAGGCGATCAAACAGCAACTGCGCGAGATCCCCGGCAAGGGCTTGGGTTACGGGCTGCTGCGCTACATGGGCGATGCCGCGACCCGGGCGACGCTGGAGGCTTTGCCGCCGGCGCGGGTCACGTTCAACTACCTCGGGCAGTTCGACCAGAGCTTTGCCGAGGACGCGCTGTTCAGCCCCGCCAGCGAAGCCAGCGGTGCTGCTCAAGCGGCCGATGCACCGCTGCCGAACTGGCTGTCGGTGGACGGTCAGGTGTATGGCGGTGAACTGAAACTGGACTGGACCTTCAGCCGCGAATGCTTCGAACACGCTGAAATCGAACGCCTGGCGGCGGACTATCGCCGAGAGTTGCTTGCGCTGATCGAACACTGCCTGAGCGACGAGGCCGGTGGCGTGACGCCGGCGGATTTCCCGCTGGCGCGTTTGAGCCAGGCACAACTCGATGGGTTGCCAGTGCCGGCGGCGCAGATCGAGGACCTGTATCCGCTGTCGCCGATGCAGGCCGGTCTGCTGTTCCACAGCCTGTTCGAGTCGGCGTCCGGTGCCTACGTCAACCAACTCAATGTCGAGGCCCGAGGCCTCGACGCCGAGCGCCTGGGGCAGGCCTGGCAAGCGGTGATCGACGCGCATCCGATTCTGCGCAGCAGTTTCCACTTCCCGCAGGGCTTCGAGGCGCCGGTGCAACTGGTGCATCGTCAGCTGCAACTGCCGTTCCGTTGCCTGGACTGGCGCGGGCGTGCCGATCAGACCGAGGCGCTGGCGCAACTGATCGACAGCGAGCGTCTGCAACTCGACCCGGCACAAGCGCCGTTGATGCGTCTGACCCTGGTGCGGCTGGACGACGAGCGTCAGCAACTGATCTATACCCACCACCATTTGCTGCTCGACGGCTGGAGCAATTCGCTGCTGCTCAGTGAAGTCTTGCAGCGTTACGCCGGGCAAGCGGTGCAGGCTCCGAGCGGGCGTTTTGCCGATTACATCGGCTGGCTGCAACGTCAGGATGCGCAGGCCGACGAGCGTTTCTGGCTGGAGCAACTGGCGCCGCTGGACAACCCGACCCTGTTGGCCCAGAGCCTGGCCCATGGCGCTCCGCAGCAGGCCGACAGCCAGGCCTTTGCCGACCACCTGCAGACATTTGACGTGGCCGCGACCCAGCGCCTGAGCGAGTTCGCCCGCCAGCAGAAAGTCACCCTCAACACCTTGCTGCAAGGGGCTTGGGCGCTGTTGCTGCAACGCTACAGCGGCCAGCGCTGCGTGGCCTTCGGCGCAACCGTGGCCGGGCGCCCGGTGGACCTGCCGGGTGCCGAAAGCCAGTTGGGCCTGTTCATCAACACCTTGCCGGTGATCAGTTGCCCGGACGCGGTGGAAACGGTCAGCCAGTGGCTGAGCCGTTTGCAGGCGCAAAACCTGGAACTGCGTGAGCACGAATTCACCGCGCTGGGCGACATTCAGCGCTGGGCCGGGCGTGCCGGCGAGCCATTGTTCGACAGCTTGCTGGTGTTCGAAAACTTCCCGGTGGCCGAGGCGCTGCAACAGGGCGCGCCGGCCGGTCTGAGCTTTTCGATCCCGCAGAACCATGAGCGCACCAACTTCCCGCTGACCCTGGCGGCCACCGCGGAAAACACCCTGAGCCTGAACTGGAGCTACCAGTGCAGCCACTTCAGCGCCGAGGCGATCGCCCGCATGAGCGCGCATCTGGGCGCGCTGCTGAACGCGATGGTCGATGCACCCGAGGGCGCCTTGAGCGAACTCGATCTGCTGACGGCCAGCGAGCGCGTGCAGCAGTTGCACACCTGGAACCCGGCCTTCGTCGCGAATGAAAATCCGCTGTGCGTGCATCAGCTGATCGAGGCCCAGGCCGAGATCCGCCCGCAGGCCACGGCGCTGATTTTTGGCGAGATGGAGCTGACCTTCGCCGAACTCAACCGTCGCGCCAACCGTCTGGCCCATCGCTTGCGCAACCTCGGTGTCGGCCCGGAAGTGCGCGTTGGTCTGGCGATGCAGCGTTCGCCGGAAATGATCGTCGGCCTGCTGGCGATCCTCAAGGCCGGTGGTGCCTACGTGCCCCTCGACCCGGCGTACCCGGCCGAGCGCCTGCAATATTTGATGCAGGACAGCGGCATTGTGCTGATGCTCACCCAGTCCTGGCTGCGGGAACAACTCGCGCTGCCGGAGGCTCTGCCGGTGCTGGAGATCGACCGTGAGCCGCTGGAAACGATGGCGGACGCAAACCCGGTCAACCTGACCTGCGGGGAAAACCTTGCTTATCTGATTTACACCTCGGGTTCCACCGGACGGCCGAAAGGCGTCAGCGTGGCCCACGGTCCATTGGCGATGCACTGCCTGGCTATCGGCGAGCTGTACGGCATGACCCCCGAGGACCGGGAGTTGCAGTTTGCCTCGATCAGCTTCGACGGCGCCCACGAACGCTGGCTGACGCCGCTGATCTTCGGCTCGGCGGTGATGCCGCGTGACGATGAGTTGTGGAGTGTCGAGCGCACCTGCGCGGAGATCCAGCAGCACGGCATCACCATCGCCTGCTTTACCCCGAGCTATCTGTTGCAGATCGCCGATTTCATGGGCGAAGCGGGGCGTGAACTGCCGATCCGTTCCTACACGCCGTGTGCCGAAGGCATGCCCAAGCATGCGTTCGATGAAGTGCAGCAGGTGCTGCAACCCAAGCGCCTGATCAACGGTTATGGCCCGACCGAAACCGTGATCACTCCGTTGATCTGGCTGGCCTACCCGGACACCGAGTTCGACTCGGCCTTCATGCCGATCGGTCGGCCGGTGGGTAAGCGCAGCGCCTATATTCTCGACGGTGGCTTGCAGCCGCTGCCGGTGGGTGTGGCCGGCGAGTTGTACCTGGGCGGCGAGGGCGTTGCCCGTGGCTACCACCAGCGCCCGGACCTGACCGCCGAGCGTTTTGTACCGGATCCGTTCGTGCCGGGTGCGCGTCTTTACCGCAGCGGTGACCTGGCGCGGTTCCGTGCCGACGGTGTGGTCGAATACCTGGGCCGGATCGACCAGCAAGTGAAGATTCGCGGTTTCCGTATCGAGCTGGGCGAAATCGAAGCCTGCCTGCTGGAGCACGAAGGCGTGCGCGAAGCGCTGGTGATTGATCGCGACGGCCCGGTAAGCCGCCAGTTGGTCGGCTACATCGTGCCGCGCGATCCACTGGCCAACGAGCAGGATCTGCAGGAAGCGCTGACCGCGCACCTGCGCAGCCGTCTGCCGGCGCACATGCTGCCGGCGCACCTGATGTGCCTCGCTGCCTTGCCGCTGACACCCAATGGCAAGCTCGACCGCAAAGGCCTGCCGGCGCCGGACATGGCGCGTCAGAGTCAGGATCTGGTGCCTGCGGCGACAGCGGCCGAAGCGCTGTTGGTGGAGATCTGGCAGGAACTGCTGGGCGTGGAGGCGCTGGGCGTCACCGAGAACTTCTTCGAATTGGGCGGTGACTCGATCATTTCCCTGCAAGCGGTCAGCCGCGCCGGGCAGCGCGGGCTGGTGTTCAGTCCGAAGCAGTTGTTCGAACAGCAGACCATTCGGGCGCTGGCAGCGGTGGCGGTCACTCGCGAAGCGAGCTTGAGCGAGGCGCCGAAAGTCGCCGCGTTCGCGCTGGTGCCGCACATTGATGTGGCTGCTCGCGAAGGGTTGCAGGACCTCTATCCGCTGTCGCCGATGCAGCAAGGCATGCTGTTCCATTGCCTGGATTCACCGGAGCTGAACCCCTACGTCAACCAGTTGAGCGTGGCGGTGGAGGGCTTGCAGGTGCCGCGTTTCCGCGCCGCCTGGCAAACCCTGATCGAGCGCCATGAGGTGCTGCGCGCGGCGTTCCGCTGGCGCGATGGTCTGGCCGATCCGCTGCAGGCGGTGTTCGCTGACGTCGAGTTGCCAATCGAAGAACTCGACTGGCGCGAGCGCAGCGACACCGAGCAGGCGCTGGGTGATCTGGCCGCTGCCGAACAGGCCAAGGGTTTCGACCTGAGCTGCCCGCCGCTGATGCGTTTCGTGCTGGTGCGCCTGGACACCGAGCGCTATCAGATGATCTGGGTCTACCATCACCTGTTGCTCGACGGCTGGAGTGCTTCGCGTCTGCTCGGCGAAATGCTGCGCCTGTATCACCACGCCAGCCTGCCGGCGCTCAATGGCCGCTACGCCGATTACATCGGCTGGCTGCAACGTCAGGACAGCGCGCAGGCCGAAGGTTTCTGGCGCGAGCGTCTGGCCCTGCTGGAAGCGCCGACGATTCTGGCCAAGGCCAGCGGTGCGAGCGGTTCCGGACACGGCGTGATGTATACCGATCTCGATGCCGAAGCGACGCGCAAGCTGCACGGTTTTGCCAAGCGTCAGCGGGTGACCCTCAACACCCTGGTGCAGGCCGCCTGGCTGCTGCTGTTGCAACGTCACAGCGGCCAGCGCAGCGTCGCGTTCGGCGCCACGGTGGCGGGGCGCCCGACCGGTTTGCCGGGGGCGCAGGAAATGCTCGGGCTGTTCATCAACACCTTGCCGGTGATCCAGACCCTCGATCCACAACAGCCATTGGGCGAGTGGTTGCGGGAGCTGCAGGATTACAACCTGACCGTGCGTGACTATGAGCACACGCCGTTGTCGGACATCCAGCGCTGGGCCGGACTCGGTGGCCAGGGGCTGTTCGACAGCATCATCGTGTTCGAAAACCATCCGGTGGATCGGGCGTTGCGCGGCGGCGAAGAGGGCGAATTGCGCTTTGCCGAAGTGGGCAGCGCCGGCGTCACCAACGTGCCGATGGACTTGATGGTCAGCGCCAACGATGACGGTCTGGAAGTCGAGTACCTGTACCTGCGCGAGCGCTTCAGTGACGCCGAAGTCGAGCAGATCCGCGCGCAATTGGAAGGCTTGTTGCGCACGTTGCCGGAGGATGAACACTGCCTGATCGGCAATCTCGGTTTGCCGGGCGCGCGTCTGGGTCTGCCGACTCCGTCGGTCCATGACACCGATCTGCTGCACAGTTTCAATGCGCATGTGCGCCAGCAGCCGCAGAAGACCGCGCTGTTCTGTGAAGAGCGTGAAGTCAGTTATGCCGAGCTCGAAGCCCGGGCCAATGGTTTGGCCGGGCAGTTGATCGAGCACGGTATCGGCGCGGAAAGTCTGGTGGCCGTAGCGCTGCCGCGTTCGGAACGGACGATCATTGCGTTTCTCGCGGTGCTCAAGGCCGGTGCCGCGTACTTGCCGCTGGACCTGGCGTATCCGCCGGAACGTCTGGCCTACATGCTCGAGGATTCGGCGGCCAGCCTGTTGCTCTGCGACAGCGATCTGGATCAGCGCCTGAGCGTTGCCGACAGCGTGCCACGCTTGCTGCTCGATCAATTGCCGGACGATGACCGCGCCGAATGCCCATTGTCCCGACCGTTGGCAGGGCACCTCGCGTATCTGATCTACACCTCCGGCTCCACCGGTCAGCCGAAAGGCGTGGCCGTGGCGCGCGGGCCGATCGCCCGGCATTGCCGCGGCATCATCGAGCTGTACGAACTGGTGCCGGCCAGCCGTGAATTGCACTTCATGTCGTTCGCTTTCGACGGCGCTCAGGAGCGTTGGCTGAGCGTGTTGCTGGCCGGTGGCAGTCTGGTGGTTCGCGAGGACACGCTGTGGACCCCGGAGCAGACCCTGCAAGTGCTGCAGCGCCATCAGGTCACGGTTGCCTGCTTCCCGCCGGCGTATCTGCAACAGATGGCCGAAGTGGCCGAACGGCTGGGCAATCCGCCGCCGGTGCAGGTGTATTGCTTTGGCGGTGATGCGGTGCCGGAGGCCAGTTTCGAACAGGTCAAACGCGCCTTGCGCCCACAGCGTCTGGTCAATGGATATGGCCCGACCGAAACCGTGGTCACGCCGCTGTTGTGGCGTGCCGAAGCCAGCGAGCGCTGCGAGGCGGCCTACGCGCCGATCGGACGTGGCGTTGCCGGGCGTGGTTTGTACGTGCTCGATGCCGACCTCAATCCGTTGCCGGCCGGGGTCAGTGGCGAGTTGTATCTGGGCGGTGAATGCCTGGCGCGTGGTTATCACCAGCGTCCGGGCATGAGCGCCGAACGCTTCATTCCCGATCCGTTCGAGGCGGGTGGGCGCATGTACCGCACCGGCGACCTGGTGCGCCAGCGTGAGTGCGGTCTGATCGACTACCTCGGGCGTCTCGACCAGCAGGTGAAAATTCGCGGCTTCCGCATCGAACTCGGTGAAATCGAAGCGCGTCTGCGCGAGTGCGCCGGGGTGCAGGATGCCGCCGTGGTGGTGCACGACACGCCGACCGGCAAGCAGTTGGTGGGTTATGTGGTGGCGCCGGGCGCGGCCGGTCTGGATCGCCGGATCAAGGCCGAGCTGCAGGCGCAATTGCCCGATTACATGGTGCCGGCACGGATCATGGTGCTGGAGCGCTTCCCGCTGTCGGCCAACGGCAAGATCGACCGTCGCGCGCTGCCGCAACCGGAGTGGACGCTGGGCGGCTATCGCGCGCCACGCAATACACTGGAACAGGCGCTGGCGACGATCTGGCAGGACGTGCTCGGCGTGCCGCAAATCGGTATCGACGATAACTTCTTCGAACTCGGTGGCGACTCGCTGCAGGTGCTCAAGGTCATTTCACGGGTGCGCAGCCAGCCGCAACTGGGTTTCGAATTGAAGCTGCGCGATCTGATGCAAAAGCCGTGCATCGCCGAACTCAGTGGCTATCAGGTACAGGAGCCGGCCACAGCACCGGATCCCCTGCTGACGCTGAACAGCCGCCTCGCCCATGTGCCGGCGCTGTTCTGCCTGCACGCCGGGTTCGGCACGGTGTTCGATTACGAGCCGCTGGCGCGACGCCTGGAAGGTCGGCGCACGGTCTATGGCCTGCAATGCCGGATGCTGCTCGATCCGCAATGGCAGGACGAGTCGCTGCTGGCGATGGCCCAGGCCTACGCTCAGCGCATTCGTGCGCAGCAACCCGACGGCCCGTATTACCTGTTGGGCTGGTCGCTGGGTGGGGCGCTGGTGCAACTGGTGTCCGGCGAGCTGGAAAGTCAGGGCGCGACGGTCGCGTTCGCGGGTCTGGTCGACAGCTACGTGGCCGGCACGGCCGAGGCCGGAGACTGGCGTGAAGACCTCGCGGACTTCCTCAAGTTTGTGCTCGGTCTGTCGGTTGCAGAGGCGCAGGCACTGATCGCGGAACAAGCCGCCGGACTCGACGAACAGGCTGCCGCTGCCGCCGTGATCGAGGCTGCGCTGCACGGCGCCAGTGGCGATGCCGCGCTGGGCGCCGACGAGTTCACGCGGATTTTCGCCACGGGTTCCGCGCTCAAGCAACTGGCTCTGGCCCAGCGGCAATTGCCGAAGGTTCAGGTGGCCGCGCACCGCTGGTGGGTGGCTGAGCGGGACGCCGAACGCGAGGTGTTCGCCGCGCAGGTCGGGCGCCATGGCGTCGACCGTGTGCTGGCCGGCGGGCACTACGAATTGATGCGCGGCGACGAATTGCTCGATCAATTGCAAGCGTTGCTCGAACGTCGCACCACTGTCGCTTGATTACCACCGGGCAGCCGTGCTGCCCGGTCATTGACCTGTTTTTGGAAGGATGTGAACGATGGCTGTTTTGCCAGAGCTGCAAGCATTTCTCGAACTCGCCGAGTTCGGCCGACTGACCGGTAAAAGCCGTGCGATGCACGAGCAGACCCCGCAACAGGCACGCCTCGACTTCGAAGCCGCGTCGGGCTTTCTCGATGTGCCGCTGGAGAAGGTCAATTGTCAGGATTTCACCATCGCCGCCCGCGATGGCCACAGTCTGGCGGCGCGCCTGTACCGCGCCGGGCAGGCCGCGGAAGGCCTGCAACCGGTGATGTTGTATTTTCATGGTGGCGGCTACGTGGTCGGCAGCCTCGATTCCCACGATGCGCTGTGCCGACGGCTGGCGGCGCAGGGTGGTTTTGCGCTGTTGACGGTGGACTATCGCCTGGCGCCGGAGTGGCGTTTTCCGACCCCGGTACAGGATGCCTGCGATGCCGGTAACTGGCTGGTGCGCGAAGGCGCAAGCCTGGGGCTGGACGCGGCGCGGACGGTGCTGGCCGGTGACAGCGTCGGTGCGACGCTGGCGACCGTGCTGTCGTTGATCGCGGTACGTCAACCCGAAGAACTGAAACTGCTGCCAAAGGCCCAGGTTCTGGTGTACCCGGTGACGGACGCGACTACTCATCGCGCCTCGCACCGCGATTTCGCCGAAGGCTATCTGCTGGAGACCCCGACCCTGGACTGGTTCTACGCGCATTACGCCCGCACGCCGCAGGATCTGGCCGACTGGCGCTGCTCGCCATTGCTGGCGGACGATCTGTCCGGTGTCGCACCGGCGCTGGTGTACCTGGCCGGGCATGATCCGCTGTATGACGAAGGTCGTGCCTACGCCGAGCGTCTGCGTGCCGCCGGCAATGACCTGACCCTGCTCGAACAGCCAGGCATGACCCACGACTTCCTGCGCATGGCCGGGCTGCTGAGTGAGGTCGAGGCGATCCATGCCGAGGTCGCGCAGTGGGTACGCTCCCATCTGTGATCTGATCTGATCTGATCTGCGAACCGCCATTGCCGAACCGGTGATGGCGGTTTTTTTTGCCCGCTCAAAAGACCTTGAGGCCGGCGCCAGGGCAAAAAAAATGCCCGCATCTTTCGATGCGGGCATGGGGCTTCTGACTGGAATCAGAAGTTGTACTTGGCGGTGAGTTGCAGGTTGCGCGGCTCGCCGTAGAACGTGGTGTCGAAGTTGCCCAGGCCAGTCAGGTACTTCTTGTCGAAGACGTTGTTGGCGTTGACGGTGAAGCTCAGGTGCTCGTCGTACTCGTATTTGGTCATCACGTCCACCAGCGAGTAGCCGCCCTGCTTGATGCGGGTGTAGTCGCCGGCCGGCGCGCTGTAGATCTTGCCGTAGAACGCGCTCTGCCAGCTGACGCCGCCACCGACGGTGACCTTGTTCAGCACACCCGGCAGACGGTAAGTGGTGAACGTGCGGAACACGTGCTCGGGTTTGGTGGTGGACAGCGGGTAGCCGTAGATGCGTTGCTCGTCCTGGTCACGGGTGCGGGCGTAGGTGTAGCCGGCGGACAGGTTCCAGCCTTCTTGCAGCTCACCGGCCAGTTCCAGTTCGACACCGTTGGTGGTGGCGCCGTTGATGGATTTGTAGATGCCTTCGTTGGTGACCGGGTTGGTGCCGATGGACTCGGCGACGTTGTCCTGCTCGATGCGGAAGAACGCCAGGCTGGCGTTCAGGCGGCCGTCGAGGTAGGCGGCCTTCAGACCGGTCTCGTAGGCATTGCCTTCGACCGGAGCGAGGGTCTTGCCGTCGGCATCCTTGTAGATCTGTGGCTGGTAGATGTTGGTGTAGCTGCCGTACAGCGAGTAGGTCTCGTTGAGGTCGTAGACCACACCGGCGTAAGGCGTGACGACCCCGTGTTCCTTGTAGCTGGCATGCGTGTCGTCCATGCCGGTGCCCGCGTTGTAGGAGTAGTCCTCGTTGTACTTGAAGGTGCTCAGGCGGCTGCCGAGGATTACCGACAGGTCATCGGTCGGGCGCAGGCGCGTGGCGAGGTAGATGCCGTTCTGGCTCTGGGTGCGCTCGTATTTGCCGTTCTTCGGGAATTCCTGTTTCGGCAGATCGCCGTTCCAGTCGTAGATGCTGCCCGGTACCTGGCTGAAGGCGCTGGTGTCGAACGTGGCACCGGTCTGGCGCGAATGCGAGGCCATGAAACCGGCCACCAGTTCATGCTCACGACCGCCGAGGGTGAACGGGCCGGAGACGTTGATATCCGCCGTATCCTGCACACGGTGACCTTCCCAGCGACCCCAGTACAGGAACATGCCTTCGCCGGTGGCGCGATTTGGGTTGCCGCCACTGGCCGAAGCCAGCTGCGTGTCGTGATCGGTGATTTTCTCGTTGAGGCTGACCTTGAGTTTCCAGTCGTTGGCCAGGGCCTGCTCCAGCGAGGTGAAGTAGGTCACGGAGTCGAAGTCGCGACGGCTCCAGTCTGCGCCCGGGTTGAAGCTGCGCGGGAAGTCGGTACGCCCGCCATCGGCGAAGTACACCGGGTTGCCGGTCCAGGACGAACCGCGCGGGGTCACGCTCTGTTTGTCGATGCCGAAGGTCAGCAGGGTGTCTTCGCTGAGGTCGGCTTCGAGGATGCCGTAGTAGACATCCTTTTTCTGCGTGTAGTGGTCGATGTACGAGTTCTTGTCCTGATACGCGCCGACGAAGCGCCCGCGCACCGAACCGCTGTCATTGAGCGGGCCGGAGATATCGCCTTCAGTGCGATAGTTGTCCCACGAGCCGGCGGTGCCGGTGACCGAGGCCTTGAATTCCTTGGTCGGCTTCTTGCGCACCAGGTTGACGGTGGCCGAAGGATCGCCGGAACCAGTCATCAGGCCAGTGGCGCCCTTGATGATTTCGACGCGGTCGTAGGTGGCCATGTCGACGTGGGTCGCACCTTCGTCGTACACGCCGTCGTAGACGTTGTTGACGCCGTCGTACTGGAAGTTGGTGATGGCGAAACCACGGGTCGAGTACTCGGTGCGGTCGCTGTCATATTGCTGCACGGAAATGCCGGGGGTGTTGCGCAACACGTCGCCGATGTTTTTCTCGCCACGGTCGTCCATCTGCTGACGGGTCACCACGGTCACCGATTGCGGCGTTTCGCGAATGGTCAGCGGCAGCTTGGTCGCAGTGGTGGTGGCGCCGGTGGTGTAGGCCCCGCTGTCTTCGGTGATCAGGCCCAGCGCCTGGCCGGAAATGGTGGTCGCGCCCAGTTGCAGGGTCGAACCCGCGCCGCCGGAGACCAGGGTCACGCTGCTGCCATTGATCTGGAAGGAAATCCCGCTGTCCTTGAGCATCGCGGCCAGGGCTTCGGCAGGCTCCAGCGAACCGGATACCGCACGGGATTTGATCCCGGCCACTTGATCCGGGCTGTAGAGGATCTGCAGGTTGGTCTGCAGGCCCAGTTCGGTCAGTGCGCTGGACAGCGGCTGCACCGCAATATTGACCTTGACCGGTGCCGCGTTGGCCATCGTGCTCCCCAGCAACGTGGCGGTCAGCAGGACACTTGTCAGCAGGGTTCTATGCAAAGTCGGGCGCTGTACGGCCAGCGCGAGAGGTGTGCGGCGTGGAAGAGGGTGCATTACTTGCCTGAGCTCCTGAGAAGTGTTGTGCAGAGTTTTTGTTAATAGGAATTATTATTAAGACGGAGGGATGGCAAAAAACCGGAAACAAACCCGACAAATAAATAGTTGCCGGGTGGTTTCTGTGCACTTGAAGCCGGGATCGGGCCTCGCGGATCAATCCGCAAGGCGTATTACAGACGGGTCAGGCCGGAGCCAGCTCGCTGACCACACGGCCACGCTCCATGCGCACCAGTTGATCGGCGACATCGAAATAGCGGTCGTCGTGGGAGATCACGATGATGGTTTTGCCCAGACGCTTGAGGTCCGGCAGCAGCTCGGTATAGAAGATGCGGCGGAAGGTCGGGTCCTGATCGGCCGCCCACTCGTCGAACACCAAGACCGGGCGTTCTTCCAGCCAGGCATTGATCAGGGCCAGGCGCTTGCGCTGGCCGGTGGACAGGTCGGTGGTGGTGAAGTTGCCGTCCTTGACGCTGACCTTGTGCGCGATCTCCAGGCGTTGCAGGTACTTGTCGGCATCTGCCGGGATCTGCATGTCGCCCTGGACTACGTCGTCGAACAGGTAGTAGTCGGCAAAGACCGTGGTGAACAACTGGCGGTAGTCATCGCGATTGTGCGCACCGATGCCCAGGCCGTTGACGCGAATCTCGCCCTGCTGCGGGGTGTACAGGCCCAGCAGCAATTTGATCAGGGTGGTTTTACCGCAGCCGTTTTCGCCGACGATGAACGTGATGTCGCCCTGCTTGATCCTCAGGTTGACCGGCCCCAGCTGAAACGGCGCCGCGCCGTCGACGGCCGGGAAGGCATAGCGCACGTCGGCCAGTTCCAGGCTGTGCACCGTCTTGTCGGCGTGGCCCTGATCGCTGAGCAACAGGTGCGCTTCAGGGGTGGAGAATTGCTCGGACAGTTCTGCGATGCGGCGGAAGGCGATCTGCGCGCGGCTGACAATCGGCAGGGTGCTGATCAGATGTTCCAGCGGGCCTTTCATGTACAGCAGCACCAGGACGAAACCGCTCATCACCGTTTTGTCGGCGCTCGGCCAGAACGTCTGCAGGGCCAGGGCGAGGCCGATGACCACGAAGAACAGCATCGAACCGAACGTCTTGGCGATCACGAAAGTGTTGATCGAACGCACCTGGGTGTTGCAGATGAATTCGGCGGTGGCCTTGATCCCGGAGACGAACATGCGCTGACGGCGCGGGCGGTGAATGCGCAGCTCCTTGGCGCCTTCGGCAATCGCGTTGTAGTGCTTTTGCAGTTGGTCTTCGGCGTCACGCGCGGCCATGAAACCTTGCACACCCTTGCTCTGGGCATAGGCCTGGATTGCGGTGCCGATCAGGATCGCCGCGACCATGATCAGGAACATCGGCCACGACAGCAGTGCCAGGTATCCCATGCAGCCGAGGGTCACGGTGACCGAAATCGCCAGCGGCGCGAAGGCGAAGGCGAAGTCGCTGATGGTGTCGACGTCGTGGGTCAGCACCGGAATCAGCCGATGGCTGCGGTAGCGCTCGATCTGTTCGATCGGCGCCGAGAGGACTTTTTCGCCCAGCTGTTTACGCAGTCTGGCGATGATGTGCTGGCCGACGTAGTTGGTGCCGATGTCGGAGCAGATCGAACTGGCCAGGGCCAGCAGGCACAGGCCGGCGAACAGCGCGACCACGCCTTGGGTCAGGCCGCTTTGCGAATGCAGGGCGTTATTGATGGTCGCCAGCAATACCGTGACGCTCAGACCGCCGACCATGCCGAGGAAAATGGACGCGGCGACGATGAGCCGAAACGGTTTCAACAGGGCGAACAATTCGCCGATGGCGCCACGGGTAGGCTGGGTCATGGAAGACAGTTCCTTGGGTATAAAAGCAGATACCCAGTAGAACGTCTGGTGGCCGGCTTAATTTAGCCGGGTGCCGACTGGCGGCGCTATGGCAAAAAACCTGTAGGAGCGAGCCCGCTCGCGAAGGCGCAAGTCCATTCAAAATCCATGTTGGCTGACCCACCGCTATCGCTTGCAGGCAAGCTCCCACAGTGACTTTGTGGTGTGCCCGATTTGAGTGAATGCCGCCGGACCCTGTGGGAGCGGGCTTGCCCGCGAAGGCGTCGGCACATTCAACATAAGTGCTGCCTGACACACCGCTATCGCGGGCAAGCCACGCTCCCACAATGGATCGGGTGAACAGGATATCCCGATTCCCCCTCCGACCCCTGTGGGAGCGGGCTTGCTCGCGAAGGCGTTGTGTCAGTCGATTTGCTGGTGGCTGACAGACCGCTTTCGCGAGCAAGCCCGCTCCCACAGAGGGGGGAAACGGTGATCGGAGGACAGGCTCAGAGTTCGCGCACTACGCGAAAGCCCATCCAGTCGCCACGTTCATTCGGGTACTGGCTGTTGCGGTTGCCGGAGCGCGAGAACACCGGTGCTTCGCCCCAGTCGTTGCCGCGAATGCGCACCGCTTCGCAGTTGGCTTCCAGCCAGGCACTGCCGTCGGTGGGCGCGCCGACATAGTCCGGGTGTTCGCAGTCTTCGACCCATTCGTAGACGTTGCCGTGCATGTCGTACATGCCGAAGGCGTTGGCCGGGTAGCTGCCCACAGGCGAGGTGAAGCTGTATCCGTCCGCCGGGCCATAGGTGTTGGCGTGTTTGGCGATGCTGTAATCCTTGCCTTCATCGAACGGGAAGGGGAACGGACCTTTGCTGCCGCCACGCGCGGCGTATTCGCGCTGCGCCTCGCTGACCATGTGGTATTTCTGCCCGGTCTTTTTCGACAGCCAGGCGACGTAGTTTTTCACGTCGAAATAGTTCATGCACACCGCCGGTTGCCGTGGTTCCTGCTTGTAGCGCGGCTTGCTGGCGACACATTCGCGACCGGGGCGGGTATCGCCATTGGCAATGGTCACACCGCTTTCGCGCACGTAGCTGTCCCACTCACCGGCGGTGACCTGGAAGCGGCTCATGGCGAATGGTTTGGCGAACGTCACGTCATGCATCGGACCTTCATCGGGTTCGCGGCCGACTTCATCGTCCGGGGTGCCCATGGTGAAGGTGCCGGCGGGCAGCACGACCATTTCCGGGCAGTCCTTGCAGTCCTTGAACACTTTGCCCGGTGCGGGCGGTGTCGCGGCCAGTGCGGCACTCGGCAGCAGGCAGCCCAGCAGGGCCGAGAGGGCCAGCGCCTTGAGTGCGCCGGCGGCGCTGACGGGGGACAACAGATCACGTTTCATGAGTCATCTCGATTAAAGGAAAGCGGGGCGATTCACAGGTGCTTGTCGAGCACCGCCATGAATCGCTCAATGTCGTTCTCGCTGTTGAGCAGGCCCGGGGCGATGCGGATCACCGGACCGGCATCACGCTCCACGGCATCGCACACCACGCGGTCGGCCATCAGTTGCGCGGCGACCTGATCGCAGTTGCGGCCCTTGATCCGGAAGAAGGTGAAACCCGATGACAGCGCCGCGCTGCGGGGGGTTACCAGCTCGATCGAGCGATGTTCCAGCAGGCGGTTTTTTGCATAGGTGTTGAGGCTGTGGATGCGCGATTGCACCTCGTTCTTGCCCAGTTCCAAGTGCAGCTTGAATGCCTCGTCCAGCGCCCAGCGATGCTCGAAACTGTGGTAGCCGCCGGGGGTCATGGTGGTCGAGAACGTGGTGGCTTCAGAGAAGGTCGGGATGATCGGCGTGACGTCCTTGAGTTCGCTGGAGCGTGCGCAAATGATCCCGGTGCCGCGCGGACCGAACATCCATTTATGGGTGCCGGCAATGAAGAAATCGCAGTGCATTTCCGGGAAGTCGAGGTCTTCGACGCCGAAGCCGTGCACGCCGTCGACCACGTACAGGATGCGGTCCTTGTCGTCACGCTGGCGGTTGTGTTGCTCGACCAGTTTGCCGATCTCGCCGATCGGCAGTTTCACGCCGCTGCCCGACTGCACCCAGGTCATGCCCAGCACACGGGTCTCGGGGCGGATGCCGCGGTCGATGCCACTGAGCACCTCGTCGACCGAGATCTTGGCGCTGCTTTCGAACAGCTTGAGTTTGCGCACTTTGACCCCGTCGCGCTGCTGGCGGTAGGCGAGGGTGTAGTTGGTCGAATAGTGCTCGTGTTCGGTGGTGAGGATTTCCTGCCCCGGCCGCACGTGAATGCCGCCGTAGATCAGCGCCAGGCCTTCGGTGGTGCTGCCGGTCAGGGCGATCTGCTCGGGTTTGGCCTTGAGGTAGCGTCCGGCCCATTCGCGCACGAACTGCTCACGCTTTTCGGTTTCGCCCAGGTCCCAGTCCATCGCCCGGCCGGGGTTGCGATCCAGCGTCGCGCGGTGGCGCTCGATGGCTTCGCGCACCGGCCGTGGGTGCGAGGTCACCAGGAAGTTGGCGAAGTGCAGGTAATCCGGATCCTGATCAAACAACTGGCGCAACTGCGCCCATTTGTCCCCGCTCAGCGGTTGCGGGCTGGCGGCCCGCGCCGGCAGGTTCACGGCAGCGCCCAAGGGCAGGCCGGCGGCCAGAATCCCGGCCTGCTTGAGGAAAGAACGGCGGTTGGTCATGAAGTCGGTTCGCTTGTTCAAAAGGGCGTCAGTGAGTGGCCACGGGTTTCGACGATTGCTGGACCTGCTCCCAGACCCGCAGGAAATTCCCACCCCACAACTTGGCGATGTCGGCTTCGCTGTAGCCGCGGGAGATCAGTTCGGCGGTCACGTTGCGTGCCTCACTGACGTCCTTCCAGCCGTCGATGCCGCCGCCGTCGTTGAAGTCGGAGCTGATGCCGACGTGGTCGATACCGATCTTCTTCACCGCGTAGTCGATGGCGTCGCCCAGATCCTTGAGGGTGGCTTTCGGTTCTTCGTCAACAATCCCGTAGAGCTGACTGGCGTATTCGCCAAAGCGCTGCTCGGGCCACACGGTGATGATCGGATCGCCGGGCATCAGCGCCATTTCCAGGCCTTGCAGCGGTTGCAGGTCGAACTTCGCACGCAGGGCATTGAGCTTGTCCTGGGTGTGCTGGCTCAGCGGGCGCAGGTAGGTCGGGAAGCCGACAATCTGCACCACGCCGCCGCTGTTCTTGATCAGCTGCATTTCCTGATCGCTGATGTTGCGCGGGATATCCACCAGCGCCCGTGGCGCCGAGTGCGAGGCCACGATCGGTGCGCGGCTCAATTGCGCGACTTGTTCCAGGGCCTTGGTCGACATCTGCGACACGTCGATGATCACGCCCAGGTCATTGAGCCGGTGCACCGCCTGCTTGCCGATCTCGGACAGGCCGCCGAGGGCGTCGCGGGTGTCATTGAAAAACGGCAGCGGCCGCGACGAATCGGCCCAGGCGTTGTTGCCCACGTAACTGAAGCCGAACATGCGCATGCCGCGTGCGGCCCACTTGTCGAGGGCGTTGAGGTCATTGCCCAGCGGATAGGCGTTGAGCATGCTCATGAAGATCGCGAATTTGCCTTCACCGTGCAGGCGCCGGAAGTCGTCCGGGGTGTAGGCGATGGCCACCTGATTGGGGAAGTCGCGCACCAGCGTGGTGATGATCTTGTAGCGGGTTTCCTGTTCGAAGCGTGCCTCTTCGACGAAGCCGGCGGTTGGGCGGTGCGGGGCGTTCGCGCCGTTCCAGATTTCCGGCCAGCCGAAGATCGTCAGGGCGGCACCGGAGAGCCGGCCCCGGGCGGTCTTGACCAGGTCGAACTGACCGCTGCCGTCCTTGTCGGCTTCGTTGCCGGCCGTGCCGAAATCCAGCGGCACGGTGATGTGGCTGTCGAAGGACAGGATCCGGTCCTGCAACTCATCCGCCTGTTTCATGACTTTGGGCGGGTAGCCGGGGTTGTCCTTGAACCAGTGCTCCCAGACCGCGAAGCCAGCAGCGGCGCTGATCGCCAGGGCCAGCGGCAGGCCGAGGTAAAGAGCCTTTTTCGAACGTGGTTTTGTCATTGCCATCTCAGTCAGGTTCGCCGTCGAGGTGCAGGCACAAGGGCCTTCGCTATCTGGGTGGAACGACTGGGCAGCCATGGAATTTAGGCCTCGGCAAAAAGATCGCGGGCACCCCGGCGCTCTGTAGGCGCTGGCGCAGGCAGCGATCTTTTCCGGCGCGCATAAATTTGCCGGGGTAATAATCGTTCTAGCTTGGATAAAGCCTGCTTCATGGCTGACACAGGTAGGGCAATGAAGATTTCTCGACGATGGTTCATGGCGGGTCTGGCAGTGACCGGCGCCGCTGTGCCGGCAGGGTATTTTGGGCATCGTGAATGGACGAAGCCGGACCCGACGATCACCCCCGGCGAAGCGTCGTTCGACGTGGCGGACGTGGCCGGTCAACGCCTGGCCGATACCTTGCGGGGGGTCTGGCAGATCCGTTTCGAGGGGCGTGATGCGGGCCTTGCCGGCCTGCCGAAAGAGGGCTTGGAAGTGTTCCTCGACATCGCGCACAAGGGGCGCGGGGTGATCGGTTTTCTCGACACCGCCGAACGCCTGCGCTCGCCTCAGCCGCCACGCTATCGGGTGCTCGCCGATCTGGCCGATGTCAGCGCCGCGCAACTGAGCTGGCGGCTGGTCAGCAGTACAGCGGCCGATGGCGCCCCCGATTATGAATTCAGCATGGCCCTCGACGAGGTCTGGGCCGGCTTCGGCAATGCCGGCAGCGGCAGTCTCAGCGGGCGGGTGCTGAATCTGGATCGGCCGCTGATGTTGCCGGCCCAGGACAACCGTTTTGTCGCGGTCAAACGGGTGTTCCCCGAGGCGCGCGAACGCATTGGCCTGAACCCGACTCTGCTGGCGTGGCTGATTTCTCCCGAGCACCGTCTGTTTCACCAGCTCTGGCACGCCTCGCGAGACAAGTGGCACACCCTGTCCGAGGAAAAACGCGGCGCCCTGCGCGGCATCGGCTGGCAGCCCGGCCCTCGCGACAAGGAGCGCGACGCCCGTGGGCCGCGCAAGGATCGCAACGGTTCGGGGATCGACTTCTTCTTCATGCACCGGCACATGCTGGGCACGGCGCGGTCGATGCAGGACCTGCCGTCCTGGCAGCATTTCCCGTTGCCGCAGCCGGAGCTGATCCGTGATCGCCAGGGTTTTGCCGACTACTTCGACAACCACGACGGCACCTCGCTGCCGCCGACCTGGCTGGCTGAAGAGGATGACGAATACTCGCAATGGGTCAGCGACATCAAGACCGCCGAGACCTACCACAGCAACTTTCTGGTCTGGGAATCGCGTTACCGCGACCCGCGCTATCTGGCAAAGCTGACGTTGGGCCAGTTCGGTTCGGAGGTTGAACTGGGGCTGCATGACTGGCTGCACATGCGCTGGGCCTCGGTGCCGCGTGATCCTTCCAACGGCCATCCGGTGCCGTTCGCCCGCGATCCGGCGGATTTTTCCGCACGCTGGTACGCGGCGGAAAACGACTTTCTCGGTGACCCGTTTTCCTCCCATGTCAGCCCGGTGTTCTGGGCGTTTCATGGCTGGATTGACGATCGCCTGGAAGACTGGTTTCGCGCCCATGAGCGGTTTCATCCGGGGGAGGTCACGCGGATGCAGGTCAATGACGTGCCGTGGTTCGCCCCGGGGCGCTGGGTCGAGGTCAATGACCCGTGGCTCGGCCCGATCACCCACGGCTGCAGCACCGTGCCGGGGTTGCAGGCCGGCAAGTCAGTGGAAATGGACCCGGAAACCATGAAGCTGGCGCTGCGCATCACCTTCAGCGATGACGAGAAAAAACTCTCGGAGCTGTTCCGCAAGGTACCCAAGCGGCCGTGGTATGCACGGCACCTGAAGGCCAAGCAGACTTCGGCCTGATACCGCGCAATCGTTCATTCGCGAGCAAGCCCGCTCCCACAGGTTTTGTGTACCGGCCCAGGCCTGGGGAATACACAGGCCAAATGTGGGAGCGAGCCAGCTCGCGAAAGCGGTGGGCCATCCAGAACAGCTTCGCCTGACACAACCCAATCGCTGGCAAGCCAGCTCCCACAAGGTCCAGTGGTTGCCACAGGATTGGAGTGATCCACAACACCTGTGGGAGCGAGCCTGCTCGCGAAAGCGGTGGGTCATCCAGAACAGCTTCACCTGACACGACGCCATCGCCGGCAGGCCAGCTCCCACAAGGTCCAGCGGTTGCCACAGGATTGGAGTAATCCACAAAACCTGTAGGAGCGAGCCTGCTCGCGAAAGCGGTGGGCCATCCAGAACAACTTCGCCTGACACAGCCCAATCGCTGGCAAGCCAGCTCCCACAATGTTCAGCGGTTGCCACAGTATTGGAGTAATCCACAAAACCTGTGGGAGCGGGCTTGCTCGCGAATGCGGTGAGCCATCCAGAACAGCTTCACCTGACACAACCCAATCGCTGGCAAGCCAGCTCCCACAATGTTCAGCGGTTGCCACAGGATTGGAGTAATCCACAAAACCTGTAGGAGCGAGCCTGCTCGCGAAAGCGCTGGGC